>NZ_SMKC01000396.1 GCF_004348315.1 Streptomyces sp. 8K308 | reverse complement strand
GGTCGGGGCGGTCGGGGCGGTCCCGGACGCCGGGCCGCGCTCACCGGCACCGGCACCGGCACCGGCACCGGCACCATCCGAGGCCTGATCGGCGACGGGGTGCGGCCGGGCCCCGACCGGGCCGCCTCACATGTTGTTCATGCGGTCGATGGTCGCCTCGAGTTCGGCCATCTCGGCGTCGGTGAAGGCACCGGGGGTGTGGATGTTCCGCATCTCCATCATGGTCCCGGACGACCAGCTGACGTGCAGGACGTCGCCGTCCATCACCAGGGCGGCGGTTCCCTCGTTCCAGGTCTGGGTGCCGTACTGATCGCAGCTGGTCAGGGTGAGGCGGCCGTCGCTGATGGTGCCCTGGCAGATGTCGCCCTCGACGTCGAAGTCCTCGTAGAACGTGACCTCGCCGTTCCGGATCTCGAGGTTGGAGGCGGACGGGTCGACGCCGGTGTACCAGTCGCCCTCGAGCTGTTCGAGGGTGAGCCGGCCGTTGCCGCCGCCCGTCGTGTTCCCGCCGCCGCTGGTCCCGCCGCTTGACCCGCCGGTGGTGACGTCGATGTCGACGTCGTCGTCACCGTCGTGCTGGCCGCCGGTGCTGCCGCTCCCGCCGCTGTCGCCGGACGAGGAGCCGCCGCCACGACCGCTCTTGCAGCCGCTCAGCACGAGCGCGGTCGCCACGGCGAAGACGGGCAGGGCGAGACGTATGGTCCTGCGCATGGGATTCCCCCTGAGGTGTTTCGACGGACGAGGGGAGCGTACGCACTCAACGGCGTGGGCGGGGCCGGGCGTTACGCGCTCGCCACATTCCGCGCGGCACTGGTACCTCCGTGACCGTTCAGCCCTCGGGCGGCGTCGGCCGGACGAGTCCCGTCAGCCGCTCGCCCACCACGGGGGCGATGGCCTCGGCGTAGGCCTCGCTCAGGTGGCTGTCGTCGCGGTAGACGGGGGTGTCGCTCACGACGACGGGGCAGTCGCCCGTGGCCGAGCAGAGCCACGGCGCCGGATCGATCACGGTGACGCCGGTCTCGCGCGCCACGTCCCCGGCCAGCTCGCGTCGCTCCCGGTTCTCGAAGGCCTCAGGGAGCCGGTGCGCACACCGGTCGAGCCGCAGCGGGAACGACGCGGCGCACTCGACCGCGTCCCCCCTCGGCCAGGGCGTGTCGAGGACGACGGCCACCTCGGCGGCCCCGCCCTCCCCTCCGCGGCGTCGACGCGGTCGCTCTCGGACCGTCTCCCCTCTTCGACGGCTGCCGGCGGCGACATCTATGTCATCGCCGCGGCACTTTTCTCCGGGGATCCGCCGTGGGTGGCGTGGTGGTGGCCGATGGGGCCGCGCGGGTCAGCGGCGCGGTCGCCGCGCCTGTCCCTCGTCCGCGCGCGCCGCGTTCTTCTCCCTGATGCGGGCCGCCTCCCTGCGGACCTCGGCCTGGGTGGCGCGCTCCCGCTCCAGCCACTCGGGCGGGTCGCCGCGCAGCGCGTCGATCTGCTCCGTGGTGAGGGCCTCGGTGACCCCGCCCCGCGCGAGGCCCGCGATGGAGACCCCGAGTCTGGCCGCGACCACCGGGCGGGGGTGCGGGCCCTCGCGGCGCAGGTCCCGCAGCCACTGGGGCGGATCGGCCTGCAGCGCGTCGAACTCGGCGCGCGAGACGACGCCCTCCTGGAACTCGGCGGGGGTGGCCGGGAGGTAGACGCCCAGCTTCTTCGCCGCGGTGGCGGGCTTCATCGTCTGGGCGGTCCGGTGCGAGGTCATGCCGCCAAGCGTAACGAGCGCGCGCCCTGGCCCTCGACCAGGACCGGATAGCCTGGCGCCGTGATGGACGTCGTGACGGACTCGGCAGCACCCCCCTCGTTCCGCCTGGCGTACGTGCCGGGCGTGACCCCGGGCAAGTGGGTGCGGATCTGGGGCGAGCGGATGCCGGACGTGCCGCTGACGCTCACCGGGGTGGTGGCGGCCGAGGCGTCGGACGCGCTGCGTCGGGGCGACGCCGACGCGTGCTTCCTCCGGCTGCCGACCGACCGCACGGACCTGAGCGTGATCCCGCTCTACACCGAGACGACGGTGGTCGTGGCCCCGAAGGACCACGTGGTGGCGGCGGTCGACGAGGTGTCGGTCGAGGAACTCGCCGAGGAGCTCGTGCTGCACCCGCTCGACGACACGCTCGACTGGGAGCGGCCGCCGGGGCGAGCCGCGAACGAGCGCCCCGCCACGACGGCGGACGCCGTCCAGCTGGTGGCGGCCGGGGTGGGGCTGCTCGTCGTCCCGCAATCGCTGGCCCGCCTCCACCACCGCAGGGACCTCACCTACCGGCCGCTGACCGGCGCCCCCGAGTCGCGGGTCGGTCTCGCGTGGCGGGAGGACCGGACGACCGAGCTGATGGAGGAGTTCGTCGGGATCGTCCGCGGCCGGACGGTCAACAGCTCACGCGGCCGGCCGAGGGATGCCGCCGCCAAGGCGAAGGGCGCCCAGGGTGCCAAGGACAAGGCGCAGTCGAAGGGCACGTCGAGGAGCACGTCGAGGGGCACTGCGCAGGGCAGGCGCCAGAACGCCGGCGCACGACGCGGCGGCCGGCCCCGCCGCCGTTCGTAGCCGCCGCAGTCAGGCGTCCGCGGCCCGGGTGAACCGGGTGCCCCAGTCGCGGAGCTGGTCACGGAGCTCGGGCGGGGCGACGACGTGGAAGTCGGCGTCCACGGAGCCGAGCGCCAGCATGGGCCAGCCCAGGTTGTCCGCGGTCATCAGGAGCCGGCAGCGGGCCGCGTCGACCTCCTCGACCACGCCCCAGCGGCCGACCCGGCGGCGGACGATCGGCGCCGGCGCCTCGACCAGGACCTCCACCTGGTGGGGCCGGGGCAGCTCACGCAGGCCGGCGCGGACGAACTCGGCGGCGTCGGCGGCGGGCAGCGGCCGGGGGCGGAACCGGCCGCCCGTGGTGCGGGGGTCGGTGAGCCGGTCTATCCGGAAGGTGCGCCAGTCGTGCCGGGTGAGGTCGTAGGCGACGAGGTACCAGCGACGGCCGAGGCAGACCAGCCGGTGCGGTTCGACGTGCCGCTCGGTGGGCTCGCCATCGGCCGAGGTATAGGCGAAGCGCAGCTGCTCGTCGTCCCGGCAGGCCAGGGCGAGGGTGGTGAGCGCGGCCGGGTCGAAGGACTCGTCGTCCGCCACCGGCCAGCCGGCCGGCACCGTCATGGCGTGCAGGGCCTCGACGCGCCGCCGCAGCCGGGCCGGCAGCACCCGCGCCACCTTGGACAGGACCCGGACCGACGGCTCGGCGACGCCCTCGACGGCGCCCTGCGCGCTGGCTCGCAACGCCGCGACCAGGGCGACGGCCTCGTCGTCGTCGATCACCAGCGGCGGCAGCGCCGCGCCGGCCGCGAGCTGGTAGCCGCCCTCGACGCCGCGCCGCGCCTCGACGGGGTAGCCGAGCTCGCGCAGCCGGTCGACGTCCCGGCGCAGGGTGCGGACCGAGACGCCGAGCCGGTCGGCGAGTTCGGTGCCCGGCCAGTAGCGGTGGGTCTGGAGCAGGGAGAGCAGCCGCAGGGTCCGTGAGCTGGTGTTCGCCATGGGAGCCAGTCTCCCGCGATTCAGGTCAGGAAGTGACCGGAGAGGGTCATAGCGTCGTTCTCGACCGACGGAGCGAGGACCACCGAGGAGAGGCGGAGACCATGACCGCTCAGGACGTGAAGCAGGACGTGACGCAGGACGTGAAGCTGGACGCGGAGCGCGCCACCCTGCTGGAGACGCTGGCGCTGCACCGGCACTTCCTGCGCCACACCGCGCGCGAGCTCACCGACGAGCAGGCCACCCGGCGGACCACCGTCAGCGCGCTGTGCCTGGCCGGGGTGATCAAGCACGTCTCCGCGCAGGAGCGGAGCTGGGCGTCGTTCATCCAGGAGGGCCCCGCGGCGATCGGCGACTTCACCGAGCTGACCGAGGCCGACCACGCCAGGTACGCGGACGAGTTCCGGCTGCTGCCCGGCGAGACGCTGGCCGGCGTGCTGGCCGCCTACGAGGAGACGGCCCGCAGGACGGACGAGCTCGTGGCCACCGTGCCCGACCTGGACGCCGACTGGCCGCTGCCGAAGGCGCCGTGGTGGGAGCCCGGCGCCCGCTGGTCGGTCCGCAGGACGCTGCTGGCCATCGTCGCGGAGACGGCGCAGCACGCCGGCCACGCCGACATCATCCGCGAGGCCCTGGACGGCGCGAAGACGATGGCGTGAGCGGCCGCCGGTGCGGACCGTGATCGACCTGCGCGCCGCCCGCGCCCGGCCGGCGGGGCGGCGCCAGGGTCTGGCTCACTCGTTCGGGCTCAGGGGGCCGGCGTGCCGGTGACCGTGGAGCCCGAGCGGGTGAGGACGTAGCGCACGGTGATGCCGCTCCAGAAGTGGAACGTCAGGTTGACGGTGGAGTTGTCGCGGACCTCGGCGAAGAACGCGGCGGGCAGGGTGATCTCCCCGCCGCTGTAGTTCGGCGAGAAGGCGGCCGCGAACTCCTTGTACGAGGTCCAGTTGTGCGGCCCCGCGAAGGTGCCGTCGGGGTAGACCGCCTGCATGGTGGCGAGTTGGTCGCCGTTGAAGGCGGTCGGGATGGACAGCCCGTTCGTCGTGCCCGTGGCGCTCCGCAGGGTCGGCGGGTCGTAGGTGATGACGTTCAGGTCCCACGGGACGCCGCGCGAGAAGCGGGCCGAGAGCACGGCGTTGACCCCGTACTGCTGGGACGCGGTGAGCCGGGCCAGGGTGGGTCCCGCGATGGTGAGCCGGTCGCCACTCACCGTGTAGTCGCTGCCCCGCACCAGCTGCCGCGAGCCGTGGTAGACGGAGCTCAGGGTGTTGCCGTTGAGGTTGAGGGCGATCGTCGCCGCGGACGGGGTCTGGCCGCGGCGGACGAAGATCTGGTCGGTCGCGGCGGTGGACGAGGCGGTGGTCCAGCTCGACCTGATCTGCCGGAAGAGGCTCGGGTCGTTCCACTGGAGCGTGGTGCGGTTGAAGTGCTGGCCGTTGTCCCACAGCATCGTGGTGAGCTGGCGGGAGCGCGCGTAGTTGCCGAGGAACTCGAAGAACTTCAGCTTCTCACCCTGCTCGATGACGCCGGTGTGGCGGTCGAAGCCGAGCAGCCCGTACTCGCCGATGATCACCGGGATGCCCCGGGCCGTGAACGCGTTGTGTACCCGGTCGAAGGTGTCGGTCAGGTCGCGTTGGGTCTCCGCGTCGAACCGGGTGTAGCCGGCGACGTTCACGCTGAACGGCCAGAAGCCGTAGAAGTGCACGGTGGCCACCAGGTTGGGGTCGTTCAGGGCCGTGAAGGTGGCCGTCAGCTCGTCGAGCCTGGCCTGGTCGGCGTTGGTGCGCAGGGTGGGGAGCACCAGGACGCGGGTGGCGTTGTTGCCGCCGGAGCGCCGGACGATGCCGTGGAACGCGGTGTTGAGCTCGTGCAGCAGCTGGGCGTTCTGCGCGTCGCCCGAACTGCCCTCGAAGAACGGCTCGTTGATGCTCTCGAAGAGGAGCCGGTCGGAGGAGCCGCGGAAGGTGTTCGCGATCTGGGTCCAGGTGGCGTTGAACCGGGCCAGCACGGCGTCGTGCTGGGTCGGCATGTTCATCACCCACTGCCAGGAGTCGTGGTGGACGTTGATCAGGACGTAGAGCCCTTCGGCCAGCGCCCAGTCGACGACCTCCCTGACCCGCGCCAGATAGGCCGGGTCGATGGTGTACGACGGCGCCGCGCCCTGGTGCTGGCTCCACGTCACCGGGATCCGCACGCTGTTGAAGCCCTGCGCCCTGATGGAACGCAGCAGCTCCCTGGTGACGCGCGGGTTGCCCCAGGAGGTCTCGTCGGAGCCGGTGGAGTCGAGGGTGTTGCCGAGGTTCCAGCCGGGCTGCATGGCAGCGACCGTGGTCTGGGCCGAGGCGGCGGCCGGCGGGCGACGTTCGGCGTCGGCGGCGTGCGCCGTGGGGGCGGCGATCGCCAGACCAAGCAGGGTGGCCAGCGCGGTGAGAGCGGTTAGCAGGGGCGTGAGCAGCGGATGTGTACGGCTCTTCACGGTCGTCCTTCCGTTCGATGCCGTGGGCATGGGGGTGTGGACATGGGGGGGTG
>NZ_SMKC01000395.1 GCF_004348315.1 Streptomyces sp. 8K308 | reverse complement strand
CGCCACCACCACCCCTACCCACTGAACCCGGGGCCCTCGCGGTACAGCGAGGGCCCCGACCCGTACCACCCGGCCCGGTACGACCTCGCGCCCGTATCCGAAGGCGCTGGCGCGCGGTGGGGCAGGGCGGGAGGACTCCGCACTTGTCCCGGCGCAGCCGAACCGTTCCGGATGTCGGGCCCCGGCGGGACCGTGGAGTGCCGAGCACCATCGCCGGCATCCGCGCCGCCCTGCCGGAGAGCGAGCGGGAGGTGTTCGAACGGGAAGTAGCCACGACCGACGCACGACGGCCATGGCCCAGCTGGGCGATACCCGCACCCACCTCCAGGAGACCGTCGACACCGACCTCTGCGCCGACGACCGCCGCCGACCCCGCCGCACGTCCGTCACTCGACCCGCTCACCCGGCGTCGCGCGGTAGTGCGGGCTGTATGGCGAAGCCCTCGCCGCGCTCGGCGAGCGGGTTGAGTGCCGCCGACAGGACGTCGCTCAGAGGACGAACGGCTCGGTGTTCTCCTGGTCGGAGACCAGGGCGCGGCCAGCGTCCTGCCAGGCGTGGAGGCCGCCGTCGACGTTGGCGACGGCGATGCCCTGCTGGGCGAGGTACGCGGCGACCTGCGCGGAGCGGCCGCCGACCTTGCAGACGACGTAGAGCGTGTCGTTGCCCGCGGCCTCCCTGATCTCCGGGAGACGCTCGACGACCTGCCCGATCGGGATGTGCAGGGCGCCCTCCGGGTGGCCGGCCGCCCACTCCTCCGGCTCGCGGACATCGAGCAGCGGCGCGCCGACGGGGACGGCGGTCGGGGGGACGTTCTGCACGGGTGCGAAGCTCATGGGCCCGAGACTACTCGGCGTCGCCACACGCGGCGGAGCCGCACACCGGCAGCAGCGCGGCCCGTACTCGGCCGTACTCGCGCGCGGCGTCGATCTGCCGCTCCGTCGCCTGGGGCAACGCGGCCGGCCGGAACGGCTTGGGGGCTCGTCGCGAGCCCGCCGAGAGCCGTCAGGCGGGCCCTTGCAGCCGGGCGAGCTCGGCCTCGCGCTCGGTGACGCGCTGGCGCAGGCCGTCGGCGATCTCGGCCAGCATGCCGTCGGGGTCGTCGCCGGCCATCCGCAGCATCGAGCCGACCGCGCTGTCCTCCAGCGCGGCGGCGGCGTCGGCCAGCAGGTCCTTGCGCTGGGCCAGCCACTCCAGGCGGGCGTACAGCTCCTCCGCCCGCTCCCACGCCGGCTCCTCACCGCGCGGGCCGCGCTCCCACTCGTCGGCGAGGTCGCGCAGCGCCTCCTCGTCGCCGCGCGCGTACGCCTGGTTGACGCGGGAGACGAAGACGTCGCGGCGGTCGCGCTCGCTCTGGTCGACGGCCAGGTCGGGGTGGCACTTGCGGACCAGCTCGCGGTAGAGCTTGCGCGCCTCGTCCGAGGGGCGGACCCGGGGCGGCTGCTGGACGGGCTGCTGGGTGAGCATCGCGTAGGCCTCCTGGCCGAAGCCGTCGCCGTCGAGCCAGCCCTGGAAGAGCTCGGCGACCTGCGGTATCGGCTGGATGGCGGCGCGCGCCTCGCGGGCGCGGCGCTCGTCCTCCGGGTCGCCGGTGCGCGCGGCGACGGCCTCGGCGATCTGGGCGTCGAGCTCCTCGAGGCGGCTGTAGTAGGGGCCGAGGCGCTGCTCGTGGAGGCGGGAGAAGTTCTCCACCTCGATCCGGAAGGTCTCGACCGCGATCTCGAACTCGATCAGCGCGCCCTCGGCGGCCCGCACGGCCGCCTCGAGCCGCGCGGTCGCCGCGGCGTCAGCCTCGGCCTCGTCCGTGGTCGCGTTGGTCGTCGTCGTCGCGTCCGTCGTGTCATCCGCCACGCCGGACAGCCTATGCGCTCCGTCAGGTGGAGGGCTCGGCGCTCAGCTGCTGCTGGCTCGGGCAGCAGGTGATGTCCTCCTCGCGGAGATGGGTCTCGGCCCACCTGGTCAGCTCGAGGAGGGCGGGGCGCAGTTCGAGACCGGACTGGGTGAGCTGGTAGGTGACGCGCAGCGGGGGGCCCTCCTGGACCTCCCGGGTCAGCAGGCCCATGGCGACGAGCTCGCTGAGCCGGTCGGAGAGCATCCGCTCGCTGATGCCGGGGACGGCGCGCCTGAGGTCGGTGAAGTGGCCGGGCCCGGCCATCAGGGCCGCGATCACCACGCCCGTCCAGCGCTTGCCCAGCAGGTTGAAGACCCGCTGTACCGCCGTGTCCGGCTCGGTACACCTCGATCGGTCGCCGCCCGGTCCTGTCCGTTCGCCCACTTCGACCCGCTCGCCCATGTGACCATCCTACCGGAACTTCGGTAGCTGCTGCAGAAAAGTAAGTCCCTGTGGTAATACTAGTTGCGTACTGCTCCGCAGCACTCTTACCAAGCTAGTCACCGGAGGACCCTCATGGCCACGCTCCTGCACATCGACTCGTCGCTCAACGGCGACAACTCGGTCTCTCGCGCCGTCACCAGGACGTTCCGCGAGGCGTGGGAGGAACAGCACCCGGAAGGCACCGTGATCTACCGGGACCTGGCGGCCAACCCGCTGCCCCACATCGACGCCCTCGCGTACCACACCCAGTACGTGCCGATCGCCGAGCGCACCCCCGAGCAGGTCGCCGCGTTCGCGCTGCGCGAGGAGCTCACCAGCGAGCTCGAGTCGGCCGACGCCGTGCTGCTCGGCGCGCCGCTCTACAACTACACGATCCCGTCCTCGCTCAAGGCGTGGCTCGACCACATCATCATCATGGAGCGCACCGCGGGCGAGAACTCCACCATCGCCGGCAAGCCGGTCACCGTGGTCACCAGCCGCGGCGGCTCCTACCGCCCCGGCACCCCCATGGAGGGCAACGACTACGCCGTGCCCTACCTGGAGTGGCTGCTGACCGGCGCGCTCAAGATGGACGCCAGCTTCATCGTGCCGGAGCTGACCCTGGCACCGATCGTGCCCGCGATGGCCCCGCTGCTTGAGAAGTCCAGGGAGTCGGCGGCCAGGGCGCACGAGGACGCTCGCACCACGGCCAAGACGCTGGTCAGCCAGCTGGCGGCCTGAGACACCGTCCGACCGCTACTCCGCGCGGGCGGCGACGGGTTCAGGGGCCGTCGCCGCCCGCGCCCGCGCGGGGCCCGGCAGCCGCACCGGCCACCGCCGGCCGCCGAGCCGCTGCCGCACCCCGCGCACCAGCCGGCCGGCGGTGAACGAGGCGCCGTGGACGAACCGCATCGCCGGGCCGAACGACGGCGCCGTCAGCAGCCCCGCGAAGAACAGGCCGGGCCGCGAGGACTCGAAGCCGCCGCTCAGCTCCGGCGCCCGGGTGCCGCCCACCGTCCGCAGCGCGTCCCGCACCACCGGATCAAGGATGCGCAGCCGCCGCAGGTCAGGCACGAAGCCGGTGGCCGCGATCACGTGCCCGGCCTCCACCGTCTCCGCTCCCCCCTCCGGGGTGGCGAGCTCGATCCGCACCGTGCCGACGTCCGTCCCCGTCGCCCGCAGCAGCTCGCGGCCGAGCCGCACCGGGACGACGTTCTCCAGCCGCTCGCGCAGCCACCACGCGCCGGCCGGGCCGAGCGCGGTGGCCGCGATGTGCGCCCTGGTACCGGCCGGCAGCCGGCGCACCGCGCCCGGCAGCTCGGACCACACCCAGCTCGACCAGCCGGTGCCGAGCCCGCTGTGCGGGGCGCGCAGCCGGGCGAGCGGGCCCCGGCGCAGCGGCAGCGGCACCGTGTTCCAGCGGACCGCGCCCGCCCTGGCCACCACCGTCGGGCGGGCCCCCTGCTCGGCCAGCAGCGCCGCCGTCTCCAGCGCGGCCTGCCCCGCGCCGACGACCGTCACGTCGGTGTCCTTGAACCTGGTCAGGTCGCGGTGGTCGCTGCTGTGCGAAGCGAGCCCCACCGGCAGCTCGCGCAGCGCCTCAGGCAGGTGGACGAACGGCATCACGCCCACGGCCAGCGCCACCGTCCTGGTCAGCAGCGTCGCGCCGTCCGCCGTCTCCACCCGGAAGCCGTCGCCGTGCGGCGCGACGACGGTCACCGTGCGGTCCTCGACCGGCACCGGCAGCCGGTCGGCGAACCACAGGCCGTAGCGGGTGAAGGTGGCGAGCGGCAGCGGACGCCCGTGCTCGGCGCGCAGCCCGCGCTCGGCGCAGTAGGCGGCGAGCGTGTCGGTGCCGACCGGCTCGGAGAGGTCGGAGGCCCACGGCTCGGACTTCAGGTACATGCCGTCGGGCATGTGGTCGCGCCAGGAGGCCATCGGGCGGCCGAGCACCCGCAGGTCGAGGCCGGCGGCGGCGGCGTGCGCCGCGACCGAGAGACCGTAGGGGCCCGCGCCCACCACTACCAGGTCGTGCATCGTGCGTACTCCTTCTCTGTTGGGGTCGCCGCCGGGGACGCCGCTGGGGTGGGAACGGTGCGGGCGCGGCGCGCGCGGGTCACCGCCCGGCCGAGCAGGGCCCGCGTCATGGCGAGGAACGGCGCCGGGTCGTCCGCCGCGAACCAGGCCCACTCGACCTCGCGGCCACCGGTGCCCGGCCACCACGCCCTGCCGTCCGCGAACGAGGCCAGCGCTCCGTAGTGCTCGACCACGAACATCCGGCCGGCGCGGGGCAGCGGCGGCCGGGGCGTGGCGCGCCCGGTGAGGTCCAGGTGCAGCGCGCGCACCGGGTCGAGGCCGGTGGCCCGGTCGGTGAACAGCCGGAACTGGGCGCCGGGGCGCGGGTTGAAGTCCAGCAGGTGGTAGAGGCCGGTGCCGGGGTCCCGCCGCACGTCCAGGTCGAGCACCCCGTGGTAGCCGACCGCCGCCGCGAGTCCGAGGCCGAGCGCGGCCACCGCCGGGTTGGGCAGCCAGCTGCCCACCGCCGTGAGACCGGCACGCGGCGGCCAGGCCAGGTCCTTGTGCCCGGTGCCGGCGAGCAGCGGGCGGCCGCCGGCGGCGAAGCAGCCGTGGAAGAACCAGTCGGTGCCGGGGCCGCCGGCGGGCAGCCTGCGCTGCAACAGCAGCGCGCTGCCGGCGAACGGGCTCAGCTCGTGGAGCCGGGCGGCCTGCGCGGGGCTGGTCAGCAGCGTGACGCCGCGCAGCCCGGCGTCGCGCGGCAGCAGCCACGGGCGGCTCCACTTCGCCACCACGGGCAGCCCGAGCTCGCGCGCCGCGGCGGCCGCCGCCGCGGCGTCGCCGGGGACGCGGGTCTCCGGGTGCGGGATGCCCGACTCGGCGCAGAGCGCGGGCAGCTCCGCCTTGTCGGCGGCCCGCTCGGCGAGGCCCTCGGGCAGCCGGGGGAGCAGGAAGCTTTCGGCGAGCCGGTCGCCGAGGCGGGCGACGGCCAGCGCGCCGGCGTCGTCCATCGGGATCAGCACCGCCGGCCGGCCGATCCGCTCCGCCGCCGCGGCCAGGGCGCGCACCACGTCGGCGTCCGAGCACGGGTCGCCGTCGAACCGGTGGGCGGCGGCGAGATGGCGGGAGCGGGCGAGCGGCACGGTCGGCGACTCGACGAAGGCGTGCGTCTCGACGCCCGCCCGGCCGAGCGACCTGACCGCGCCGAGCGAGCCGTGGTGGAGGGGGTTGCGGTCGAGCCGCAGCAGCAGCGCTGGCACCCGGCGGTCGAGGGTGACGGGCGGCGGAGGCATGGGAACCGTTCTTTCACGCGCCCCCGCGCGCCTACCCCGGACGGGGCCCTGCTGCTCTCTCGTTCGGATGAGGCGAAGCCTCCGCCCGGCCCATTCGAGCGATCGTGTGCTTACTCCGGCGCTCAGGCCCCGTCCCGCTCCGGCGCCCCGCCCGACCGGCGCGGTCGCAGCGCCAGGATCGCCGTCGCGGTCATGACCAGCAGCACCGCCGAGACCAGGTAGGCGACGGCGTAGCCGTCGACGAAGGCGTCGACGGCCGCGCGGCCGAGCTCCTCGCCCCGGGCGCCGAGGCGGGCGGCGACCTCCTGCGAGACCGCGAGCGACTCCTGCGCCGCGTGGACGGCCTCGGTCGGCAGTCCTGCCGGAGCGTTGTCGAGGACGCCCTGGCGGTAGCCGTCGTTGAGGACGCTGCCGAGGACGGCGATGCCGAGGGTGCCGCCGACCTCGCGCGCCGCGTCGTTGACCGCCGAGGCGACCCCCTGCTTGTGGG
>NZ_SMKC01000394.1 GCF_004348315.1 Streptomyces sp. 8K308 | reverse complement strand
CCCTTCAACCCACCACCCCCTGAAGGAGCGTCAGTCATGAGCGTTGCCCGAGCCCGACCGCCGGGCCTCGTGCCCCGCCCGAGCGTCGCGCCGTCCAGGCCGGCCTCGCCGATCCGGCCTGTGCCGGCGCCGGTGTTCACGCCGGTGGAGGCGCCGCCGTGGAGCCACCGCCTGCTGCCCCGCCGACTGCGGGAGGCCATGTCGGCGGTCGGCATGTGGGAAGACCCCATCCCCCAGCCGCCCTCCAGGCATCTCGCCCAGATCAGCGTGGTGCTGGAGCACTACGGCTGGTGCCAGGCGGCGGACGTCTCCTGGCCCGGCAAGTTGTGTATCCGGGGCGCCCAGGACCTGCTGGAGCGCACCGGCCACGTCACCCGCGTCGACCGCCAGCTGGCCGTCGGCTACCTGCAGCAGGCCCTCGCCGCCGCCGGCGTCCGGATGGCTTTTCACGCGTGGAATGACCTGCCCGGAAACAGCCTGGAGACCGTCCAGATTGTTTTGCGTTCCGCCGCCGCGCGGGCCCACAAGAAAGGAGACTAGGAAATGTCGAACGAGAATTATTCGCCGCGCAGCAGCGACGAATTCGACGACATCATCGCCGGGAACTACACGGACGAGGCCGTGAATTCCCCTTACGGGGGTCCGGCCCGTAAGCCGGGGATGACCCGGCGCGGCAAGCTGATCCTCGGCGGCGCGGCCGTCGCCGGCGTCACCGTCCTCGGTATCGGCGGATTCGTCGCCGTCAACTCGATGCAGCAGAACGCGATCCGCGAGCGCGAGATCGAGCTCCAGCTGCGCCTGGCGGAGATGGAGCACGAGCAGGAGATGCAGGCCGCGCGCCTGGAACTCGGCGACGTCGACCCCTCCGAGCTGTGCGTGGAGACGGAGGACGGCCAGCAGTACGAGGCCGTCGCGTCCTGCTCGCCCTCGGACATCACGGCCGCGGTCGAGACCGCCACGGCGGCCGCCAGCGGCGAGGGCGGTGGCGGTGGTGGTTCGGCCGCGGTGCCGGCCTCCGCCGTGGTCCTGGTCGTGATCTGCGGCGTGGTCTACCTGGCCACCAAGAAGCGGACCGCCTGACCCCAACTACCTACCTACTTCCTACCTACCGGCCCGGAAACGCCTGCTCAGGCGCGCGTGGGCGCCCCCGGGGAGTTCTCCCGGGGGCGGTAGGTAGGAAGTAGGTAGCTCGGCGCCAGGGAGGCGTGATGAGCACGAAGGAGCCCTCGGAGACGAGGGCCGGAGAGGACTTGGCCGTCGTCGAGGACGACGTCCAGGAGGACGGCGCCGCGCCCCGGCGCCGCTCGGTCATGGAGTCGATCCTGGAGCCGGTCGAGCCGGCCCGCCCCCAGGAGCCCGACGAGGACCAGGACGACGAGGAGGACGGCGAGGGCACGGGGGTGTCCGGCGCGTCCTCCGCTGACCTCCAGGGCGGCGCCGGTGGGGAGGCCGACCAGGGCAGCGACAAGGCGTCGAATTCCTCATCGGGATCGGCCACTTCATTCCGCGATGTGTTGCGGGAGAGGGCGCGGGCCCGGGCGAAGGAAGCCGAAGCGCGGAAAGCGGAGGCGCTCGCCAATCAAACGCGGGTGACTCGTACGGAAACTGTCGCTTCTGGCGGTGGGAAGGAATCGTCGGCCGGCCACCGTGAGAGCGGTACCGGCGGTGGAAAGGGCCCGGGACGCTCCGGATCGGGCGGGAAGAATGGCCGGACCGGTGGCGGAGCCCGGAATTCACCGGGCGCCGCCGGCGGTAATTCCGGCGGTGGCGGCGGGGGGAATTCCCCGGGCCGGACCCGGGAGAATGCCAGCGGTTCCACCTCGAGCACGCCCGGCGGCGGTCGCCGGCCGAACGGCTCCGGCGGGGACAGTAGCTCGGCCTCCGGTTCGGTGGGCCGTGGCGGGTCCTCTGGCACCACCGGCGGTGGCGGCGGTCGGGCCGGAACGCAGCACGGCGCCGGCGGTTCGTCCGGCGGCGGCTCCCCCTCGGGTGCTTCTGGGGGGAGTGGCCAGCGGTTGTCCAAGTCCCCCCGGAACGGCGGCGGCTCGGGCAAGGCCGGCGGTGGTTCGTCCGGCACGACCGGGACGGGCGGCACGTCCGGCGGCGGCGGAGGCAGTTCGGGCAAGGACAGCCGTTCCGCCGTGGATCCGATGACGACCCGCCCGGCCCGCGAGGCGGGCTATCGCGATGGGACCCGGGCCGGCCGCGCGGTCGCCAAGGCGAAGGCCTACCGGCATGGCGCCCGGGACGGCTGGACGGACGCCACGACCAAGGCGCAGCGAGAGAAGGAGCAGATGGACAAAGCCAAGGCCAAGACCGAGAAGAAGGCGGAGCCGATCGGGGTCTCGCCGGGGAAGAACGGCGGCCTGGTCCTGGACGGCGCGGACCGGGACGCGCTGAGCAGCGGCGAGGTCCGCCGCGTGGACCGCTACCTGGACGTCATGGCCCGCAAGGCCAAGCTCTTGGAGCGGATGACCGAGGAGGCGCAGGTCCTGGTCGACACCTGCAAGGAGATGCGCAAGCGCGTCACGATCCTGCAGGACGCCGCGAAGGTCCAGGAGGCCGGCGAGAAGACCCAGGAGGCGCTGGCGCTGTACGCGGAGAAGGTGCGTGAGGCGCTCCAGCAGGCCGAGCAGCAGCAGGAGCGGCTGCTGAAGGCCGCGGACCGGGCACGGGAGGTGCAGGCGAACGCTCGCGAGCGCTACCGGCTCATCACCGCGGCCGTGCAGGACGCCGGCCGGACGGCCCCGGCCAACATGACCTACTACCAGCGCTGAGGAGCGTCGTGAGTGACCTGACCCACACCGGATTCGTCCGCGCCATCAAGAAGCTCGACTCCGAGACCCAGAAGGTCGGCGCGGTCCTCGAGGAGCGGGCGAGGATGCTGAAGGAGATCGGCGAGGACACCGCCGCCGTCGCGGAGATGATCGGCGAGATGCGGATCGACACCCCGACCGTGGAGGAGTGCCGCTCCCTGGCTGTGGAGTGCGGCGCGCTGAACGAGGGCTACGCGAAGTTCCTCAACCACCTCCACGACGTCCAGCGCGTCTCCGAGGTGATGCGGGAGACCGCGGCCCGGGAGGACGGCGCGATCCAGGAGGCCGTGGACGCCTCCAACATCCAGGGCGTCCACGACATCGACCGCCTCTGGTTCAAGCAGGACTAACCCCATCGGATCCACTCCCTGGATCCACTCCCACCTCTGGAGCGGGCCGGCAGCAGCTGCTGCCGGCCCGCTCCCATGCGATACGGAAGGAACCACTGCCGTGACCACCGACACGAACGCGCAGCAGCAGCGGCGCGCCCTCACCCCTGAGATCGAGGTCGGCCGCCCCGAGCGTGCGGTGGCCCTCGGCTCGATCTTCGCTCCCGCCGCCGTCACCGCCGCCATGCCGATCCTGGAGTCGTCCGCGTCGTTCGGCCTGACGCTGGCGACCGGTGGCTACCTCACCCTCGCGACCGCCGCCTACACGCAGCAGATCTCCGCTCGCGTGCTGGAGATGATCCCGGGCGGGGACATCCTCCACGGCCACCGCTCCACCCTCATGCTGTCCTCCGCGCTGACCACCAGCGGTCTGGTCGCCGGCCTGGCCGGCGGCGACGCCGGCAGCCTCGGCCTGCTGCTGGGTTTCCTGGACGTGCCCTCCGTGGAGGGCCTGGCGTCGCTGACCTGGTGGGGCGCCACCGGCATCCTGCCACTCAAGCTCCGCAAGGTACTCGCGCGCCGCGGCTCGAAGAAGCAGCGCAAGAAGGCCGGCCCCAAGCTCATCCCGGGGATGAGTGCTCGGGAGCGCGACATCCTGTTGACCTGGGCTCACTTCGCTTCCGACGGCCCCGCCAAAGACCACGTGATGACCCTGCGGGTGCTGCGGCCGGACCGGTGGGAAGCTGCCATCGTCGCTCCCAAGGGCAAGCCGGTGCAGGTTCGCGCCGAGGCGATCTCCGCGCTCTACGAGGTGCCGCTGGACCAGGTCGAGATCCTGACCGGGGCCCACGCTGGGGAGTGCCTGGTCATCGTCCACGCCCAGCCGAGGGCCGCCGTGACGCAGCAGACCCCGTCCGGGATCAAGGGGCTGTGGGAGCTGCGCGTGGCCAAGGCCGGTGTCCTGCCCCGCTCCTACGTGGATGACGTCCAGGCCCGCGACGGCGTCACCGGACTGATCATCAGGGCCAACGAGGACGCCCCCTCGTTGGCGCAGCCGAACGTGTACGACCTCGCCGGCGCGCTGCGCACCCGCCCGTCCCTGCTGGCCTACACCCCCACGACCAACCCCCGTGTCGGGCACGTACTGCTGATGGACCGCAACCCGTTGCAGGACAAGAGGCCCATCACCTCGGCGGCCGACGTCGCGATGTCGGCCTCGGGGCGGATGGCGCTGGGCATGATGGCCACCGGCCGCAAGGCCGTCCTCCAACTGGTGGACCGTGCCCTCGGTGCCCTGCACGTCGCGGTGGTCGGCACCACCGGCGCCGGCAAGGGCGGTGTCATTCAGCTCATCTGTCTCGGTGTGCACGTCGCCGGATCGGCGATCATCTACGCCGACCCCAAGGGCTCCTCCAACCCGACCGTGGAGGACATGGCCGCCTACTCCGCAGGCGGCCCGGACGACGTGATCAAGGCGCTGCGCGTCGCCAACGCCGTCCTGGACCACCGGATCGAGGAGTCCAAGGCCACCAAGACCAAGAACTTCACCCCGACTCCGGAGCGGCCGCACATCCTGGTCGTGGTGGATGAGGCGCCGGAGATCCTTAACGGCGGCGAAGGCGCGTACATCGCCTCCCGGCTCTCCCGGCTCGGCAGGTCGGTCGGCATGAGCCTGCTGATCGCCTCCCAGACCATGCTCGCCGACCTCATCGGCGGCAGCGAGGTGCGACAGCAGATCATCGGCGGCGGCACGCTCATCTTCCTACGCGTTGCAAAGGAGGTCGTCTCGCTGGCTGGCGCCATCCCGGAGAAGTTCAAGACGGTCGACCCCTCGCAGATCCCGATCTCCTGGAGCGCGGACGAGGACGAGGAGCAGATCTTCTACGACGAGACCCAGGAGATCCCCGAGCACGACCGCACCTACGGCCTCGGCTACATCGCCGACCACACCACCTCACCCCAGATGTTCCGCGCCTCGGACATGGAGGACGCCGCCCCCTACCTGAGCGGCATCCCGGTCACCCACCCCGCAGACGTCCCCTGGTGGCACGATGTCGAGGCCCTCGCCGCCATCGAGAACACCGTGGTGAAGAAGAAGGCCACCGTCTCGGACGACGAAGGCGGGGCCGGGTTCGAGCCCGGCTACGAGCCCGGCGAGCCGGGCCTGAGCCTGCTCAAGGAGCCCACCGCCCGCGAGCGCGTCCTCGCCGGCCTCACCTGGCTGCACCGCGAGATGGGCGACATCGAGGACGGATACCCGGTCAAGGAGATCGAGTTCGCCTCCAAGGTCGCCGGCCAGACCCTCCAGAACGTCCTCGGCGATCTGACCAAGGCCGGCGACATCATCCGGGTCAAGAAGGGCCACTACGCCCTCCCACCCAGCGACGACCAGGACTGATCCACCCGGCTGCTGACCCGGCTACCTGCCCGGCCCTCGGACCCGACGCCCTCCAGCGCCCGGGCCCGAGGGCGGGACAGGCAGCCCGGCACCCGCCGGGCTACCCACCACCGTCCGAACGAAAGGCAGGTCACCCCTTGACCGACATCGAACGCCTCATCGCGATCGCAGCCCGCGCGAAGGCCCTCCCCGCATCCGCGAACCACTGGCGGCAGCGAGACACGGACGCCGGACTCATCGAGGACGCCGACGGCCACCCGATCGCCGTCCTGGGCACCAGCGGCGACGTGTACCTGCCCGAAGGCGTCTTCCTCGCCCACGCCCCCCGCGACATGCGGTGGCTGCTCCAGCAGTACACACAGATGCGGGAAGCCCTCAACGAGCTGTGGGACCGCATCGACGACGCCGGCAGCCTCATGTCCACCGACTACGTCCAAGGCGCCATCGAGCGCACCCTCCCGGACACGGATCGCATCCGGGCCTGGGCCCGCGCGAACGGCCACCAGATCGGCGACCAGGAGCTCATCCCCAAGTTCATCCGGCTCGCCTACCGGGAGAGCAACCACCCGCAGCGGTCCCTGCCCTGACCCCAACCCTCCCGCACACCACGGC
>NZ_SMKC01000393.1 GCF_004348315.1 Streptomyces sp. 8K308 | reverse complement strand
GGCGTGGGTGGCCGACCAGGCCCACGGGACGGGAGACGCCGATGCGTACCCGTCTGGCGCCGTCCGAGAAGTGCACCACCGGCTCCGTGGCGGGTGGGGGCAGCCCGACGGCCTGGGTGAGGGTCTCGTGGAGTACCTGGAGGCCGGCTTCGCGCAGTGGCCAGGGTTCGTGCTCGACGGGTGTTTCCCAGATCGCGCCCAGCCGGCGGGTGAAGGCCCGCCAGCGGGACGTGAGCCACACGTCCCGTCGGGTGGGCGTGATCGGCTTGCCGGGGCGGACGGCCAGGTGGAACGATGGTCCCCCGCCCCGTCGGGAGCCGGCGTACGAGACGACGCCTTCGCGTTCCGAGAGGCGCTGCCGTCCGGTGTGGTAGGGGGCGCCCACCGCGCGAGCGGCCAGCATCGCGGGGCAGTTCACTTCGATGGACAGGAACCACAGTCCGTCGCGCCCGTCTGGCCGGCGCACGTAGGTGCGCAGATTGGTCTCGGCGAAGGACGGTGGGCCGGGCATGGCGGCTGGGACACCCGGCGGTCGCACGTCGGCCATGACGAACGGCGTGAGGCTCACCCACGCGGCTCCGTCGTACGTGTCAACGACCAATGGCTCGGGTACCAGGCGCTGGACCTGGTCCGGGGGGAACCTCCAGTGGACGAACGTCTGCGTCAGCCAGCCGGCTCTCAGCGCGGCGGCGCGCAGGCGCCGCTCCGGTCCATAAGAGACCACGCCGACCGAGTGCCCGGCGAACCGTCCACCAAACCCGGCCGGGGCGGCGGCCCGGCCGGCACCCGGGCGGTCTTGACCGCGCTACCCGCGCGTAGCGTCATTCTGTCGCCCACCTGCCGACCGGCGGCGAGGACGGCGTGGTCTCCCTTGGGCAGGCGCCGACATGATCGGGAAGCCGGTCACTGCGATTCGACGGCAGTCTGATGTAAGTCATCCACGCCGGGCTCCTGGTCAAGACCCTGACCGCGCCGATCCCGCATCAGCGGCGCGCGAAGCTCTCCGGCGCCCGCGTCACCACCACGCCGCTGCCCCCGCCTCCGTCGCAACCACGCCAGGCGGCCACCGCGTCGGAGCCGACGACACCTTCGTGATCGCCCGGCAGAAGCTCCGTCCGGGCGTCGCGCATGCCGGTGAGACCGTCACCGTGGTCATCGAGGAGACCTGCTTCCGCGTCCTGTCCGGCCCGAGACCGATCCGTCAAGCACCACCCCGGACCTCACATCCGCCAAGCACTCACGGGCCGGTGAGCAGGGTGTGCCTCATGGCACTCGTCGGTCCCCGGATCGGGCGGTGTGAACCGGTGACCACCGAAAGAGCAACCCGAAGGCGGCACACGCGCCGGGACGCACGCCGCGGCAGTGTCGCGGAGGTGGGAGCCTGCGGGGAGGACGCGGCCGCGCCCCGCTGACGTCTTGGGCGCGCCGTCAGGTGCCCGGCCGGATGACCGCGCGGACGCAGCCGTCCGTCTTCTCCTTGAACATCTGGTAGGCGCGCGGCGCCTCGTCCAGGGACAGGCTGTGGGTCGCGAGGTGTGAGGTGCTCAGCTCACCGGCGGCCAGGTGGTCCAGCAGCATGGGGATGTAGCGCTGGCCGTGCTGCTGGGCGCCTCGCAGGGTCAGTCCCTTGTTGATCACCGCGCCGAGGGGGAACTTGTCGACGGCGCCGGCGAAGACGCCGAGGATGAAGACCGTGCCGCCCTTGCGGCAGGCGTGGATGGCCTGCCGTACGGCGGTGGGACGGTCCGTCTGCAGCCGCAGTTGCTGCTTGACCTGGTCGTAGAGGTGCACGGGGCTGTCGCTGTGGGCTTCCATGCCGACTGCCTCGATGCACACGTCGGGGCCTCGCCCACCGGTGCGTTCGCGCAGCTCCGCGCCGACGTCCGTGGCCGTGTAGTCGATGACCTCGCTGCCGACGTAGCGCTCCGTCATCTCCAGACGCTCGGGGACGCGGTCGATGGAGATCACACGTTCCGCGCCCAGCAGGATCGCGGCCCGCGCCGCCATCTGCCCGACGGCCCCGCACCCCCATACGGTGACGACGTCGCCCGGTTTCACGCCGGCGAGGTCCGCGCCCATCCATCCGGTGGGCACCGAGTCGGACACGAAGAGGGCGCTGGTGTCGTCGACGCCCTCCGATACCGGGAAGGCGCCGTGGTCCGCGAAGGGGACGCGCACGTACTCGGCGTGGCTGCCGCGCAGTCCCCCCATGGCGTGGGAGTAACCGAAGATGCCGCCGGTGTCCGCGCCGAAGAGGGCTTGGCCGATGCCCGGATTGGTGTTGGTGTTGTCGCACAGGGACCACAGGTCGTGCGTGCAGTACCAGCAGCGGCCGCACCCGACGAAGGAGCAGACCACCACGCGGTCGCCCACCCGATGCCGGCGTACCGCCGCCCCTACCTCCACGACTTCCCCGAGGAACTCGTGGCCGATGACGTCCCCGGCGCGCATGAAGGGGATGTAGCCGCCGATGAGGTGGAGATCGGAGCCGCAGGTCGTGCCGGCGATGAGCCGCACGATGACGTCCTGGTCATTGCGCAGCACGGGGTCGGGGACCTGCTCCACCGACAGTTTGTTGACGCCTTCCCAGCACAGGGCCTTCACAGCACTCCCTCCCCGTTCGCGCGCCGGCTCAGCAGTCCGACGAGTTTCCCGCCTGGGGTGTCGCGTGTAGTGGGAGGCGCGTCGGGTTGCAGCACCTCATCGGCCTCCAGCAGCGACTTCACGGCACGCAGGGCACGACGCAGGTCCTGGCGCGGGTCGTCGCCAGCGAGCCGTGCGGTCATCGAGCGCGTGGACTGTGACTGTGGGCCCTTCAGGCGCACCGCGAGTTCCGTTCCGCGATCCCCCGGTGCCGGACGGATCCGCGTCTCGATGCGTTCGCCGTACTCCCGCAGCGGCGGCGGCAGCTTCTCGGGGGACAGCTCCTCCCGCCCACAGTTGATCGTCACCGTGAGCCATCGATCAGAGTCGGCCGGGGCCGTGGGGCGCGCTTGTACACGCCGCGCGACGACCACGGTTCCGGCGGCCAGCCCCGCGGCGGTCGCCCACAGCGATTTCCGAGAGATCATCATCGGTCACCTCCTGGATGCCGGCAGTGGTTCGCCGGGTCGGCTGCATAGAGACCGGCGCATCCGATGAGCGCGGGTGCCCGGCGGGTACCCAGACTCCGTCGTGCCATTGCTCCAAGCCGGCCGATGACCATTTCGAGTTCTCTGGAGACGGTCACGACCGGGCGACCGCCGGCCTGGGGCAGTCGGCCGTTTCCCCTGCTATGGCGCGCCGACACCGAGAAGCCCCGCCAGACGTTCCTCGCCGGCGCCAGGAAATCCTGGACACCTTCGGCGACCTCATCGACCAGACCGGTTGTCGGCTGCTCGGACGCGCGGAGGACGGCGGGGAGCCCCGCGCAAGCCGCCTCCTGCACCGGCCTGGCGTCCGGATCCCGGCTGGCGGCAGCTACCGCTGTTCGCACAGATCCCCCGTGACTACAGCCGGCTCGCCCTGGCCGACGCCGACCTGGCCAGCCCGTGGCTAGCCTGGGCAAAGTACCTTGCCCACCGGTTCGCCGAGACCCGCGGCTGGGGGCGCAACATCCGCTTCGCCGTCAACCACGGCCTGGCCCTCGTCCTCACCGGCTACGTCGAGGGCGACGTCATCCGGCACACGGAGATCTTCGCCCCCGCTGCGGGTCCTGGACCTGCCGGTCGGCCACACCGTCACGGTCCTGGACGAGATGGGGATCTTCGAGGACGACAGCGAACCCTCTTTCGAACGCTGGCTCGCCGAGAGGCTGGAGGGTCTCGCATCCGGCATCCGCTCGGAGGCCGAGCGCTGGACCCGCGTCCTGCGCGACGGCGGCCCTCGCAGCCTCCCGCGACGGGAAGGCACGGTCTGGCTCTACCTCAACCGAGTCCGCCCGGCCCTGCTGGAATGGTCGAACCCCTACGACCACCTGCGGGAGGTGACCCGCGACGACGTCCTCACCTACATCAAGACACTGCACGGCCACCAGCGCCACGACCAACTCGTCGCCCTGCGCTCGCTGGGCCAAGCGGAATGGGCTGATCTTCCGCAACCCCACCAGTCGGATCAAGGTCGGGCAATACGAGTACGCCGTGCTGCAACCGCTCGTCCCAGAGCAGGTCGGCCGCTCCGTCGCGGCGGCCACCACCCCGGCAACGCGGCTCATCCTCGCCCTCGCAGCGGTCCACGCCGCCCGGGTCGCCCAGATCGCCAACCTCATGCTCGACGACCTCGACATCGGCAACCGTCGGCTGACCATCGCCGGACGTGTCCGCCCGCTCGACGACCTCACCCAGAAGCTGCTGCTGGACTGGCTGGAGCACCGGCGAAACCGGTGGCCGAACACCGCGAACCTCCACCTACTGATCAACAACCAGACCGTCCACTGGATCAGCGCCGCGATGCGCGGGCAGGACGCGACACTGGGACGGCTTCGCGTCGACCGCCAACTCGAAGAGGCCCTCACCCACGGGCCTGACCCGCTCCACCTCGCCGTGGTGTTCGGGCTCGACGAGAAGACCGCGATGCGCTACGCGGACTCCGCACGGGCGCTGCTGCACAGGCCGCTGAACAGCCAGGTCAGTGAAGTCTGCTTGACCGGTCCACGCCTTTGCTGAGGATGAGCACGCGAGGCAGAGTCAGCATCCGGGGCCGATCGGCGGAGACGACGTCAGGGCGAGGGCAGCGTTCCGCAGCTGGGCCGCCCACGTCTGCTGGTCAAGCCTCAAGGTGTACTCGATGCAGCAATCGCATTGCGGGATCAGCGCCACGAACGATTGCTCCGCCGCGGTCTCGACCTCCGTCTCCCACCAGTCGTCCGTCGCCAGGTCAGCGGGAATTATCTCTCCATCGATGAGCCTCGCCGCCATCCGGCGCAGAGCGTGGCGCCGTGCCAGGCTCCGACCGGCAACCCGAACCCCAACTCGGCAACTGCTTGCTCGAACGTCCCGAATATCGCGGGCATCCGCGTTGCGAGGCCAACCGGCGAGCTCGCACAATGTCGGGGTGTCCAGTCCGGCTGCGAGCGCCTCAGCAGCGATCATCGGCAGATCCTCCGAGCGTCTCTCATCCGCTTGATAACGGCACGCCACCTCACCAGAGATGTGAGCCCACTCTGCATAGAGGTTTCCGGTTCTGGTGTCGTTCCTTCTGCTCTCATGACTCCTACGGTGTCAGCGCCGTTTGCAGGGGTGGCACCCAGGGGCGGGCCCGCTCGACACCCACCCCGCGTATTCGCCGACACGAGAACACGACCGTCCATCCTCGGGTTCCCGCGAAAAGCCGTTCAGTTTCCGTGAACTCGCGGGCCCGCGTACAGGCCCAGCTCGCTCTCCAGGGCGGCGAACTTGTCACGGAACGCTTCGAGCGTGGCGCGGCGGAAGGCGGCGGTGGCGGTGAAGGCCGGCTCGCGGCCGACCCGGCGGAGCTGCTCAGCGATGGTGAGCCGCAGGATCGCCCAGGCGGTGGCCCTGGGGGACTCCTGTGCCATCAGCCAGGCCCAGTGGAGCGCCAGGCTCTTCATGACGTCCTGGACGACCTGGCGGGCCCAGGGCGGGTCATCCAGCTGGAGCTCGGCGTAGCGCTTGTAGACGCCGTAGTACTGCTGGTGGAAGGCCCAAAAGGAGTTCGGCAGCCGGACACCATCAGGCGTCACCGCTGCGGTCCCGGGCCGGGGTGGGGGCCGCCGCAGGCGGGGTGAGATCGTGCTGGCGCTGCGTGAGGTCGGCCATGCGCCGCTGGCGCCGAGGATCCGGCGGGCGCCGGTCTTCACGTCGGGACCGAGCCCGCAACGCGAGGATCAACGTCAGCACGCTGTTCGCGACATCGTGTGTCGTCACTCGGAGATACGTTCTCGAACTAGACGAGTTATGTCGAAGTCCTGCGGAGACGGGGTGAGGGTGTCCAAGATCCGGCTCTGGCCCGTATCCGGTGGTGGCGCTGTGTGGTGGTCACTGGAGGAGGATGCGGTGGCGGAGTAGGGCGAATCCGGCGCGGCCGTGCATCTGCCTCATGATTCGCTTGGTGCGTGTGTTGACGCCGTCGGTGCGGCCGTTGTGGTGGGGGAGGGTGAGTCCGGCGTCGACGGCGGCGCGGTCGAGTTCGAGGCCGTTCACGAAGGCGTGCAGGTGAGGTAGGTCGGTGGTGCGGACGGCGTTGATCCACTCGG
>NZ_SMKC01000392.1 GCF_004348315.1 Streptomyces sp. 8K308 | reverse complement strand
GGGTGGTGGGCGGCGGCGGAGCCGGGGGCGCGGGCGCCGCGGCCCCGACTGGCCGAGGCACGGACCCCGGCCCGGGGACGGGGGCGGCCTCGGGTGGCGCGGCCAGTTCCTCGATGTCGGGGGCTCCGAGGCGGGCGCCGTCCAGCCGTTCGAAAGGTCCCGGCAGGCGGGGGCGGACCCTGGGCGGCGCGGCCGCGGCGGCGCCGGCCGTGGTGCGGCCCACCAGGCGGGCGAAGAAGTCAGGCATCCGCACAGAGCTCCAGGTAGTAACGGCGGCGCAGCGGGCTGAGCGCCAGGATGTCGGCCTCCGACCAGCCATAGGCGCTGGCGAGCAGGTGGACGTCGAGCAGCGTGCCGTGGGCCCAGGCGTCGAGTTCGGCCCAGAGGTAGGCGGCGATGTCGAGTTCGGCCGCGGCACGGTGGCCGCACTCGGGGCAGGCGACGGCGAGGGTGATGTCGGCGCAGGGGTCGGCCGCGGCGGCGGCCTCGGCGATGCGGCGTCGCACGCGCTCGGGGAGCGGCTCGGGCAGCCGGTCGGCCGGCACCCGTGTCCCGTCGTGCTCTGCGGTCAGCACGCACCGCCGCAGCAGCAGCCGGCGGGCGTGCTCGGGCTCGACCGCTTCCTCGGCAGCGGCGAGGTCGCCGGTGGTGGGCAGCCGGAACCGCACGGTCCAGCCGTCGTCCTCCACGACGAGCGGCCCCTCGGCCGGCGGGCCGGCGGCGATCGCCTGGGTGGCGCTGAAGTCGAACTCCATCTCCTGTCCGCACTCCTCGCAGGTGACCCTGACGTCCATCCGGTCGCCGAACAGGGCGCCGCGCAGCGCGAACAAGTCGGCGTCGCGGCGCCCGACCGGCGTGGCCAGCAGTTCCTCGGTGCCGGCCCCCGGGCGGGCGGCCGAGTGCAGCAGCAGCGCCCGGCCGACGCCGCCGGTGGCGAGGCCGGCCTCCCAGACGGCCAGCAGCCCGGCGGCTCCCAGGCGTCCCTCCCCGGTCACCTCCCCGGCCGTCGCGACGGTCATCGCGACGGTCATCGCGTCGGTCATCGCGTCGCCTAGGCGGGCTGCTGGAAGGACGGCTCCTCGGGCTCGGGCACCTCGTAGTCCCGCTCCCAGCCCTCGCACTCCAGCTTGAGGCTCTGGATGGCGACGGCGTTGGCGTTGGCGTCCATCTCGCCGAGGATCTGGTACTCGCTCGGCCAGGCCCGGTAGACCTTGTGGACGACGGCCACCTGCCCGGCCTCGTTGAGGACCTGGATGGTCAGGTCCTTGCGGAAGTCACGCAGCGACACCTCGGCGCCGCGGCCGGCGCCGACCTGCCACACCTTGTTGGCCCAGCGGTCGAACTCCGGGTCGTGGGTGACGCCGCGTTCCAGGGTGACCGCCTCGAACTCGCTGCGTCCCGGCGACTTGCGCGGGGAGCTCGGGTCGCCGCCGTTGCGGTGCTTAACGACCTCGGTGGTCCGCTTCAGCGCGCTGATCTTGCTGATTCCCGCGACCACGCGACCGTCCCAGACCACGAGGAATTTGAAGTTCTTGTACGGATCGAATCGCTGGGCGTTCACGGTGAATTCGGCCATGCGGCTTCCCATCTCGATCTTCGGTCTCGGCTCAGGACTCGAGGCTCAGGACTCGAGGCTCAGGACTCAAGGCTCAGGATTCGAACTGCCCGGCGATCTGCTCGATCTTCACGATCACGAATTCGGCGGGCTTCACCGGGGCGAATCCCACGAGCACGTTGACGATGCCGCGGTTGATGTCGTCCTGCGTGGTGGTCGTGCGGTCGCACTTGACGAAGTAGGCGTCGCGGGCCGAGGTGCCCTGGAAGGCGCCCTGCTGGAACAGCGTGTGCAGGAAGGCGCCGACGTTGAGTCGGATCTGGGACCACAGCTGCTCGTCGTTGGGCTCGAACACGACCCACTTGAGGCCCCGGTAGAGGCTCTCCTCCAGCATCAGCGCGAGCCGCCGCACGGGCACGTACTTCCACTGCGAGGCCAGGGCGTCGGCGCCTTCCAGGGTGCGGGCGCCCCAGATCACCGGGCCGACCACGGGGAAGGAGCGCAGCGCGTTGAGGCCGAGCGGGTTGAGCAGCCCGTTCTCCGGGTCGGTCATCGGGACGGTGAGCGCCCGCACCCCGGAAAGCCGGGTCTCGATGCCGGCGGGCGCCTTCCACACGCCGCGCTCGGCGTCGGTGCGGGCGTAGACGCCGGCGACGGTGCCCGAGGGTGGGAAGGCGCGCAGCCGCCCGGTGAGCGGGTCGTCGAGTTCGAGGTGCGGGAAGTAGAGGGCGGCGTGGTCGCTGCGCACCGAGTCGAAGGTGGACAGGCCGGCGCGGGCGGCGTTGACGCTGGTCCAGGTGGCCGGGGCGTCGGCGATGAGGAACATCCGCTTCTCCTCGCACAGCGCCTCAGCCGCGGAGATCACGGTGACCATCTCGTCGAGCGAGGCATAGCCGGCGAGTTCGGGCAGCACCAGCAGGTTGACGTCGGCGACGTCGCGCAACGCCTGGATGCCGCTCTTGCGGGCCTCGCTGCCGATCAGGTCGGTGTAGCCGGGGGCGCCGCCGTCCTCGCCGCCCTCCAGGGCGAACACCGGCGGGTTGACGGACGCCTCGAGGCCGAGGTCGTTGGCGGCCTGGCCGACGAAGCGGACGACGTCGGCGGGGTCGCCCGAGCCGGCCACCACCTGGAGCCGGCGGCCGAAGGGGATGACGCGGGTGCCGGCGAAGGCGCGCCTGCCCGGCGCGTCGGGCAGCGAGCGCAGCTTGCGCTCGAGCAGCAGCGCGAGGTCGACGACGGTGGCCGGGGCGTCTCCGTCGTCCTCCGGGTCGTGGAGGGTGAAGGTGCGGGCGACGTCTCCGATCTTGACCTCGATCTCCTTGGCCAGATCGGGCAGGTCCTCGGGGAACGGCTTGCTGACCGTGCCGGTGGGGTCGGGGCGGCCCTCGGCGAGCACCGCGACGGAGACCACCGAGGAAGAGCCGTTGATCACGGTCTCGGCGAAGCCGGGCGTGCCCTCGCGGGTCGAGAGGCCGGTGTAGCTCTCGCGGACACCGCCCGCGGTGTCGGTGACCTGGAGGTTGAAGGTGGTGTCGGGCGCCGAGGTGTCCTGGTCGACGGTGACCCGAAGGCCCGTGCCCCAGCTGCCGGGGTCGCGGGCGGTGATCCGCAGCGCGTCGGCCCCGGTGCCGGCCTCGGTGGAGCGGAGCGTCGCGATGGCCGCGGTGCCGCCGCGGGCGGCGACGGCGCGGACGATCACGGCGACCGAGCCGCCGCTGAGGAAGAACTGGCGCACCGCGTAGCTGACGGGGCTGTCGGCGGCCAGGCCGCCGAACTG
Organism: Streptomyces sp. 8K308; assembly: GCF_004348315.1. Classification (GTDB taxonomy): domain Bacteria; phylum Actinomycetota; class Actinomycetes; order Streptomycetales; family Streptomycetaceae; genus Streptomyces. The sequence goes on along the minus strand of NZ_SMKC01000392.1, from coordinate 2,901 downwards.
CCGCTCGTAGTCGGCGTAGCTCGTGATGGTGACGGGCCGGTTGACCGGGCCGCGGCTCGTGTGCCCGACGAACGCGGTGACCGAGGTGGTCACAGCGCTGATCGTGCGGACGGTACTCGGCAGTTCCTCGATGTACACGCCGGGATAAGTCGGTGCCGTCGGCATTCACCCCTCCATTCCCTCGGTGTTCCAAGCGAACAGGGGAGCGATTCGAGACCGCACGACCGGAGATCACCAGGAGGTGCCCACACCGGCACAGCGATCACCATTGCCCTCCCCCGCGGGCAACGGCCCGCAATGCCTGGTGTCGCGGTTCTCTTCACAGATTCTCGCCATGTCCCTGATTGGTCGTCAAGCCCCTGTGAAAGGGATCGGAGAATCAGGTAATGCACGGCACATTTGACCGAATTCCGGGGTTGACGCTTCTCGATCATCACAGGATCTCTGCCGCCTTTCCACCAGCAACGCACCGCGCGTCCCCGAAGCGCGTGCGGCGTCGCCCCCTCGGCGCCGGCGGACGGCGGCGGTAGCGTTGTCCTCCACCCGGGGGCGGTCCACCCGGCGGTCGGAACCCCGACGGCCACGCCCCTGCTGCCAGGAGGGGCCGGATGACCGCACCGACCGACCGCCACCACGACCGCGCGCCGGAGGGTTACGCCGCCGCCAAGCCGGCCGCCGCCGAGCCGACGCCGTCCGAGGAGCGGACCGGCGGGGTGCGTGAGGTGAAGTCCGCAGCGCGGACCCTTGAGCTGCTTGAGCTCCTGGCCGCCAGGCAGAACCGCCCGGCCAGGCTGCGCGAGCTGAGCGAGGCGCTCGGCATGCCGCGCAGCAGCTGCTACGCCGTGCTGCGCACCCTGACCAAGTACGGCTGGGTGCGCACCGACGCCTCGGGCACGATGTACGGGATCGGCATCCGGGCGCTGCTGGCCGGCACCAGCTATCTGGACACCGACCCCTATGTGCACACCGCCAAGTCAGTCCTCGACCGGCTCGGCGAGCACCTGGACGAGACGTTCCACCTGGGGCGCCTGTCCGGCACCGACGTGGTCTACCTGGTGACCCGGGAGTCCGGGCAGTACCTGCGGCCGCACAGCCGGGTGGGTCGGCGGCTGCCGGCGTACTCGACGGCGCTCGGCAAGGCACTGCTCGCCGGCCTCGACGACGCGGCCCTGGCCGAGCACCTGCCGGCCGACCTGACGCCGCTCACCGAGCACACCCTGACCGACCGGGCGGCGCTCGAGCGGGATCTGGCGGAGATCAGGGAGCGCGGCTGGGCGGTGGACCGGGAGGAGAACACCGTGGGGGTGAAGTGCTTCGCGCTGCGGCTGCGGTACGTGGAGCCGGCGACTGACGCGATCAGCTGCTCAGTGCCGCTGGCGCGCCTGACGCCGGCCCGCGAGGAGGACATCGTCACGGCGCTCGGCCGGGCCAGGGACAGCATCGAACAGGGCGCACTCTCCCTGGGGTTCGGGCCCTGGGGCGCGGAGGGGGGCTGACCGCCCAGGACACGCACCGTCTTCATCTCTAACCATTGTCCACCTATATAGACGACGCGTGGCTAGACTGCCCGCGTACCCGTCCGATCGCTGACGAGGCCGTCAGCTGCCGTCCGCCGGAGGGCCACGGTGCCAAAACGACCGACCCACGAGCCGCACCGCATCCGCGACATCCGGATCACGCCCGTCGCCTTCCGCGACCCACCCCTGCTGAACACCGTCGGCGTCCACGAGCCGTTCGCGCTGCGCGCCATCGTCGAGGTCACCACCGACTCCGGGCTCCACGGGCTCGGTGAGACATACGGCGACGCGGCCCACCTCGGCCGGCTGCGGACCATCGCCGCGCGGCTCACGGGCGTCGACGTGTGGCACGTCCAGGAGATCGCCCGCCGGACCCGTCAGGCGCTGGACGCCGACACCGGCGCCGGCGGACACGGCATGAGCGGCATGGTGACCGGCACCAGGACCGCGGACCGGGTGTTCTCCCCCTTCGAGGTGGCCTGCCTCGACATCCAGGGCAAGGTACTCGGCCGGCCGGTGAGCGACCTGCTCGGCGGCGCCGTGCGCGACCGCGTCGCCTACAGCGCCTACCTCTTCTACAAGTGGGCCGCCCACCCGGGCGCCGAGCCCGACGAGTGGGGCGCCGCGCTCGACCCGGACCAACTCGTGGCGCAGGCCCGCCGGATGGTCGACGACTACGGGTTCACCGCGATCAAGCTCAAGGGTGGCGTCCTCCCGCCCGAGGAGGAGGTGGCGGCGGTCCTCGCCCTGCGCGAGGCGTTCCCCGACCATCCGCTGCGCATCGACCCCAACGGCGCCTGGAGCGTGGCCACCTCGATCCGGGTCGGCAACGAGCTGGCCGGGGTCATCGAGTACCTGGAGGACCCCACCACCGAGATCGAGGGGATGGCCAGGGTCGCCCGCGAGGTGCCGATGCCGCTGGCCACCAACATGTGCGTGGTGGCCTTCGACCAGGTCAAGGCGGCCGTCGCCCAGGACGCGGTCCAGGTCGTCCTCTCCGACCACCACTTCTGGGGCGGGCTCGGCCGGTCCAGGTCGCTTGCCGCGATCTGCGACACCTTCGGGCTCGGCCTGTCCATGCACTCCAACTCCCACCTGGGCATCAGCCTCGCCGCGATGACCCACCTCGCCGCCGCCACCCCCAACCTCACCTACGCCTGCGACACCCACTGGCCGTGGAAGGACGCCGCCGACGACGTCATCGTGCCCGGCGCCCTGACCTTCGAGAACGGCTCGCTCGCGGTGCCGACCGGCCCCGGGCTCGGCGTGGAGCTCGACCGGGACGCGCTGGCACGACTGCACGAGCAGTACCTCACGTGCGGCATCAGGGAGCGCGACGACACCGGCTACTACCGCCGCGCGCACCCCGAGTTCGACCCCACCC
>NZ_SMKC01000391.1 GCF_004348315.1 Streptomyces sp. 8K308 | reverse complement strand
GGTGGTGCCCTCGGCGCGGTCCCAGGGCGGTTTCCGTCTGTACACCGAGACCGACGTCCAACGCCTGATGGAGCGGGCAGCGGCTGAACCGGCCTCGCCCTCCCGAACTCTACCCTAACGTTAGAGTAGAGATGGGTGGGGGTGCGGGCGGGCCGCCAGAGCGAGAAGGGCCAAAGGGGAGCAGGGGCGTGGACGGCAGGCACATGCAGATCGGTGAGGTCGCGACGCGGACCGGGCTGTCCCTGCGCACCATCCGGCACTACGAGGAAACGGGGCTGGTGGTGCCCTCGGCGCGGTCCCAGGGCGGTTTCCGTCTGTACACCGAGACCGACGTCCAACGCCTGATGGTGATCCGCCGCATGAAGCCGCTGGGCTTCACCCTGGAGCAGATGCGCGACCTGCTGGAGGTCACCGACCGCCTCGACGCCGGCACCGGTCTCACCGGCGGCGAGCGCGAGGCCCTGCTGGAGCGCGTCAGGACCTACGAGCGGGCCGCCACCGAGCAGGTCGACACGCTCCGTGTCCAGCTCTCCCGGGCCGAGGAGTTCGCTGACACGCTGCGCGCTCGCCTGGAGGAGAACGGCCCGCTCGCCGGGGCCTGACGGCTACTGGCGGTTGGCGGGCGATGGTGGCAGGGCGAGGGACAGGCTGGCGGGAATGGCGTCGAAGGCTTCCTCGACGCGGCGGGCCAGGGTGGCGGTGCCGCCATGTCCGCGACGTCGGTCGTAGCCGTCGGGTCCGCGGCCGGCGACCCAGTTGCGGGCGCCGCAGCGCCAGGCGCTGAGGGCGAACTCGCCCAGCAGGCGCAGGCGTACGTCGTCTGCGCTGTCGACGGCGAGGCGTTCTTCGAGGATCTCGACCAGGCGTGCCTGCGCCTTCATCGAGGAGAGGATGCTGTGGTCGCGGAGCACGGGGGTGCCGGCGGCCAGGCGCCGGGTGCGCAGGAAGCGTTGGTCCCAGCCCTCGGGCATGGACTCGATGGCCGCGGTCAGGGACGTGCGCAGCGCGTCCAGGGCGGGGCCGGGGGCGTCGTGGTGGGCGAAGTGGGTGGTGTAGGCGTCCCACAGTTCGCCTTCGGCGGCCATGGCGACGTCTTCCTTGGTGCCGTAGTAGCGGAAGAAGGTACTGCGACCAATCTCCGCGTGGGCGGTGAGCTCCTCGAGGGTGACGCGGTCGAATCCGCGCTCGCTGAACAGGGTGAGGGCGGCGTCGGCGAGCGCCCTGTGGGTGCGTTGCTTCTTGCGTTCCCGTAGCGGCAGGGCGCTGTCGTCGGCGGAGGCGGGGGTGTTGGCGGCCACGAGGGTGAGCGTAGCGAAGATGGGCCTAGGTCCTAAGGAGGACTGGAGCTCCTTTGGTACTCGTGCCAGTCTGGCACTCAGTCTCGTTTCTTGGAGGGTGGGTCGGGTGTCGTCCCGCCCTGCTATGCGTTGGGGAGCTGCCTGTGATTCGCCGTATCGACACTTCGCCCGAAGTCGCCCGCGCCGACGCGTCAACCGTCGTGATCACCTTCCGGCACGTGCGGGGCGCCGCAAGCCAACAGGCCGTCGCGGAGGCGGCCGTCGCCGCTCGGGAGCAGGCGACCTGGCCGGATGGCCTGGTGGGATGGTCGTTGCTCACCAGCACGGACGGCCACGCCCTGATGGCCTACGAACAGTGGAGGGGCGACGACGCGCTGGACGCGGCGCTGCCCGTCTCCGCGGCGTATGCGCCCGGCGTTCCGGGGACCGAGCCGTCGGTACCGGTCCGCTACCGCCTGCACCGCTCCCGCGCGAGCACCGCGGTTGAACGCCGGGTGGGCTGCGTGGTCACTGTGTCGTTCGACGTGGACGGTCCCGAGCGGCAGCGGCATCTCGTCGACGAGATCTCCTCGATGACGAAGGACGAGCCCGCGGTGCCCGGCCTGGTCGCCGGGCACTTCCATACGAGCGCGGACGGCACCCGGGTGGTCAACTACGCTGAGTGGACCGACGAGCAGGCTCACGCCGCCATGCTCGACTCCGGTGACCCTCGCGGGGTGCGGCGGCGCCTCACCCAGGAGATCCCCGGAGTGCGGGCGTGCGGCTGGCGCCGCTGGCACCCGCACACCACCCTGGTCGCAGGCGGACGCAACGATGGCCGCTGAACCCGCGATAACCGAGGACGCCACAGCCTCCCCAGCCGGCAGGGCGTCGCTGACAGTGCTGTTGCTGGCCTCCACGCTGGGCGTGATGGGCGGCGCCACCATCGCTCCGCTGATCGAGGTCATCCGCCAGGCCCTGGGAGTGGGCGGCACGGCGGCCGGCCTGCTGCTGACCTGCCACAGCCTGGCCATCGCCCTCATCAGCCCCCTGGTCGGCCGGGCCACCGACCACCTCGGCCCTCGGCTCCCGCTCGCCTTCGGTCTGGTGCTCTACGGTCTTGGCGGAGGCGCCGGCCTGGTCATCGACTCCTACCCCGTGCTGATCGCCTCCCGGCTGGTCCTCGGCATCGGTGCCGCGGCGGTCTTCACCTGCTCCACCGCCGCCCTGCTGGACCTCTACCAGGGCGGAACCCGGGACAAGGTGATGGGCTGGCGCACCGCCGCCACCACGGCGGGCGGCTTCATCTACCCACTGGCGGCCGGGGCACTGGGCAACCACTCCTGGCACACCCCGTTCGCCCTCTACCTCCTCGGCGTCCCCCTGGGCGTCGCGACCCTGCTCGCCCTGCCCAAACCCGCCCCGACCAACGGCACCAACCCGGTGGCGAAGGCCACCAGGGCCCGCGGCGGCGCCGCGCGGCTGCTGCGCGACCACCCGCTCCTGCTGGGGTTGTGCGGGCTGTGGGTCGCCAGCACCGGACTGATGATGGTCCTGGCCGTCTCCCTACCCCGCCGCCTGGACCAACTCGGCATCCACGACACCCTGATCGTCGCCCTCTACGGCACCGTGCTCACCGCCGGCGCCGCCAGCCTGATCGGCCTCGCCTACGCCAAGCTCACCGCCCGCTTCGGCTACACCACACTGATACGCGTAGCCGCCACATCCTGGACAGCGGCCCTGATCCTGTTCGCCCTCGCCGACCACTGGGCGCCGCTGCTACTCGTCCCGGTCCTCACCGGCATCGGCAGCGGCATCACCATGCCCACCCTCACCGTCCTGGCCGACCACGCCGCTCCACCCGAACAGCGCGGCACAGCCACCTCACTGCAGGCCACCGCGCTCTTTGGCGGCCAGTTCGCCTCACCCCTGCTCTTCGGGCCGCTCATCGACGCAACCTCGATCGCCACCGGCGCCCTCGTCGCAGCCGTCGGCACCACCGGCATCCTGATCGCCCTGCTACGGCTGAAAGAACCCGCCCGCTCCACCGACAGCGCGACAACCGCCAGCGACGATCGACACCAAGCCGCCATCCCCACCACCCAAGCACCACGGGAATGACAGCTGTCTCAACCCCAACGCCATCCCGCCCAGGACTGCCGCCGCCCGAGTTGGTCAATCGCTTCAGGCTGTTGTGGGGCCGGAAGCGCCATGGCCATCACGGCGACGATCGCACACACCTGCCATCGTGACGAACACCGTCTGGCAGGAGGTGCCGTGGCCGGCCGTGGCGAGGGCGGCCAGGCCGATCGCTCCGCCGAGCTGGCGGGCGGCGTGCGTCACTTCCGAGGCCGCCCCGGCATCCTGCTCACGGATGCCAGAGGTGACCAGGGTGGAGATCGGCGTGATCAGCAGCCTCATTCCGGCTGATATCACGACCGCTGGCCCCAACGGCCCATCGACATGGCCGTCGGTCGGGCCGATCCGGCTCTGCCGAGGCCAAGCTGGGTTTGTGCTGGTAACCGAGCAGATCGCAGGATGGTTGCGACGGCGGTTTCCTGGTGACGCATCCATGCAGATCTCGCACGAAGCGATCTACCTCTCGCTCTACGACCCTCGCCGGCGCCAGGCGATCGACCGCGGCCTCACCCAGCGGCTGCGGTCAGCCAGGTCCATGCGTCGTCCGAAGATCGCCCGCCGGCCCACCGGGCGGGGCATCATCCGCTGGGAGGGCGACCTCGTGATGGGCACCCGACCCTCGGCGGTCGTCACGTTCGTCGAGCGCACCAGCCGCTACACGGCCATCGCCGCGCTGCCCGACGGCATCAAGGCTGAGCAGGTCACTCCGCCTGGTGGTTCAGAATTTGATTCAGTGCCCAAGTTCAGGCCGTCATCCGCCGGATGTCGTCGGTGATGCCCTCCAGCGGCGCTGTGTTGCCGATGGAGGCGAACCAGTCCCACAGCTCCAGAGCGGGGTAGAGGCGGTCGAGGCCGATCCGTTCGCTCCAGTCGGCGGGCAGCGTGCCGTAGCCGTCGCAGAGCGCTTCGCGTTTGTCCTGGTCGTCGTGGACGGAGTCGTAGGCCATGGGTTCGTGTCTTCCGAAGGGGGGCTCGAAGCTCCCGCGAGTGGATCACCGTGACGGTACTCCGTAGGGGAGCGGAGGGAACCGACAGCATCCCCACCGAGGCACATGCCTGCCGCCGCAGTTGACGACGAATCGACATAAGCCGCCGATGACAGTTCACCGAGCAGGTACAGGCTCACGTGCGGAGGGCATCGCTGTGGTCACCCGTTTTGAGGCGGTGTCCCGTACGTGGCATCAAGCACCAGGGTGAGCAGCCGGTCGGGCTGTTCCGCGTCGTGGCTGCGAGCTGTGGACAGCGCAATCCCGACGACAAGGTGGACCAGGTCGTCGGCGGTCAGATCGGCGCGCGCCGTTCCCCGCTGCTGAGCCTGGGCAAGAAGATCGGCTGCCGCGTCCAGGATCAGCCGATGACAGTCGAGCTCCAGCGCGACCGGCTCTTCAACCATCAACGCGCCCCCCAGCCCTTGGTTGACCCTGGCGTGGAGGAGAAACGCGCGCAGCCATTGCGTCAGCGCGTCGTCGGCGGACTCCGAGGGGAGCAGCGTCTCCGCCAGCCCGCACAGCGTCTCGATCCGGTCCCTGAGGACCGCGGTCAGCAGGGCGGAGCGGTTCGGGAAGTGACGGTACAAGGTCCCCGGGCCGACGCCGGCCCGGCGGGCGACCTCGTTGAGGGACGCCTCCGGTCCGGCTTCAGCGAATACTTCCTGCGCCGCGGCGATGAGACGTTCCCGGTTGAGTCGCGCATCGGTACGCCGCGGTCGCAGCGCGGGGACGTGCCCGTGTGTGGTCGTCATCGTCCCGTCTTTCGGTCGAGCCCGGGAAAGTTAAGCGGAGTTCCTCTCCGTATAGTAGCGTGCCTCAAACGGAGAACCTCTCCGGAATGCGTGGCCTGAGGAGTGCGGATGACGGACAGTGGACAGACCGAGCTGGGCCGAGTCGGGATCTGGACCTTCGCCTACGAGGGGCAGCCTGCCGGGCGGGTACGGGAATCGGCCGCGGAGATCGAGGAGTTGGGTTACGGGGCTATCTGGTACGGGGAGGCGTTCGGCCGCGCACACAGTGGGCCAGGCATGGCTGCTGCTCTCGGCGACGCAGCGCATCGTCGTCGCCTCCGGTATCGCCAACATCGCGTTCCGGGACCCGATCGCCACCGCTACCGCGACACGTGCGCTGGGCGAGGCGTTCCCCGGACGCTACGTACTCGGCCTGGGCGGACATCGCGTCGACGACACCGTCCACGAACTGGACGGCTACCCCGTACCGGCCCGCGGCAGAGCGGTGTCCACCATGCGCGCCTACCTGCAGGCCATGGATGCGGTACCCGCCCACGGCCCCATGGCGGACCCGGCTCCGCGCCGCGTACTGGCCGCCCTCGGCCCGAAGATGCTTCAGCTGGCCGCCGAACACGCCTGGGGTGCGCACCCCTACTTCGTATCCGCCGAGCACACCGAACGGGCGCGCCGGATCATGGGACCGAAAGCCTTCCTCGCGGTGGAGCAGGCAGTGGTGCTCGACACCGACATCAGCCGCGCCCGCCAAGTGGCCACGGCACACGTCGCCGGCTACCTCTCGGCACCGCATCAGGAAGCGAACGTACGACGGCTCGGCTTCGGCGACGAGGACATCGTCGGCGGCCCGAGCCGTCGACTGGTGGACGCGATCGTTGCCTATGGGGAAGGAGAAGCAATCCGCCGACGCGTTGAGGAGCACCTCGACGCAGGAGCTGACCACGTCTGCCTGCAAGTACTCAGCTTGATCATTAACCTCGCTGCTGTTTCAGGCGGACGTGTTCGGTGAGGGTTTCGATTCGTTTCACGGTCTTCCCGGGCTCGTGACGTGGTGCTGGCCTGCGGTTCTTCGAGCCTGGGGGACGTCC
>NZ_SMKC01000390.1 GCF_004348315.1 Streptomyces sp. 8K308 | reverse complement strand
CTCCCCGCCCGCCGGGAGGCCGCCCAGACCCCGGCCAGGGAGACCACGAGCCCGAGCGCGAAGGCCGCCGCCGGGACCCACCAGGTGAACCGCACCGCGAAGCCCGCCGGTTCCAGGCCGCCGTCGACCAGCAACCCGGCCATCGCGGGCGCCAGCGGCAGCCCGAGCACGGCGCCGACCCCCGCCGCGAGGCCCCCCACGGTCAGCGCCTCCCCGTACAGCAGCCGCCGCAGCTGCCGCGGCGTGGCGCCGACGGCGCGCAGCAGGCCGAACTCACGGCGGCGCTGGGCGACCGTGAAGGCGAAGGACGATGACACGACGAAGACGGTGACGAAGGTGGCGAGCACCGTCATGGCGGTGACCACCTGGGCGCCGATCCACCGCGTCATCTCGTCCTGTCGCGGGGCGAGCGCGTCCCGGGCCGAGCCGGACAGCACCCGGCCCTCGGAGCCGACGACCTCCCGCGCGGCCTCCGCCACCCGATCGGGGTCGGCGTCGGGCGCGAGGGTGAGACCGATGACGCGAACGCCGCCCGCCAACTCGCCGGCCCGCTCGTCGGTGACGTAGTAGCCGGGGCCGGCCATCGTCCCCGAGACCGTGAAGTCCACCGGGCCGTCCGCCGTCAGGATCGTCACCCGCTCACCCGGCCGTGTACCGAGTGCCCGGTCCACCACGATGTCGTCGGCGGCGGCCGGCGGACCGCCGGCCGCCAGACCGTATGAGGCGAGCGCCGCGGTGGACCAGCCGTGGCCCTGCCGCTCGCCGGCACGCTGCTCGGTGCCGACGGCCTGGGCGTAGAAGTCACGCACCGGGACCGCCGACTCGACCTCCGGCAGCGCGGCCAGCGCGGCCCGCAGCCGCTCCGCCCGCTCGGGCGCCCACGGCGGCGGCTGGGTGAACACACCGCCGACCCGTGCCCCTTCGGGGCTGGCGACCAGCACCGGGGCGCCGGCCAGCCGCTCGGGCACGCCCGTGCCGCCCGAGAGGAGGATCAACGCGCTCATCGTCACCACGGCGACGCCCACCGCGACCGCGACGAAGGATCCGAGCAGGGAGACCCAACGCCCCCTGACCATGGCCCGGCTGATCACGACCGGACCTCCAGCGCCGCCATGCGGGCGGCTATCGCCTCGGCCCCCGCGCCGCCGGGCACCTCGTCCGCCAGCCGCCCGTCCGCCAGCAGCACGACCCGGTCGGCGACCGCCGCTGCGGCCGGGTCGTGGGTCACCATGATCACCGCCTGCCCGTCGGCGTCGACCAACTGCCGCAGCAGCCCGAGCACGACCCGCGACGCGGCGCTGTCCAGCGCACCGGTCGGCTCGTCCGCGAAGAGCACCGCCGGGCGCGCTATCAGGGCCCGGGCGATCGCGACGCGCTGCTGCTGTCCCCCGGACAACTCGCTCGGCCGATGCCCCGACCGGTCGGCGAGGCCGACCCGCGCCAGGGCGTCGCGCGCGGCGCCGGCCGCCGGGCGCCGCCCCGCGAGCCGCAGCGGCAACTCGACGTTCTGCGCGGCGGTCAGCGCCGACACCAGGTTGAACGCCTGGAAGACGAAGCCCACCCGGTCCCTGCGCAGCAGGGTGAGGGCGTCCTCGCCGAGGCCGCCGAGCTCGGTGCCGTCGATCCACACCTCGCCCGCTGACGGGCGGTCGATGCCGGCGGCGCAGTGGAGCAGGGTCGACTTGCCCGAGCCGGAGGGGCCCATCACGGCCGTCATCGTGCCGGGGGAGAAGTCGATGGTGACACCGTCGAGGGCCGTGACGGTGTGCTCCCCTGCGCCGTGGCGCTTGCGTACGGCGCGGAGCCGGACGGGAGGGGGAGCGGGATCGGTCTGTGTAACGGTCATGGCTCAAGGCAACGCCACGGTGGCCCACCGGCACATTGGTGCCAGGGCGAGAACTAATACTCCACCTGGCACTACCGCCCGGGCCGCGTCCACTCGGTACGGTCGGTCGCGTGTTTCCCCGTAACGTCCTGGAGGCTCTCAGCTACCGGCCTCTGGGGTATCTCCGTAGCAACTGGCCCTTGCGGGCGGTGACATATCTCCTGACCGGCGGTTTCTTCAGCACCGCGCTCGGTCTCGCGCTGATCGGCGTGCTGACCGCGCCCTTCGGCAGGGTGATGGGCGTGCTCGCGGCCGTCCATATCCTGGCCTTCGCCATCCTGATGGCGGGCCCGTTCGAGAGATGGCGCCTCACACTGATAGACAGCGAGCCGCTGCGGCCGCTCGACGGCTGGCGGACGGTGAGCTACGGCGCCGTCTCCATCGTGGCCGTGGGCTGGGCGGACCTCGCCGTCGTCCTCGTGTCGATCGGCATCCCCGGCTTCCTGCTGTTCGCACCCCTCCAGCCGACCGCCGCGCCCTGGCAGACGATCGCCGGCCCGGTCGCCGGAGCGGTACTGCTGCCCGTGGCGGCCTACCCCATCGGCGCCTGGGCCGGGGCTCGCGGCGCCCTCGCCAGGGCCGTCCTCGCCCCGAAGGACGGCGAGTTGCGCGAGGTGGTCCGCTCCCGGGCGCGAATTGTCGACGCCTTCGAGACGGAGCGTCGGCGCATCGAGCGCGACCTGCACGACGGCGCCCAGCAGCGCCTGGTGGCGCTGCACATGAAGCTGGGGCTCGCGGCGCTCGACCTGGCGCCGGGCAGCGTCGCGGCCAAGGAGATCGGCGAGGCTCACACGCTCGCCGGGGAGGCGCTGGCGGAGCTGCGCGAGCTGATCAGGGGAGTCCACCCTCAGGTGCTCACCGAGCGCGGAATCCCGGCCGCCGTCCGGGACATAGCCGGGCGCTCCCCCGTCCCGGTCGACCTGGACATCGACCTCCCGGACCGACTGCCGCCCAGCGTCGAGGCCACGGCGTACTTCGTGGTCACCGAGGCGCTGACCAACATCGCCAAGCACAGCGGGGCCGACCGGTGCCGCGTCGCGGCCCGCGGCACCGAGGGCGTGCTCCGCCTGGAGATCGAGGACGACGGCGTGGGCGGAGCCGACACCGCGCGGGGCAGCGGCCTGATCGGCCTGGCCGACCGGATCGCCGTGGCCGACGGCAGAATGTTCCTGTCAAGTCCGCCCGGCGGGCCCACCCTGATCAGAGCGGAGATCCCGTGTCACCACCCCTCCGCGTCCTGATCGCCGAGGACGCCGTGCTGCTGCGCGAGGGCATGGTCCACCTGCTGCGCCGCTTCGGCCACGAGGTGGTCGGCGCCGTCGGCGACGGGCCGTCCCTGCTCGCCGCCGCCCAGCGGGAGAAGCCCGACCTGGTCGTCGCCGACGTCCGCATGCCCCCCGACTACCGCGACGAGGGCCTGCGCTCCGCCCGCAGACTCCAGGCGGAGCAGCCAGGTCTCGCGGTGCTGGTGCTCAGCCAGTACGTCGAGCAGACGTTCGCCGAGGAGTTGCTCGAAGTGCGCCGGGGCGGCGCGGGGATGGGGTATCTCCTCAAGGAGCGCATCGGGGACGTCGAGGAGTTCGCCGACGCCCTCGACCGGGTCGCGGCCGGGGCGACGGTCGTGGATCCCGAGGTGGTGCGCCAGCTGCTGGCCCGGCGCCGGGACCCGTTGAGCCGCCTCACGCCGCGCGAGCACGAGGTGCTCGCGCTGATGGCCGAGGGCCGGTCCAACGCGGCGATCGCCCGGCGCCTGGTGGTGACCGAGGCCGCCGTCGCGAAGCACATCGCCAGCATCCTGGCGAAGCTGGACCTCCCGCCGGCCCCGGACGACCACCGCCGGGTGCTCGCCGTGCTGGCCTACCTCCGGGTCTGACGGGGAGCCGGTTGAGCGCCGGGGCGGCCGACCGTCATCCGGCCTTCGCCCGAGCGGCCGGCAGCGACTCGAAGAGCGCGGTCCACTGGTCGCGGATCGCCTCGGGCGAGTACGCCTGCACGGTGGTCAGCGCCGCGTCGCCCATCTGCGCCCGCAGGCCCTCGTCGGTCATCATCGTGCGCAGCGCTGCCGCCAGGCCGTCCACGTCCTCGGGCGGGACGAGCAGCCCCTCCTTGCCGTCCGTGATCACATCCGCCGGGCCCGTCGGGCAGTCGAAGCTCACCACCGGCAGCGCGTGCGTCATCGCCTCGATCATCACCATCGGCAACCCCTCGGCCCGCGAACTCAGCACGTACAGCGAGGCCTTGGCGAGCTCCTCGTCCATCTGGTCGGTGCGGCCCATCAGGAAGACGTGGTTGTAGAGGTGGCGCTCGTCGATCATCCGGCGCAGCTGCTTCCCGCGGTCCCCGGTGCCGTAGATCCGCAGCTGCCAGTCGGGGAAGTCGTCCACCACCTGGGCGTACGCCTTGATCAGCAGGTCGAAGCCCTTCTGCGGGCGCAGCCGCCCGGCCGCGACCGCGATCCGGCTGGCGCACGTCGACGGCTTCTGCTTCAGCGAGTGGACGGCGTTGGGGATCCACTCCACCCGGGTGCCGGGCGCGACCCGCAGGTAGTCTTCCCGATCCCGCTGGGTCAGCACCGCGATCGCGTCGAACCGCCCGTACCAGCGGGCGATGGCCGCCCGCACGTCCGGCTGGTGCACCGCCAGGTTCATGTGCTCCTGGGCCACCCGCAGCACGCCGCGGGTGGCGAAGCGGGCGGCGAGCAGGTTCAGCGAGGGCCTGGTGGTCACCAGCACCCCGTCCCGCAACTCGCCGAGGTAGCCGATGACCTGGCGCTCGATGCCGCGGGTCAGCGCCGAGTGGCTGCCCTCGCCGCGCGGCACGTAGCGGGGCGCCAGCTCCGCCCGGCGCGCCGCGAGCCGGCCGAGCCATCCGCGCGGCTCGGTGCCTGGCCCTTCGTGCCCCGGTCGCAGGTCGCACAGGGCGAACAGCCGCACCCGGGGATCCAGCGGGAAGTAGGGCCGGTCGGCGCGCCGTAGCACGCTGACCACCCGCACGTCGTGGCCCGCCGCGGCCAGCGCCCCGGCCTGGGTGAACACCGTCCGGATGGTGCCGCCCATCCCGTAGGCGTGCAGCAGCAGATAGCGGATCTTCATCGCCCGGCTCGCACCTCGACGGAGAGATTGTCCTTGATCGTGTAGTACGGCCGCACCAGCGCCGTCAGTTCGCCCCTGGTGACCCGCTGGTCGGGGAAGACCATGATCTTCTTCTTGCCCCTGATGTCGTCGAGCAGCCGACCCACCCGCAGCCCGGCGCCGCCGTCCCCCGGGGGTGCCAGCCACACGTCCCACAGCACCGGCGGCTCGAACGGGCCCTCGGGCACCAGGTCGGCCACCGGCAGCGAGGCGTCGAAGGCCACCCCGTCGAGCGGCGCCGGATAGCGCAGCGCCCGGTGCTCAGCCGCCGCCCGCCGGGTCAGTCGCAGCGCCCAGCCACCGGCCGTCGTCGGCTCGGGGTCGTGGTCGTGCAGCCGGCCGACCAGCCGCAGCGCGCCGTCCCGTGGCCACACCTGGGCCAGCTCGGCGTGGCCCCTCACGAGGTCCGCCCGCTGCCGATCAGCGGGCCGGCGGCCGCCTCGGCCTCCGCCCCCGCGTATCCCCAGGCGGCGCAGATCTCCCGCAGCACCGCCGGCGTGGCGTCCGGCGGCGGCAGTTCACGGCCTGGCTGGACCCGGCCGGACCTGACCTTCTCGCGCCAGTCGCCGAGCCCCTTCTCCAGGCCCGCCGTCCCCCCTGGCGCCTGCCCGTACTCCACCATCCCTGGCTCGAAGCCGACCTCGAGGAAGTCGCATACCCCGCGCAACGTGGCCTCCGGATCGGCGGTCAACTCCTCGTAGCGCACGGTGTGTCCGGGCAGCGCCCGGCGGGCCCGCTCCACCGCGTTGAGATAGCGCAACGCGTCGTGCGCGGCGTGTTCCGGGCTCCGCTTCACCGGGTCAGCCTCGTGCCAGGAGCGGGCGACGGCGGCCGGGTGGCGCAGCAGGAACAGGAACCTGGCATCCGGCCAGCAGGCGGCGACCCGCCGGAACACGAAGGCGTTGCCCGGGGTCTTCTCCACCAGGATCTGCTTGCCGGAGCGCACCAGCTCCCGGTGCAACACCCGGTCCCACAGCAGGTGTTCGAGCTCGGTGCGGTCCATGCCGAGCAGGCTGAGCGAGCGGTCGGCGAGCCGGGTGGCGTGCGCCACCTCAAGGCGGCGGAAGTGCAGTTCGTGCGGCGCGTGCAGCCGGGAGTGCGCGTTGAGGGTCAGCCGCAGCAGGGTGGAGCCCGAGCGCACCGGCGCGATGATGAACACGGGGCGGCGCAGCAGCCGATCCCTGGCCGGATCGGCCGGCGGCCGGGGGTGGAGCGGTCCCCGGG
>NZ_SMKC01000038.1 GCF_004348315.1 Streptomyces sp. 8K308 | reverse complement strand
TACCCTCAGCGCTCCCGCCTACCTCGGCAAGCGACACGCCGCCAGCCGTCTCGATCAGGCGATCAGTCGTCGTACTCATCAGGTGACTCCTTCGGGGAGATCCACACCTGATTCATGACACTCCCGCTCAGCCGCCGAGTTTGTCTGGGCTCGCGGTGGGTGGCCAGATTCGTAGGGCCATGTCGGCCACCTGCTGGAGGTCGTCGCGGGTGGTGCCGCTGGCGGCTTGGACGGCGATTCCGTTTGCCACCGTCATGAGGTAGCGGGCGAGCAGGTCGGGGTCGCTGTCGGGTGGCAGGTCTCCTTCGTCGACGGCTTGCTGGAAGCGGTCGCGGAGGAGGGAGGTGTGCTTGTTGCGCCAGGCGATGAGGTCGTCGCGGGCCTCGCATCCCTGGTCGCCGGCGGCGAGGGATCCCTGGACGCCGAGGCATCCGGTGGGGCAGCCGGGGCGGGTGGCGGCCCGGACGGAGCCGGCCAGGCACGCGGTGGCCACCTGTCGGGCGGTCGGTTCTCGCAGAGCCCGGGCGCCTTACGAGGCGGGGCCCTCGGTGTAGCGCTCCAGGGCCTTGCGGAAGAGGTCCGCCTTGTTGCCGAAGGCCGCGTACATGCTGGTCTGGGTGATGCCCATGGCGTTGGTCAGGTCGGTGAGGCTGGCGCCCTCGTAGCCCTGTTCCCAGAAGACCCGCATGGCCTGTTCGAGGGCCTGGTCGGCGTCGAAGCCTCGCGGTCGGCCGATCGGCGCCTTCTGCCGCGTCTCCAAGGGGCCGACCCTACCTCTTCTGTACTGGTCGGTGCGGGAGGACGACCTCGACGTCCTCCCGCTGTCCGGCAGGGAGATCACGGTCCCCTTCACGCTGCCGGACGATCCGGTGCCGGGCGCGGGGTACTGCCTCAAGCTGTCCTTCACCACCCGCGAGCGCACCGCCTGGGCGGACGCCTGATTCGAGGTCGCCAGGCAGCAACTCCCCGTCGCCGCCGGCGCGCCCACTGACAACGACCGGGGCAACGGCCAGCACATCCGCAACCGGACCTGGCGCGACGCCGGCGCCAACCGGACCGTCACGGACGTGCGGTCCTGGCGCTGCGCGACCGCGCCGTGGAGATCACCGTCGAGTTCACCTACACCACCACCTACACCGTCTTCGGCAACGCCGAGATCGAGGTCCACAACACCCTGCGCCCTCGGCACCGCCAGCCTCCTGTACATCCCCGCGGTCGGCACGATCCTGCTCCTGCCAGGCCGGCTCGGCCGGCCGCACTACTACGGTCGCGGTCCGGAGGAGAACCACTGGGACCGCGCCACCGGCGCCGGCCCCCTCGCCATCGGCGAACCGCTGCTGGCGATCAACGCCGCGCGCCACACTCCGGAGGACCTCTCGGTCGGAGTACGCCACGCCCCGACCGCGACGGGGTAGCGACGGCCTCCTGTGCTCACGGGATCGCCGCAGCCTGGGGGATTTCCTGACCACGACGCGCGTGCCGAGGAGGACGTGCCGCTCGCCCCGGGCCGGGCGGCCGAGCTGGTCGGGGCGAGACGGACGGCCGCACGGCCCAGGTCCTCGCAGGGCACGTTCACCGAGGTCAGCTGCGGCCGCAGGTCAGCGGCAGGAGACACGTCGCCGTACCCGGCACGGGAGACGTCCCCACGAGCGAGGTCCACAGGTCGTCGCCGTCACGCCGCACTTCGGTGTCGCCGTAGATGGTCTCCTGACCTGCGACCCGGGACTGCCAACCACTCCCCCGGCCTTCCTCTCGGCGCTGGGGTCACGGTGGTGTGGGCTCCGTTCCCGCCGTCCCCGGCACGGCGCAGGGCCCGGGCGGGATCACCTCACGACGTGCAGATGCCGGCGCGGCTTCCCCCTGAGGACCACCGGAACCGGAAACCCGAACTGGTGGGTGGAGCGTCGGCGATCCACACGGGCGGTCGTGTGCGGTGCGCCGCCTTGCGGAGCGAGACGGCGGGACCGGGTGGCACCGTCCGTGGGCTGAACAGCCGGATCACCGCGAGGAGTCGTTGCGCGGTTCCCTCCCGGGAGCGTGCTCGGTGAGCCACTGTGTGAGGTCCTCGGCATGGCGCAGTTCCGCCGCGACGCGCTTGCGTTCCGCGTCGGTGAGGTCGATCCGCTCCAGCTCGCGGGCCCATGCCTCGATCTTGTCCTGCTCGTTCAGCGCGGTGGCGAGTTCGATGAGGGTAGCCAGGGCAAGGGCTCGGTCAAGGGCCGGGGCCGTGTCGCCGTGCCTGCGCAGTGCGGACGAGATGGTTCGAAAGGCCGCCCGGTCGTCGTTCTTGAACTCGCGGAAGATGCGGGCGTTGTCGAGCGCTCGGGCCACGCCCTGCAACTCCTTCGAACCGCCGTATTCGAGCTCGGCCGGCTCGTCCCGCTGGATGAAGATGAGCGAGTTACCGGACGGGTCGACGAGGGTGAACCGCGTCTGGCCGGGGCGGAAGCGCGTGATGCGGGGAAGCCCCTTGGTCAGCACCTTGCCGTAGGCGGCGCGCATGGCCTGGGTGAGGGCGGCGTGGTACGGGGCGACCTCGTCGACCATGACCAGGCAGCCGCCGTCCTCGCGGGCCGGGTCGTGGCCCTGTGGTGCTCGGCCGAAGTGCACCTCCACACCGCTCCACACGAGAGCGAGGTAGAGGTACGGACGTGTCTGTTGGTAGGTGGCCTCGAAGCCGAGCGCCCGGTAGAACGCCAGCGTCTCCTCCGGGTTCGCGCACGGCAGCACCGGCACCATCGTCTCGTTGGCCAGCGTCGTTGGTTCCGTCACCAGTCCTCCACCCCTTCATGTCACGGACATCCCCGGCATCACGCCGCTCGGGCATCAGCCCCGCCCCGAACGAGTACTGCTCGCCCGGGACCCGAAGGTACGACCAGCGAAACCGCCTAGTCAAACTTGAATAGAGGGTTGAGGTCGGGCGCGCACAGGGCGTCCGCACCGGAGACCCGACGCGATCCTCACAATTTCGACACCGGACGTACACCGCCGCGTCGGCCCAACGTCCGCCACGGGCGCCAGGATTCGCCGCCGTGATCATCTCTGCGCGGAAGCGGTCCGCCCTCGTCGCGGGTCTCGCCGCCCTGCTCGTCGCCGGCTCCGGCGCCATGACCCCGGCCTCGGCCGCCGCCACCTACTGGACGTTCAGGAGCGCGTACAACGGCGAATGTCTCACCGGCTCGGCAACCACGTCGGCCGTCTGGACGGCCCCCTGTAACGGCGGCCCGTCCCAGCAGTGGACTGGATCGGCACCGTGGAGGACTATGGCGGCGAGCGGTACCAGAAGCTGCGAAACCGACACTCCGGCGAGTGCCTGATGTCGGACTCCGAGTCGGGCGGCGGCCGGAACGCCGTCTGGCAGAGCAACTGCAACCAGACCACCACGAACCTGCGCTGGTCCTTCGACGGCGGGAACGAGCTCTCCTTCCCGTACGTCGACAACAGTCTGCGTGTGGCCGCGTCGTCGAGCGACGCCGTCTACTGCTCGAGCCCCACGTGGGACGCCGCCGACGACATCCCCTACCTGACCCACGTCTGGCGCGGCTCCCACACCTGATCCCGCCACCGTCCGCTCACGCGCGCTCCCCGGACCCGAGCCGACGGGAGAGACGCGCGTGAGCGGGCGAGGCCTTCGCCCCTCAGGGCTGTTGGAGACGATCCTCAGCAGGTGTCGTAGCACGGGTAGTTGAAGAACAGTCCGCACCCCGCCGAGGTGTGGGTGCACCAGCACGGCTTGCCGTCGACGCAGCACGCGCACGTGCCCGAGCACCAGTCGTCACCACAGTCACACTCGCAGCCGCCGTCCTCGGCGGCGGTGGGGGCGGGGCTGGCAAGCGCCCGCAGGTCCCAGACAACCCCTCGTGCACATCGTCCTGCACGTCGGCCATCGCATGGGCAAGGACGCACACGTGCAGCGGGTCACCTTGCTCGCCGCCGATGTCGTCCCAGATCTCCGTGAACAGGTCGCGAGCGGCCTCACGCTGACCTCGGTGGTGGTTCAACTCCACGCCCTGTCCGATCCGGGTGATCGTCGCATCGGTGATCCTCAGCTGTTCCTTCGCCGGCTCGTCTCGCGACAGTCAGACGATCGTAGCCGCGCGAACAACGACGATCCGGTCACTCCTGCCTGCGGCGCAGATCGTTGATCCTGGTGAGCGTGTACTCGACGTGTGGACGTACCCGGCTCTTCAGCTCATCGCTCCACGCCTCGTCCTGGTAGTGGCACGTGAGGTACAGGTTCCTCGCGTGCTCCAGGACGGGGCGGTGTTCCGGGGACAGGCGGGCGAGGGCCCATTCGGCGGCGGCGTCCTTGGGTTTGATCTCGCCCGTGGCGAGGGTGGTCCAGACGCGTGCGAGGGTCAGCAGGACGTTGCGGGTGTCCCAGCTCGGCCAGGAGTTCGGGGATGCCCGCGACGCTCGCCCGGACCAGGTCGGCGTGCGGCACCGGGTCGAGAACGTCGGCAGGACGCGGGCCGGTCAGGGGGCGATCACCCGCCAGGGCCATCGCGAGCACCAGGGCCAGGTCCGGCATGGGGCCGGGCCGTGGAGTTCCGCCTGCCTCGTAGGGAGCGCGCAGCCACTCGCCGTACAGGAAGTCCCCGACCGGCGGGAACCGCCAGGGACGCACCTCGGACTGGACAACGACGGTGAGTTCGACCGGCCGGACGGTGGACGTCAGGCCGGAGATCTCCAGCAGCCCCTCCAGCAGCGACTGCCGCTGACGCTCCCCCAGACTCCTGCGGGTGACGGCCAGGACGTCCAGGTCACTGGCCGGGGCGAGCCCCCCGAGCACGGCAGACCCATGGAGGTACGTGCCGACGAGCTCCGGCCCCACCGTGTCGCGAACGAGTTCGACGGTCCGCTCAAGCTGATCCATCGCGTCAGTGTCCACACGCGCGTTCACGGCGATCACGCCGGCGCCGGGGCGGAAGGCTCCTTGTTCGTCGCCGGTCGCGGTCGGGGATTCGCGCGTGGGGTTGGGGAACGCGCGCCGGTAGGTGGTCGGGGAGCAGCCAGGGCACGAGGACGATGTCGTTGCCCCAGTTGATCTCGTCGCCGAACCCGCCGAGGTAACCCCAGTCGTGGACCGGGTTTTTGAGGGCGACGTTGCGATGTTGTCCCCGGCCCTGGACGAGGCCGGCCCCGGCAAGACCGTCGCCGTGGTCGGCGACGGCGCCGTCGGCCTGCTCGCCGCCCTCGCCGCCCTCGCCGCCAGGCAGCTGGGCGCCGAGCGGATCATCGCGAAGAGCCGCCACGAGGCCCGGCAGCGACTCGCCGTCGAGTACGCCGCCACCGACATCGTCGCCGAGCGCGGCGCCGAGGGCGTGGCCCGGATCAAGGAGCTCACCGACGGACTCGACGCGCACTCGGTCGTCGAGGCCGTCGGCACCCAGGAGTCGACGACGCAGGCCATCCACGCCACCCGACCCGGAGGGCACGTCGGCTATGTCGGCGTCGCCCACGGCGTCGAACTCCCCGGCCGAGAGCCGTTCTACTCCCACGTCCACCTCCACGGCGGCCCCGCCCCGGTGCGCCGCTTCCTGCCCGAGCTCATCGACCTGATCCGCCGGATCGACCCCGGCAAGGTCTTCGACCTCACCCTCCCCCTCGACCAGGCCGCCGACGGCTGCCGCGCCATGGACGAACGCCGCGCCACCAAGGTCCTGCTGCGCGTCTGACCCGCCCCGGGCGCCCGTTCCGTGCTGGCCCGCGCGCCTCCGGGACCATCACCAGCTGGCCACCGCCAGCTCGGTCACCCGGCGGTGGCTGGGACCACCGCCCTGCGAAAGGGGGCGGCCGGTGGCCAGGTTGGTGTGGGCGATGATCCCGGCGCCGACGTAGCCGATCGGCAGGTCGGGGGCGAGGCGGAGCAGTGGGATGTCGAACTTGGGGTCATGGGTGAGGACGCAGTTAGCGGACGCGTCGGCCGGAGGGGGAACAGGAGTGTGGGGGTTGTCGGAAGACCTCTACGCTCTCTCGGTTTCGACGGGCGATCGGTGGTTTCCAGGTGTCAGGACCAGGCGGCCTGGTCCCCCTCGCCATGGCCCGACACCGTGTCCACATGCGATCGAACGAACGCTGGGCGCCGCCCGAAAACGGCTCTCATCGGTTTCGGTCCGCTCTCTCTCCAGGCTTCGTCCTTCGGGCCGCTCTCACGCCAGGGGCAGCTCCTCGGCGAAGACGCGGAACTCCTCGGGGTGGGTGTGCAGGTCCCAGAGCCGGCCCGCGAGGACGTCCGGGCCTTGGGTCGGGTGTCCGGGCTGGATGGCGCCGGGGATGATGAGCTGGCCGACCTGGATGTGCTCGCCGGCGAGGGTGTCGTGCAGCATCCTCGCGTAGGCGCCCTGCCCGGCGAACGCGATGGAGGTGCCCCCCACCCTCGGGTTCGGACGGGCCGCCCCCGGAGCCGCCGTTGAGCGAGGTCGGGGTGGTCGTCGGCCGCGCTGACGGTGGTCATGGTGATCCCGGACAGGGACGTCACGAAGCCGAAGAACACCGCGCCGAACAGCGCCTCGCCCTGGCCGGTGCGGTCGGCCAGGACGTCGCCCAGGGTCGCCAGTCGGACGCTGCACACCACCGTCACCGCGCCGGCCACCAGGAAGAGAGCGATGCTCCAGCCGAGCGGCCACTGTCCGGTCACCACGTCGGGCACGGTCCACTCCTCGTCGCCGGGTGCTGTGGGCGCGGTACGTCACGCATACCCCCGACACGGTGCCGCACGCACCGGCCCGCCGGCCCGGCAACACACGTCGGCGCGCGAGTCGGGCGATGTTCAGACCCTCCGCACCCGGGTGGTGTCGGCGTCGAGCGCGGTGCCGTCCGCGCCGGTGGGGACGACTTCGGGCACGGTGGCGCCGTGCCGGTCGACGAGGGTGGAGTGGGGTTCGCCGGGGGTGAAGGCGTGGCGTTCTCCCCACTGGCGCAGCGTGACGACGACGGGGAAGAGGTCGCGGCCCGCGTCGGTGAGCACGTACTCCCGGCGGCGCCCCGACGGCGCGGTGCGCTGGGCGAGGAGCCCGTGGGCGGTGAGCTTGCGGAGCCGGTCGGTGAGGATGTTGCGGGCGATGCCGGTGCGGCGCTGGAACTCGGTGAACGACCGCGCCCCGTCCATCGCGTCACGGATGACGAGAAGGCTCCACCGGTCGCCGACGAGATCCAGCGTGCGAGCGACCGGGCAGTGGGGGTCGGTCCAGCCCGAGTCAGGAGCGCGCGGGGCGATGCGCGGCATGACACCTCCAAATGAGTTGCAGATTGAAACCATTATGTCGTAGCGTCAAAACGGTTGCAATGTGCTACTGATTCGAGGTGCGTGATGGGCGTGTGGCGACGGCTGCTGCTCGCGGTGGTGTGCGGTGTCGCGGTGGCGAGCATCTACACCGCCCAGCCGGTGTTGGAGCCGATGGGCCGCGAGCTCGGCATACCGACGGAACTCACCGGGTGGATCGTGGCGACGGGCCAGGTGGGCTACCTGGCGGGACTGGTGCTGCTGGTGCCGCTGGGCGATGTGCTCGACAGGCGTTGGCTCATCGCCGCGCACCTGGCACTGACCGCGGCGGGCATGATCCTGACGGCCTCGGCCCAGGCGGCGTGGGCGGCGTTCGCGGGGCTGGCCGTGGCCGGGGTGTTCGCGGTGGTGGTGCAAACCACGGTGGCCTATGCCGCGTCGACCTCCGCGCCGAGCGAGCGCGGCACGAACATCGGGGTCGTGACCTCGGGCGTGGTCGTCGGCATCCTCGGCGGAAGGGTGCTCGCCGGCTGGCTCGCCCAGGTGTGGGGCTGGCGGAGCGTCTACCTCGTCCTCGCGGCGCTCGCGCTCGCAGTCGCGGCCCTCGCCCTGGCCGTGCTGCCCGCGGACGAGCGGACCGGACGCCCGGCAGGGTACCTGCGGGTCGTCGCGTCGCTGGGCGGACTGTTCCGGGAACGCCTGTTCCTCGCCCGCGGGCTCATCGCGTTCTTCCTCTTCGCGTCCTTCGGCACTCTCTGGAGCGGCATGGCCCTGCCCCTGGCCGGAGCACCGTGGCACCTGAGCGAGGCCCAGATCGGACTGTTCGGCCTCGCGGGCCTCGCCGGGGCGCTCGGTGCGGCGCGCGCCGGACGGTGGGCGGACTCGGGACGGGCGATCCCGGTCACCGGTCTGGCGCTCGCCCTGCTCATCGCCTCCTGGGTGGGGATCGCGCAGCTTCGCTGGTCGCTGTGGCTCCTGGCCGCCGGGGTGTTCCTCCTCGACTTCACGGTCCAGGCCGCGCACGTCAGCAACCAGCACCTGCTCGCCTCGGCGCACACGGATCGCACCAGCAGCGTCATCGGCGGCCACATGGTCTTCTACTCACTCGGCTCCGCCCTCGGCGCGGCCGCCACCACGGTGGTGTTCGCTGCCACCGGCTGGGCCGGTTCCAGCCTGCTCGGAGCAGGGTTCGCCTGCTGCGCCCTCGTCGTCTGGGCGATCGACCGGCGGCGGCCCGCACGGAGTGCGGCCCGCCTCGCCGAGGAAACGAGGGCCCGCTGATCCCCTCGACGCCGTCCTCAGGGCTTGACGCCCAGCCCGCACACGGCGTCCACGGGCCGCTCGTCCTCGAAGACGGGATGCTCCGGGCGCCAGCGTTCGATGGTGACCACACCCGGGTCGAGAAGTGACAGCCCGTCGAAGAAGGCGGTGACCTCCGCGGGGCTGCGGAGCGTGTAGTCGCCGGCCAGGCGGGCGTTGTAGTTGTTGGTGGCCTCGTTGAGCGTGGCGTTGGTGTTGGTGCCGTCGCTGACGGCCAGGTAGCTGCCCGCGGGCAGCGGGGCGAGCAGGCGCCGCACGATGTCGGCGGGCCGGTCCTCGTCGGGGATGTGTCCGAGGATGCCGAGCATGGTCACGGCGACGGGCCGGGAGAAGTCCAGGAACGCGGCGGCCCGTTCCAGGATCGCCTCCGGGGAGCGCACGTCGGCGTCGATGTAGGCGGTCTCACCGGCGGGGGTGCTGGTGAGCAGCGCACGGGCGTGGGCGAGCACCAACGGGTCGTTGTCGACATACACGATCTTGGACTCGGGGGCCACGCGCTGCGCCACCTCGTGGGTGTTGTCCACGGTCGGCAGGCCGGTGCCCAGATCGAGGAACTGCCGTATGCCCGCCTCCCCCGCCAGGAAGCGGACGACTCTGGAGAGGAACATCCGCTGGTACTGAGCGGTGCGCACGATGCCCGGATACACGCGGGTGATCTGCTCACCCGCGTCCTTGTCCGTCGCGTACCAGTCCTTGCCGCCCAACCAGAAGTTCCACACCCGGGCCGAGTGCGCCTTCGAGGTGTCGATCTCCATCCGCTTCCTCCGTCAGCCGTGCCGTGGTGGTCAACAGAAGCGTAGCCACCCGAGTCGCCCAACTCCCGTGACGTGCGGGCCGACTCGGCCGGAGCGGGCCCGCCGGGACTCACACGTCCGCGTCCGTCCAGGCTTCCTCGGGCCCGTCGCTCCCACCCCTCGGGTGCGGCGGAGTCATCGCCGAGAAGTCGAGCGACCGGCGCTCGGCGCGCCGCACCTCGAGCACGGCGGCGCGCACGTCGGCCAGCACGTCGCCGTGCCGCTCCAGGAGGGAGTCGTAGATGGGCGAGCCGGGACGGTGCTGAACGGACATGGTCGGTAACTCCTCTGAACGGTGCGGCCACACGCCGACGCGGCGCGCGACCGGGTCGTGCGGGTCGCTCTGGCCCGGGCGAGTCGTCCTGCGGACCGCCGCGCCGGCCCGCGCTTACCCGGACCGACCAGGGTCATGCCCGTCTGTGGGGATGGTCACGTGTGGCGCGCCGCCAACCTTCCGTCTGCCGGCCTCGTTTGCGGCAGGCGCTCGCCGCGCGCCGGGGGTCCGCAACAGGCAGCAGGTCACCAGCAGTTGCGCAGAGATGCGCCATCATCCACCACAAAGCATCACTCTGCGCAGCCTCGACAATGTTCGCCTAGGATGCTCAACACATGCTCACCGGAGGTCCGATGGCCGACCTGCTCGTCGCACAGCGCCACGAGCTGCTGCTCAGGGAACTCGCGGCACACGGCGCCCTGAGGATCGTCGAACTCGCCGCGCGTCTCGAGGTGTCGAGCGCCACGGTCCGCCGTGACCTCGCCGAGCTCGCCGAGGCGGGCAAGGTCGTCCGGGTCCGGGGTGGCGCCATGCTGGCGAGTCGGCGGGGCGTTCCCAACAGGGTGCACCTCCGGCAGCGGACGCGGGCCCTCCGGGCGGCGCCGGCGGCCGAGGCCGGTCCCGTGCTCGGGCTGCTCGTGCCCTCGATGAGGTACCACTACCCGCGGTTGGTGGCCGGGGTGCGGAGCGTCGCCGCCCGGAGGGGAGCCCGGGTCATCATCGGCCTCACCGACTACGCGGAGCCGCGCGACATGGATCGGATCGACGATCTGGTCGCCTCGGGCGCTACCGGGCTGCTGGTCACCACGGCCGAGGGACACCGCACGCCCGCCGCGACCCTCGACCGGCTCCGCGACACCGGAGTGCCGTTCGTGCTCGTCGAGCGGGAGCCGCAGGATCCCTACGCCTCCTGCGAGTTCGCCGTCTCCGACCACCGCCAGGGCGCGTACGCGGCGGTCCGGCACTTCGGCGCGCTCGGCCACGACCGCGTGGGCCTCTACACGAACGGCGGTCCCACGGCCGCGCCGGTCCGGGAGGGCCACGCGGCGGCCGTACGGTCGCTGGGCCTCGACCCGTCGGCTCCGGTCGTGGACGGCGGACGCCCCGTCCTGGGCTCGGCGGAGGCCGCCCGGCACTACGACGGTTTCATCGAACGCTGCCTGGCCGGGGGTACCAGGGCGGCGCTCGTGCACTCCGACCACGACGCGATCGAGCTGGCGCGGCGCCTGCGGCTGCGCGGGCTACGCACGCCCGACGACCTGGCGCTGATCGCCTACGACGACGAGATCGCCGCCCTGGCCGAGGTGCCGCTGACGGCGGTCGCCCCGCCGAAGCACGAACTCGGCGAGCTGGCCACGGGGTTGCTCCTGGACCGGCTCGGCGCGACCGAGCCGCCCGCCGTTCGGCAGGTGGCGCTGCAGCCGCGACTCGTCGTCCGCGCGTCGTGCGGGGCGGCTCGCGACGGGAGTCCGTCGCACGAGCCGCCGGCCACCCGCTCGTGACGACTCTCGCTTCACGTCCGCTCCGTTCAACTTCACGCGCATCCGCGCACTCGTACATGAATCTGGCAGCTTTCGATCGAACTTATTGACCCATGACGGAAGTTGCGTCAAAGTGCGGGACGCGCCGCTTCCCCGGAGGAGCTGACCATCGTGGTTCACATCAGTCGACGCAACGTCCTGGCCTCGGCGGCCGCCGCCGGCGCCACCGCCCTGCTCGCCTCGCGCACCGCCGCTGCCGCCGAGCCCCGCGCCGAGCAGGCGACGCGCCCCGCCGAACCGACCGGCCACGCCCCGGTCACCGTGCGGTGGTTGGAGGGCGGCACGCCCGCCGAGCTGGCGGCCGGCACGACCTTCGGAGTCCCCTGGCCACGCGGCGCTATCGCCCCCGACCAGGAGTTCTCGCTGGAGTCGGACTCGGGCGCGTCCATACCCGTGCAGTCGTGGACCACCGGGTGGTGGCCGGACGGTTCGGTGAAGTGGACGGCCCACGCGGTCAGTGGCGCCGACCCGCGCGCCGAGAGCTACCGCCTCGCCCCCGGCGATGCCGCCCACCCCGCGACCCCCGTCACGGTCAGCGGCGGCGGTCGGCGGATCACCGTGGACACCGGCGTCATCAAGGTGGCCTTCCGGCGCGACGGCGAGCACCTCGTGGAGTCCATCCGGCGCGGCGACACCGTCATCGCCGAGCGTGGACTGCTGATCGCCTCCCGCCAGGACAGACCGAGCACCGACCTTCCCGAGACGGTGCGCAGCCAGTCCTTCACCAGCGCGATCGACGAGGTGACGGTCGAGCAGGAAGGACCCGTGCGCGCCGTCGTCAAGATCGAGGGCAAGCACCGCAAGGACCGCCGGGCCTGGCTGCCGTTCACCGTCCGCTTCTACCTGTACGCCGGCTCGGACGCGATCCGCGTGGTGCACACCTTCGTCTACGACGGCGACGCCGAGCGTGACTTCGTCAACGGCCTCGGCGTCCGGTTCGACGTGCCGATGCGCGGGGAGCCGCACGACCGGCACGTCCGGTTCGCCGGCCCGGGCCAGGGCGTGCTCGCCGAGGCCGTGCGCGGCATCACCGGGCTGCGCCGCGACCCGGGCGCGGCGGTCCGGCGGGCACAGGTCGCCGGCCAGGCAACCCCGGACCCCGCCACCTGGGACCAACGCGTCACCACCCGGCTCCAGTACATCCCGGCCTTCGGCGACCACAGCCTCCACCAACTCACTGCCAACGGCTTCGAGATCCACAAGCGCACCAAGCGTGGCCACTCCTGGCTCCGGGTCGACGGCGGAGGGCGGGCCAGGGGCCTGGCGTACGTCGGCTCGCCGAGCGGCGGCCTGGCCTTCGGCATGCGGAACTTCTGGCAACTGCACCCGACGGAACTGGAGATCAGCGGCGCCGCCAGCGACACCGCGCAGGCCACGGTGTGGATGTGGTCGCCGCGCGCGGGCGCGATGGACCTGCGGTTCTACCACGACGGCCTGGGGCAGGACACCTATCCCGAGCAGCTCGAGGGCCTGGAGATCACCTACGAGGACTACGAGCCCGGCTTCGGCACCCCCCACGGCGTCGCCCGCACCACCGAGCTGACGTTCTGGGCCCTGGAAGCCACACCGACCGCCGAACGCTTCTCCGCCCTCGCCGACGCCAACGCGACCCCGCCCCTGCTGGCCAGTCCGCCGGAACACAACCACTCGGCCGGGGTGTTCGGCGCCTGGTCCCCGGTCGACCGCTCCACTGCCGCGAAGGAGGAGCTGGAGGAGAACCTCGCCCTGATGCACCGCTACTACGTCGACTCGGTCGACCAGCGTCACTGGTACGGCTTCTGGGACTACGGCGACGTCATGCACAGCTACGACGACGACCGGCACGCGTGGCGCTACGACGTCGGCGGCTACGCCTGGGACAACTCGGAACTCTCCACGGACCTGTGGCTGTGGTACCACTACCTGCGCACCGGCGACGCCGAGGCGTTCCGCTTCGCCGAGGCGATGACCCGCCACACCGGCGAGGTCGACATGTACCACCTCGGCGAGTGGAAGGGCCTGGGCACCCGGCACGGCGTCCAGCACTGGGCGGACAGCGCCAAACAGGTCCGGATCAGCAACGCCGGCTACAAGCGGTTCCTCTACTTCCTCACCGCGGACGAACGGGTCGGCGACGTCCTGCGCGAACTCGTCGACGCCGACCGCACCTTCCTCGTCCTCGACCCCGGCCGCAAGCTCACCGACGAGCCTTTCTACCCAGCCCCAGAGGCCCTCCGCGTCGGCAAGTCCACCGACTGGGGATCACTCGCCCTCGCCTGGCTCACCGAGTGGGAACGCGACGGCGACGAGATCGCCCGCACCAAGCTGATCAACGGCGCCACCACCATCGCCGCGCTGCCCAACGCCTGGGCGCAGGGCGGAGAGGTCACGTACAACCTCGCCGACGGACGCTTCACCGGCCCTTCCGAGCCCAGCATCAGCATCGGCAGTCTCAGCTCCGTCTTCGGCCTCATCGAGCTCATGACGGAGCTCCTGCAACTGATCGACGACGAGCGGGTCACCGCCCAGTGGGTCAGGTTCTGCCGCCTCTACAACTCGAGCGCCGACCAACAGCGCGAGGAGACCGGCTCCTCCTGGGGCAGCCTCAACCTTCGCCAGGCGTACTCCCGAGCCACCGCCTACGCCGCCGTGCGGCTGGGCGACGACGCGCTCGCCCGACGCGCATGGCAGGAACTGCGCGCCGGCCACGCCGGCTACCCCGAGGGCCACGACTTCACCTCCGAGCGCGTCGAGGGCCCGGCCGTCCTCAACCCCGTCGACGAGGCGCCGCTCAGCACCAACGCGAGCGCCCAGTACGGCCTCGCCGTCATCCAGTGCCTCGCCCTCGTCGGCGACCACGTCTGACGCCGGCGGCTCCCGGGTGACGCCCGCGTGCGGTGCCGGGCGTGACCACCGGGCCAAGGGCCCGCCGGGGACATCACCTGACGTGGGTGATGTCCCCGGCCTCGCCCGTTCGTCGCCGTCAGTCCTCGACGACGGTCACCAGGCGGTCGTTGAGCGGCTGGGTCGGCCGGTTGCTCTTGTGGAGCAGGTGCCGGTGCGCGGCGTGGCCCGGAGTGACGGGGACGGGGTCGTCGAGCACGATCCACCTGACGCCCTCGGTGCAGGGCGGGGTCGTCAGGGAACCGTCGTACTGGGCCCTGTTCTCGTATAGCTACGGCGAACGGACATGTAGCGCCGTGTGATTGCCCTGACGCTCGTTTCCCCTGACTGGGCGCCTCGTTGAGCTGAACGAGTGATCTCGGTTGGGGTGGAGGGGGGCGGGGTGCGGCAGGACTGGGAGCCGGAGGACCTGATCGAGGTCTGGACGCTGCTCGAAGACGACATGAAGCGGGGTGCGGAACGAGTCCGGGGTGACCCGGCTCGGGTTCGCGCTGTTGCTGAAGTTCTTCGAGGTGGAGGCCCGGTTCCCGGAGTCGGTCAGGGAGGTGCCGGCCGCCGCGGTGGAGTACGTCGCCCCGCAGGTGAAGGTCCCGGCCGGGGCGTGGGCGGAGTACGACTGGCAGAGCAAGGCCCAGCGGCATCGGGGCGAGCTCCGGGCGGCGTACGGGTTCCGGGCGAACACCGAGGAGGACCAGGACCGGCTGGCGGCCGCGGTGGTGGCCCGGCGCCGCAACGACCACGTCGAACCGCCGGCGCCCGGGCAGGTGCGGCGGCTGGTCGGCAAGGCGGTCAAGGACTTCGAAAAGCGGTTCCTCCGAGCACGCTGGACCGGCTCGGTCACGCGACCCGCTCACGGCTGGAGGACCTGATCGCGGGCGACGGAACCGAGCAGGGCGTCGAGGGCGGCGGCCGGGGGCGGGCGGTCGCACGCCCCCGAGCTGAAAACCGACCCCGGTGCTCCGGGCCTGGAGAGCCTGCTGGCGGAGGTGAACAAGCTGGAGCGGGTGCGGCGCCTGGAGCTGCCCGCGGACCTGTTCGCGGACGTGTCGGAGAAGCTCGTGGACGCCTGGCGGGCGCGGGCGTCGAAGGAGTACCCGGCGAACCTGGAGCGGATGAAGCCGCCGCGGCGCCTGACACTGCTGGCCACGTTGTGCCACGTGCGGCAGACGGAGATCACCGACTCGCTGGTGGACCTGTTCATCCAGCTCGTACTGAAGATCAACACGCGTGCGGAGCGGAGGGTGAGAAGGAGCTGGGGGCGGAGCTGAGGGAGGTCCGGGGCAAGGAGGCGATGCTGCTGCGGGTCGCGGAGGCGGCCTTGTCGGAGCCGTCGGGCACGGTGCGGCGGGTGATCTACCCCGTGGTCGGCGGGGAGAAGACACTCAAGGCGCTGGCGGCGGAGGCCGCGGCGAACGAGGCCCGCTACAAGGCCCGGGTCCGTACCGTGCTGCGGTCGTCCTACTCGGCGCACTGGCGGCGGATGCTGTCGCCGCTGCTGCGGGCGCTGGAGCTGAAGTGCAACAACACCGCCTACCGGCCGGTGATGGACGCGATCGACCTGCTCCAGCGGTACCTGGACCAGCCGATCAAGGAAGGCGCGCTCTTCGATCCG
The DNA here is from genome assembly GCF_004348315.1 of Streptomyces sp. 8K308. Lineage (GTDB taxonomy): Bacteria > Actinomycetota > Actinomycetes > Streptomycetales > Streptomycetaceae > Streptomyces. The sequence goes on along the minus strand of NZ_SMKC01000038.1, from coordinate 19,826 downwards.
GCCGAGAGCGCGCCGCTGGAGGGCGTGGTCCCGGAGCAGTGGCGGGCGTCGGTGGTGGACGACAAGGGCCGGGTGGAGCGCATCCCGTACGAGCTGTGCGTGCTCGTGGCGCTGCGGGACGCGTTGCGTCGGCGGGAGATCTGGGTGGTGGGCGCGAACCGGTGGCGCACCCCGGAGGACGACCTGCCCGCGGACTTCGAGGACAACCGGGACGTCCACTACGCGGCCCTGGGTCAGCCGCAGGACGCCGGCGAGCTACCCCGCTGCCTGGCGGGCCTGCCCGCTCTGCGCCGCCGATCCGGAGCGCGGCGCAGACCTGGTGTGGCGCCTGGCCCTCGTGTCCAGCTGTGCCGAGCACCGCTGCCGCCTTCGGGACGCCTCCGAGGTGAGGGCCTCGGTGGTCCTAGACGAGTTATGTCGATCTCAGTGATCGAAGGCGATCAGTGAGCGGGTGGTGGGTTGGCCGGTGGTGCGGTTGTGCCAGATGGCGGCTGTGAGGGCGAGGATGCGTTGGCCGACGCGGACGGTGACGCCGCGGGTGTGCGGCCTCCGTGCTGTTCCAGCGCCATTTGGCCTTTCAGGGTGTCGTTGACGGATTCGATCAGCTGTCGGACGGACTTCAACAGGTGCTGGCCGGGGCGGGGTGCGTGGTTGCGGTAGGACGGCCGCAGTAGCCGCAGTCCCCCGTCCGCGAGCTGTCGGTCCAGGTCGCGTGAGACGTAGCCCTTGTCCGTGATGATCGTCTGTCCCGGGTGGGCGGCCAGGAGTTCCGGTTCGTTGGCCAGCATGCCGAGGAGCACTTCACGTTCATCGGCCTTGGGGTTGGCCAGGGCCCAGCTGACGGGGAGTCCGGCGGGTGTGCACAGCAGGTGGAGGCGTAGGCCCCAGAAGAAGCGGGAGTGGGAGGCGCAGTAGCCGTAGCCGGCCCATCCGGCCGAGCACGCCAAGCGCGAGGTGTACCCGGAAGCCGTCGAACAGGCCCACACCGACTTCGCCTCCATGAGCAACGCAGCTGTCCCCGAGCCCCGGTACTCCAGCAGAGGCCCTGAAATCACGCTGAGCTACATGTCCTCTCGCCGTAGCTATAGGAGAACAGGGCCTACTGGTACTGGTCGCGGTCGTCCGGCAGGAACTCGGTGAGGTCGATCGGCTCGTCGATCGCCACCTCCTCGCCCTCCTCGGTCGGGAGCGTCCGAAAGAGATCCGTGAAGGCGGAGTCTCCCGCCTCCTGCTCCAGGACCCCGACGACGGCGAGGTTGCCCGCCGCGTCCGCGTGGACGAAGTGCATCTCCATCGCGGTGTTTCCCCGTCCTCCGTGTGCTCGCTCGGGAGGTGGAAGTGGAACTGCCGCAGCTCATAGGAGGTGTCGTCGACGACGATCCGGCTGCCCGGGGACACGTTGGCCTGCACGGTGTGACCGTTGTTCACCAGTTCCGCGGTCACCGGTTCGTAGTCGATGGTGATGGCCGCATCGGTCGAGGCACCGATCGGGTGTCCTCCGGGAGCTCGATGGGCGACTGTTCCCGGCCCGCGCCGCATGCCGCGAAGTCCTTCGAGAGGGTCGCCCAGTGCTCGGGGCCGGTGTGGCCGTGGTAGCTCCAGTGGACGGTTTCCCGCTCCTCGGTCTCTTCGCCGTGGGCCCCGGCGTTCACCGAAGCGGCGCTTGCGGCGCCGTGGCGGGAGTCCGTGTCGTCACCGTGCGGGCTGAAGGCGGCCGTGACGACCGTCAGGGTGGCGACTCCGGCTATGGCGGACATACGCGTCCGTATGACGCGAGAGGACATGGTGGGCACACCTCGTGGAGAGATCGATGAGGCACCGGACAGTGGCACCCTCAGCCTTCGACCCGACCCACCAGCACGCAGAAAAGAGACGATCAAGAATGACCAAAATCAGGTAAGAATTCTCCCGGCTCGTGCGGCCCGGCCCAACGGGCCGCGAGTAGCCTCCGGTGGGGAGATCCCGGGCACGGAGCCGGGTCGGGCACTCAGGAGGCACCTCGCCATGTCGTCGCAGCGGGTCATGTCGGCCCAGGCGCAGGAGCGTGGCGAGGAGATACTCGCCGTCCTCGACACCGCCTTCGGCCACCTGCTGGCGGCCGATCCGGCCGCGTTCCGGGTGAAGTTCCGCAAGATGGCCGCCTCCGCCTTCGCGTTCTACCGGGGCACCGCCTGCCTCTTCTACCGGGACCTGGACGAGGAACACGCCGAAGGCCCGTTCCTGGACGAACGCACCTCGCGGGTATGGATCCACGGTGACCTGCACGCCGAGAACTTCGGCACCTACATGGACGCCAACGGGCGGCTGGTCTTCAACGTCAACGACTTCGACGAGGCGTACGTCGGCCCGTTCCTGTGGGACCTGAAGCGCTTCGCCGCCTCGGTGGCCCTGCTCGGTTACACCAAGGCACTCAGCGACGACGTGATAGGCGATCTTGTCCGCGCCTACGCCGCCGCCTACCGCGAGCGTATCGCGGCACTGGCCGCCGGCGCCTCCGCCGCCGAGGTGCCGCCGTTCACGCTCGACACGGCCCGCGGACCGCTGCTCGGCGCGCTGCGCGACGCGCGGACGCGGACCCGGTTCGGCCTGCTGGACTCGATGACCGAGATCCGCGACCACGAGCGCCGGTTCACACCCGGGGGCGGCGCGATCGAACTCGACGCGGCCGCGCGGGACAAGGTGCTGGCCGCCTTCGACGGATACCTGGAGTCACTGCCGCCCTCCCGCCTGTCCCGGCCCGACACCTACCGCGTCAAGGACGTCGTCGGCCGCCGCGGCGTCGGCATCGGCAGCGCGGGGCTGCCCTCGTACAACATCCTTCTGGAGGGCAACAGCGACGCCCTCGAGAACGACGTGGTGATCTACCTCAAACAGGCGCAGACGCCCGCGGTCTCCCGGCACGTCGCGGACGAGCGGGTGCGCTCCTACTTCCACCACGAGGGGCACCGCACCGTCATCTCGCAGCGGGCGCTGCAGGCACACGCCGACCAGTGGTTGGGCTGGACCCTGCTGGACGGCGCCGGGCAGCTGGTGGCCGAGGTGTCGCCGTACGCCGTGGACCTTGACTGGTCCGACCTCGACGACCCGGCCGAGATCGCGGAGCTCGTCGCGGACCTGGGCCGCGCCACGGCGACGATGCACGCGGCCGCCGACGACTCGAGCGGCCACTCGCTCGTCCCGTTCTCCACCGAGCGGGCGATCGACGAGGCACTCGCGGCCGACGAGGCGGGTCTGCCTGAGCTGCTGGTGGACTTCGCCCACGGCTATGGGGCTCGGGCCAGGGCCGATCACCAGATCTTCGTCGACCTGTTCCGCAACGGCCGGATCCCGGGCCTGTAGCGGAGCCCGCACCGCGCTGTCAGGGGCCTCCAGCACCGCTCTACAAGCGTGTAGTCTCGCACCACCCGAGCCACCGGCGCCGTTCACACGGCCCCCGCAGCCCCCGACAGATTCGAACAGGAGCGTGTCTCACCCCGTGGACGAGCCTCCCAGTACGCACTGTGTCACCCCGTGCGATCTCGACCCGCAGGACGGCGAGGGGGTGACACGGTGACCGAGATCCTGCTGTTGTCGCTGGCCGTGGCGCTCATGCTCGCCTGCGCGGTGTTCGTGGCCGCCGAGTTCTCCCTCACCACGATCGAACGCGGGGAACTGGAACGCGCCGCCGAGGCGGGCGAGCAGGGCGCCGCGGGCGCGCTGGCCGCCGTGCGGCGCCTGACGTTGCAGCTGTCCGGCGCCCAGTTGGGCATCACCGTCACCTCCCTGGTGATCGGCATGCTCGCCGAGCCCTCGCTCGCGACGCTCCTGCGCGGCCCGCTCGACGCCGCGGGCCTCGGCGGTTCCGCCGGCCCGGTCGCGACCGTGCTCGGCGTGGTCCTCTCGACCGTGCTGCTGATGGTGATCGGCGAGCTGGTGCCGAAGAACTGGGCGATCTCCAGGCCGCTGCCGGTGGCGAAGGTGGTCGCCGGCCCGCAACGGGCGTTCACCTCCCTGTTCGGGCCGCTCATCCGGCACCTGAACGACACCGCCAACCACCTCGTGCGGCGGTTCGGCCTCGAACCGACCGAGGAGCTGGCCTCCGCCCGCACCCCGCGGGAACTGGTGGCCCTGGCCCGGCACTCGGCGGCCGAGGGGGTGCTGCCACAGGACGCCGCCGACCTGTTCGTGCGCACCCTGCACCTGGGCGACTTGAACGCGGAGAACGTCATGACCCCGCGCGTCGCCGTCCACGCCCTGCAGGCGTCGGCCAACGCCGCCGACGCCGCCAACCTCACCCTGGCCACCGGCCACTCCCGGTTCCCGGTCTACGAGGCCGACCTCGACGACGTCGTCGGCGTGGTGGACATCAAGGACGTCCTCGCGGTGGCGGAGGAGGACCGTCCCCGCACGTCCGTCACCGCGCTCGTGCGTGAGCCGCTGCTGGTGCCCGACACCGTGCCGGTGGACCGACTGCTCGACCGGCTGCGCCGCACCGACGCCGTCCTGGCCGTCGTGGTCGACGAGTACGGCGGCACCGCCGGCGTGGTGACGCTGGAGGACATCGTGGAGGAGGTCGTCGGCGAGGTCCGCGACGAACACGACCCGCTCGAGGACCCCGACCTGCTGTACGCGGGCCCCCACACCTGGGAGGCCGACGGCGGCCTCCGCGTCGACGAGCTCGCCGCCGCCCTGCGCATGCCCGTGCCCGACGGTCCTTACGAGACCCTCGCCGGGCTGCTGGCACACCGCCTCGCACGGATACCCGCCGCGGACGACGTGCTCGAGGTCGCCGGCTGGCGGCTGACGGTCCTGGCCACCGCCCGGCACCGCGCCGACCGGGTCCGCATCACCGCCCCCGCCCCCGCGGACCGGCCGGCCGAGGCCCTGGAGGACGCCCGATGATCGCCCTGCAACTCCTCGTCGGCGCGCTCACGCTGCTGACCAACGCGTTCTTCGTCGGCGCCGAGTTCGCCCTGATCTCGGTGCGGCGCGACCAGATCGAGCCCCGCGCGGCGGCCGGCGAGCGCCGCGCCCGGACCGTGCTGTGGGCCCTCGAACACCTCTCGCCGATGCTGGCCACCGCCCAGCTGGGCATCACCGTGTCCTCGCTGGTGCTCGGCGCCGTCGCCGAACCGGCCATCGCGCACCTGTTCGAGCCGGCGTTCGAGGCCGCCCACGTCCCGCACGGCCTCGTCCACCCCGTCTCCTTCGTCATCGCCCTGACCGTGGCGACCTACCTGCACATGCTCGTCGGCGAGATGGTGCCCAAGAACATCGCGCTGGCCGCGCCCGAGCGCACCGCGCTGCTCCTCGGCCCGACCCTGGTGGCCCTCACCCGCGCGCTGCGCCCGGTGATCTTCGGGATCAACGCGTTCGCCAACGCGCTGCTGCGGCTGCTGCGGGTGGAGCCCAGGGACGAGGTGGCGTCGGTGTTCACCGACGAGGAGCTGGCCCGTATCGTCAAGGACTCCTCGGACGCCGGCCTGCTGGAGGACGCCGAGAGCGAGCGGCTGCGCGACGCCCTCGAACTCGGCACCCGCACCGTAGCCGAGATCACCGTCCCCGCCAGCCGCATGACGACGGTCGACCACCGCATCACCCCCCGCGGTCTCGAACGCGCCGCGGCCACGTCCGGCTACTCGCGCTTCCCCGTCACGGGACCCGGCGGAACCGTGGTGGGCGTGCTGCACGTCAAGGACGCCCTCGGCGTCCTCGAACGGGACCGGCCGATGCCCCGCGAGTCCCTGCGCCCGGCACTGCGACTGCGTCCTGAGACACCGCTGGACGACGCGCTCACCGCGATGCGCGCCACCTCCACCCACCTGGCGGCCGTCACCAGCGACAAGGGCACCCTGCTCGGGTACCTGACCATGGCGGACGTCCTGACGGAACTCGTCGGCCCCTCCGCGCCCGCCCGGACGTGAGGTCGGACGACGGCACGCTCGACCAGGCGTCGCGAGGTCAGGAGACGCGGTCCCTGATCCACACTCCGGCCTCCTTGAGGGACGCCGGGTCCGACCACCGCCCGCTGGCGCAGGTGCCGGGCTGGAAGACGGCGCCTGCGCGGAAGTCGTCGGAGTAGTTCCAGTTGGTCCAGCTGATGCCCTTCTCCGCCATCAGGTCGATGTACCGCTGGGCCATGGCGAAGTCGTTCGGGCCGTCGCCGCTGTAGTCCTGAGTGCCGAACTCGGTGACGAACACCGGGATCTGGTCCGCTGCCCGGGAGAGCGCCTGGAGGTAGGCGTCGCGGTGGGAGGCGGCGTAGAAGTGGAAGGTGTACATGATGTTGTCGGCGTCCACCGGATCGGCCAGGACCTCGGACTCGTCTGAGCCGTCCGAGACGCCGAGCGAGGACCAAGCGCGGGTGCCGACGAGGACGACGGCGTCGGGGTCCCCGGCGCGCACGACCGGGATCATCTCCTCGGCGTAGCTCCTGATGGACTCCCAGCCGACGCCGTTGGGCTCGTTGGCGATCTCGTAGAACAGGTTGTCCTGGTCGCCGTGGCGGGCGGTGATGTCGGTGAAGAACCGCTTGGCCAGCTCGGTGTTGGCGTTCGGGTCGCCGGGGCTGAGCATGTGCCAGTCCACGATGACGTACAGGCCGCGCTCGGTCGCCATGTCGATGACGCGGCTCGCCAGGTCGGTGAAGTACGCGGGGTCGGTCTCGTACCCGTCCTCCTGGACGTACGTCGACACGCGCACCACGTCCGCTCCCCAGTCCTGGGCGAGGACGTCGAGGGAAACGCCGGTCACGCAGTGCTCGAACCACTGCGTGCCGTGGGTGCTCATGCCGCGCAGCTGCACCGGCTCGCCGTCCTCGCCGCACAGGGTGGTGCCGCAGACCGCGAGCCGCCCGTGCTCCTGGTACGGGGTGGCGGCCTCAGGCGGCGCGGCCCAGACCGAGGCGGGTCCCGCGACGGCGGCACACACGGCGAGCGCGCCGACGGCCCAGGCGAGGTGATGCGATGTCGGCATGGTCCCTACCGTCCTCTCCAGTACGCCGGGCACGTCAACCGGCCCGCGCGGTGGGGGGTGTTGGAGCTGAAGGCCCTGTGACCGTACGGTCGGCCGCCCGCCCGGTCAACGGCGCTCCGAGGGGGTCGGTGTCGTTCGAGCGCCGTTACTGCCGCCGTGGTGCCCGCTCGACACCGGCGATGACGGCGGTCACGACCCGGTGGACGGCTCCGGCCTCAGGCTGGGTGCCCTGCCGGTCGGCGGCCAGCATGTGCACGGCCCCGACCAGTGTGGGGGCGAGCGTGTCCACGTCGGCGTCCGCGGCGATCCGGCCGAGTCCGCGCTCGGCCGTGAGGTAGGAGGCGATCCCGATCGCGGTGTCCGTCAGGAACGGGATGCCGGTCGGCCTGGTCCGGCGGAGCCGGGCGCGCAGTTCGTCACGCGAGGTGACGAGGCTGACGATCGACACCGCGACCGGCCGGAAGAGGTCGGTCAGCGCGTGGGTGAGGTTGTCGGCGACGGTGCCCGTGCCGGCTGACCCGCGCAGGGTGGTGATCCGGTCGTCGAGCCGGGCGACGCGGTCCAGCACGAGCTCGGCGAGGAAGGCGTCGAAGTCGGCGAAGTGCCGGTGCAGGACGCCCTTGGCGACCCCTGCCTCCGTGGTGACCGCCCGGCTGGTCAGCGCGCTCGGCCCGTCCCGGAGCAGGACGCGCTCGGCGGCGTCGAACAGTTGGTCGCGCACGTCGTGGATGGCTACTCCCGTGGGCACCGCGCGTCTCCCTCGCGTCATTGATCGGCTGGCTCCGGCTCCGGCTCCGGCTCCGGCTCCGGCTCCGAGCAAGTCTCTCACCAGCGACGCGACACGGCCGAGTCGTTCGGCTCCGACGCCGAACGCTGGTGGGGGGTCGGCGGCGGAGGTGGTTCGGGGCCCGCCGACAGCAGGGGGCCCGGCGGGCCGAGGTCCAGGTTCAGGTCCTCGACGGTCAGCCCGTGGCGTGCCCGGAGTTCGGCCATCCGCCGTTCGAGCAGCATGAGCGTCAGGCCGATCCGCTCCTCCTGGTCCTCGGTGAGGTCCCCCTGGTCCACGCGTCGCAGCGCCTGCCGTTCCATGAGCTGGCGTAGCAGTTCCACGACCGTGAGCACGAGCCGCATCAGATCGCGTTCCACGGCGTCCTGGTCAACGTCGACCCGCCTCGCGCCGCGTCCGGCGCTCATGGCGGCTCCGCGGTCGTCGTCGAGCTGATCAGGGCGTTGAGGTCGATGCGCACCAGGTCGACGTCGGCGATCGCCAGCGTGAGCTGACCGGAGAGCACCACGCCGCCCGCCAGCAGCCGGTCAAGCAGGTCGACCAGTGCTACCTGACGCGCCGCGGGATCAGTCACCGGAAGCGCTCCCCTCGGCGTCGTCCGTGGCGCCGGCCGCGGTCGAGCTGAAGGAGTACGGCGCCCACGGGCCGGACAGCGTGACGCGCTGCCCGGGGAGGCGACCTGCCAGCCGCGCCGCCAGGGCGGAGAACTCCTGTTCCCGATCGCGTGGCACCAGGTAGGCGGCGTTGAGCAGATTCTGCCCCGGCTCGCCGGAGAGGCGTGGATCCTGCGGCGGGTGCAGCCGGGACCGTTCGGCAGCCGCGGAGAGCGCGTCGTGCACCTCGCGGACCGCCTCCGCCGCGCGCGTGCTGGCGTCGTCGGTGGCCCGGACGCTCTCCCGCCGTCGGCGGAGGTAGTCGCGCCCCGAGGCGGGCGCGGTGGTGGCCGGGCCGTCCGAGGGCGCGGCCGACGAGGGGTCGGCGTAGACCTTGACGCCCCACTCGGCGCGTCCTTCGAGGCTCTCGATGGCCGCCTCGAAGCGGGCCCGGTTCTCGGTCAGGAGCCGGTGCACCCCCGCCGTGTCCCGACAGACCGTGGCCAGGCGCATCGGCAGCACGCAGCCCGCGGACAGCAGCCCGTCCACCACGCGTTGGTGCCCCCTGGCCGTCCGTTCGACCCAGCCCAGGTCCTCCAGGTGACTCCGCAGGGGTTCCTCGGCGAAGTCCGTCGCGCGCACCTGGCTGGCCACCGCGGCGAGAGCGCCGTTCCGCACCGCGTGGACCTGGCCGCCCCCGAACCCACGCAGGTCCTGCCGCACGGATTCCGCGCCCTCGAAGCGGGTGACCGCGTACACGTACCACAGGTTCCGCCGGCCGTCCTCCTCCGCGTTCTTCCTCACGGCGTGCGTCGATTCGTCGCTCACCTGGTCTGCTCCCGTTCCTCGAGCGCGGCGACACGTCGCCGCAGCCGTTCGTTCTCGTCGGCGAGTTCACGGGACCGAGCGCCGGAGGAGAGGGCGGGGTCGTGTTCCCACCAGTCGATGCCCATCTCCCTGGCCCGTTCGACCGAGGCCACCAGCAGCCGGATCCTGATCGTCAGCAGTTCGATGTCGAGAAGGTTGACCCGGATGTCCCCGGCGATGACCACGCCCTTGTCAAGCACCCGTTCGAGGATGTCCGCCAGATTCGCCCCTCCCCCGGTCTCCAGGGCGCCATAGGGGCCGGCGACCGGCGCGCTCACGACGGGGCTCCCGTGCCGGCCCGGTGGTCGAGACGGTCGAGGAGTTCCTCCTCGTGGCGCTCGAACTCGTCCGTGTCGATCTCCCCGCCGACCAGGCGGTCCTCGAGCTCCGCCAGCTCCCGTTGGACCACCGCCGGGTCGTAGTAGCGCCGTTCCGCCTCCCGGACGACCTGCTTGATCACCCAGCCGGTGCCGCGGGCCGGTGCGAGCGGCAGGAGCAGGAGCTCGTGCAGCAGTCCCGTCATCGTGCCGCCTCCGTCTCGTGGGCCGGCGGGGTGCGCACGAAGCTGTACGGCGGCAGCGGCCCGGTGACCCGGAGTTCGAGCTGCGGGTTGTCCTCGCGCTGGGCCTCGATGGCCGCGAGCAGGCCCGCGGCCTCCTCACGGCCGACCAGGAGCGACAGGTTCAGCACCCGGTCCGCGCCCGCCACCCCCCGGTGCACCCGCTCGGCGTACGGGCCGAGGGCCTCCGTCACGGCCCTGGCGTCCTGCTCGCGGCGCCGGTACACGCCCTCGGCCAGCAGCTGTCCCAGCTCGAGACGGTCCCGGTGGGCGCCACCGCGCACCCTGGTCGCCTGGTTCAGCTCGCGGATCCGCGCGTCCTCGGCGAGCAGGGTGCGCAGCACCACCTCCTCGCGGTGAATCGCCTTCACGTTGTACTCCGCCCGCCCGACGACCGACTCCAACTGGTCGCGGAAGAAGGCGGCGTGCTCCGCCAACGTGTCGCGCACCGCGTCGTCGTCCGGGCAGACGCTGCCGAAGCGCAGCGGAAGCACGGGCCCGGCCGCGGCGACCATGGTCAACACCCGCTGGTGGGCGAAGAGATCGCGCCGCCGCGGGCGCGTACCCGGCGGGCACTCACTGACGACAGCCGCCAGCTCGCCTTCCCGCACCACCCGGACCGCGCGGGGCGGGTCGCCGACGCCCACCACGTCCTTCGGGAGCTCGGGCGGCGGGGCCGGCGTGACGGCGTAGACGTAGGTGGTCATTCGGCCTCCTTCTCGCGGCGGGTGGCCCCCGCGGTGCGGCGGGCCTTGCCCGGCTCCTTCTCGGTCCGGCCCGACTCCGCGGAGTCCGAGCCGGAGCGGAAGGCGTCGGCTATCGACTCGGCGGCGCCCGCGATCGCCCCCTTGGACTTGCCCCGGGCGCCCGACTCGGTCGCCGAGCCGACGAGTTCGGGGACGCCCGGCTCCCTGCTCGCGCCCGACTCGAGGTCGAGGCGGTTGCAGGCTTCGGCGAAGCGCAGGTAGGTGTCCACGCTGGCGACCACGACCCGTACGTCGATCTTGAGGATCTCGATGCCGACCAGGGAGACGCGCACGAACGCGTCGATCACGAGGCCGCGGTCGAGGATCAGTTCCAGGACGTCGTACAGCCCGCTGTTCCGCGGGCCCGCGGCCGTCGAGGGTGCTGCCGGGGTGGCTGTTGTCATGGGTTCTCTCCTGCCGTCCTCCGGGGTCGGCCCGTCCTCAGCGCGGATCGGGCCGACCCCGTTCGTAGCGGCGGACGCGACGGTAGCCGGTGATCCCGCCTCGCTCGTCGACCGTGACCTCGTAGCTGGCCATCAGGCTCATCGAGTTCGGGACGCGGGCGAGTTCGGTCACCTCCGCCTCCAGGACCCAGCCGTCGCTGGTGCGTTCCAGGCGGGTCACCGCCTCCGCGCGCAGCCCGGTCAGTCCGGCGAACTCCGCGCCCGCCGCGCGCAGCACGTCAACCGCCGTGCCGGCGCCGCTGGTCTGTTGTTCCTCCGCTTTCTCAGCCATGGCGTCCGCCGGGTTCCTTGCCCCGAGCCGTCCCAAACCTCGGCACGCGGTCGGTCGGCCGGCGACGTGGCGACTAGGGCGCGGTGACGATCGGCCGCAGGTCGGTGCCGCCGACGATTCGCCCCGGGCACAGGCCGCGGCTGGAGAGGCCGGAGAGAATTTGCGGGACGGCGTTGACGGTGGTCTGGTAGCCGTCGTGCATGAGGATGATGTCGCCGTTCCGCAGGGTGGAGGCGGCCTGGACGATCTGGGCGGTACTCGCGCCGGCCCAGTCGCGGGAGTCGACGTTCCACATCACCTCGCCCGTGATGCCGAGCTGCCGCGCGGTGTCACGCACCTGGGCGTTGGTCTCGCCGTACGGCGGCCGGAACAGCGTCGGGGTCTGCCCGGTGGCCTGCCGCAGGAACGTCTGGGTCCGGGAGATCTCGTCGTGGACGGCGGCCTGCCCGATCTGCGTGAGGTGCGGATGGGTCCAGGTGTGGTTGCCGATCCACATGCCGGCCTCGACCGTCGACCGCAGCAGGCTCGGGTTCTGCTGCGCCCGCTGGCCCCAGACGAACCAGGTGGCCCTGGCCCCGCCGGCACGCAGGGCGTTGAGCAGCGCCGGCGTCGTGGCCGGGTTCGGTCCGTCGTCGAACGTCAGGCCGACGTAGCCGTTGGTGCAGGCGGCCCACGGGGCGGACGCGGCCGACGACGGCGGAGCGGAGAGCACGGAGGCCGCCAGGGCGGCGACGACGACGGCCAGCAGCGCGGGCCGTCCGCGCCGGCCCTGCCGGCGTTCGGCGCGCGGTGCTGTCGCTGACGGCGAGAACCTCGCGGAGCTGTGGCGCCTGCGAGTGATGCCGATCATGTTCCCTCCTCCGGATACGCGGCACATCACCCCCGGCGACGACGCATGCCCCTCCCGTGGCCTGCCGTCACCGCTCGCGGTATCCGCACCGTGTCACGCGGCCGAGGCACCGGTAAGCCGACGGCTGTCGGAACCGGGCACCCGGCGCGCCGACAGCCGTTCGCCGCGCGTCCGCACCGGCGGAGCGGGCAGCGCGCACAACGAGTCAGGAGCACGGCACCCCGGGTGTTCGGCCGTCCTCTGGGCAACTATCGTGAGCGTGCCGTCCAGAGCTGAAGGGGTTGCCGTGCGCGCCGACGAGTCTGACGCGTCCTCTCTCGAGCGGGCCACGAGGGACTTCATCGCGGCGCGGCCCCGGCTCTTCGGCATCGCGTACCGCATGCTCGGCAGTGCCGCGGAGGCCGAGGACGTCGTCCAGGAGGTGTGGCTGCGGTGGCAGAAGGCCGACCGTGCCGACATCGTCGAGCCCGCGGCCTACCTGTCCACGGTGGCCACCCGGCTGGCGATCAACGTCGCGCAGTCGGCGAGGGTGCGGCGTGAGTCCTACGTCGGGCCCTGGCTGCCGGAGCCGGTCGACACCACCGCCGACCCCCAGCTGGGCGCGGAACGGGGCGGGGCGGTGGAGTTGGCGGTCCTCTTTCTCCTGGAGCGGCTGAACCCGATGGAGCGGGCCGCTTACGTGCTGCGGGAGGCCTTCGACTACCCGCACCGGCAGGTCGCGGCGATCCTCGGGACGAGCGATGCCAACGCCCGGCAGTTGGTGAGCCGGGCGCGAAAACACCTGGCGGCCGAGCGCGGGGAGCCGGTCAGCGCGGTGGACCACCGGCGACTGCTGGAAGCGTTCCTCACGGCGGCGCGGACGGGCGATCTGCCGGCGCTCGAGGAGTTGCTCGCGGCGGACGTCGTCAGCTACTCCGACGGCGGTGGGGTGCGTGGCGCGTCGAAGATCCCGGTTCTCGGACGGCCGCGTGTCTCCAGGTACCTGGTCGCCTTCGCACCGCGGTTCTGGCCGCCGGCGAGCATCCGGTGGGTCGAGGCGAACGCGCGGCCAGCCGTCCTCGTCTCGCACGGCGAGACCCCCGTGGCGCTGCTGTCCGTCGACGCCTCGGCGCAGGGCATCGATCGGATCATGTGGATGATGAATCCCGCCAAGCTCCTTCCGTACGTGGCGTCACTGGGCGGCTGAGCGCACGGACCGCCGTGCTCGGGCCGTGTCACGAACGGGCCGGCTGTCCTGTCCCTCTGGTGAGACGGGCCGGCTCTCTCCGGCCCGCGACCGTCCAGAGAGGTGAACGTCCATGGAAGACATCCTGGTGATCGGCGGCGGCTTCGCCGGCGTGTGGAGCGCGGCGGGAGCCGTCCGGGCCGCCCGCGCCGCCGGGGCGGCAGGCGACGAGCTGCGGATCACGCTGATCAGCGGCGGTGACGACCTGGTCATCCGTCCCCGGCTGTACGAGAACGATCCCGAGATGATGCGGGTGCCCCTGGACCGGGTCCTCGGCCCGATCGGCGTGCGCAGGATCGCGGGGACCGTGACCGGCGTGGACACCCGGGCCCGTACCGTCCGGGCCGTCGGGCGCGCGGGGAACGACCTTGAACTGTCCTACGACAGGCTCGTGCTGGCCTCCGGCAGCCGTCTTGTGGTGCCCGACTTCCCAGGCGCGCGGCACGTCTTCGACATCGACACCCTGCCCGCCGCGACGGCGCTCGACCACCACCTGCGGCGGCTGCCCAGGCACCCGGCGGCGGCCGGGCGGTACACGGCCGTGGTGGTGGGCGCCGGCTTCACCGGCCTTGAGCTCTCCACCCAACTCTGTGGGCGGCTGCGGACGATCGCCGGCGAGGAGGCGCGGGTCGTCCTGGTGGACCGCTCCGACGTCATCGGCCCGGAACTCGGCGACGGGCCCCGGCACTACCTCGACGGCGTGGTCGACGAGTTGAAGATCGAGCGACGCCTGGGGCGCACCGTGGCGTCGGCGACCTCCACCGAGGTCACGCTCTCGGACGGGGAGGTGATCCCCACGGCCACGGTCGTGTGGACGGCGGGCATGGTCGCCAGCCAGCTCACCGCGCAGATCCCGGGGGAACGTGACCGCCTCGGCCGGCTCACCGTGGACGCGTACATGCGGGTCGTCGGGGTGCCCGACGTCTACGCGGCCGGCGACACCGCGGCCGCCGTCGCCGAGGAGGGGCACCTCACGGTGCAGAGCTGCCAGCACGCCCATCCGATGGGCAAGTGCGCCGGACACAACGTGGCCGCCGACCTCCTGGGCACCACGCCGGTGCCCTTCGCCCCCGACCCGTACGTCACCTGCCTTGACCTCGGTCCGGCCGGCGCCGTGGTCACCGAGGGGTGGGAGCGCACCGTCGTGTCGACGCGCCAGGAGGCCAAGGCCATCAAGCAGGACATCAACACCCGTTGGATCTACCCCGCGTTGGACGACCCTGAGGAGATCCTCGCCCAGGCCGGCCGCTTCTCCAACGGCTGACCCCGCGGGTGGGCGCCGCGCTCGCCGGGCGAGCGCGGCGCCCACCGCCGGCTATCCGGAGTCGGCGACGCGCAGGGCGACGACGGCCTCGACGAACTCCGCGGGCGGCCGGTAGGCGTGGCGAACGACGTAGTGGTGGACGAGGTTGGGAGCGACCAGCCACGTGCCCGTCCGGGACACGACCCGCACCTCGGCGGAGCCGAGCGGCACTGACTCGCCGTCGATGTCGGCGGTGACCGGCCACGGCGCGGGCTCGTCGGCGTGCGGGAGCTCGCACCCGTGATGGCCCCGGGTCCTGGCGTGCGGGGAGTCGCGGCACAGGCGGCCCAGCTTTTCGGTGAATTCGTCCGGAACCGCACCCGTGTCAAAGGCATGTCGGGAATCGAGCCACCCGACGTTGACGGCGGCGACATCCGGCGGAATGCTCTCCGGCAGAAACGTGTAGGGAGAGAGGTCGGAGAAGTACGTCATCGTGGCCCCCTCGGCCTGGGAATGTCGACCCCTATCGCTCAACTCGACAGGCCGCCCAGTGTACGCGGCCCATGTTTGGCGAAAGCAGATCGGAGAGACGGGTCGGGGTGCTGACCGTTCTGGTGCGGGAACCGCCGAGAATCGTGAGACCCGTCGGCGGAAGCAGCAGGTAGTCCGGCAGTTTCGTGCCCTCTTTGTAGACGTACATCGGCATCGGATCGGCCGTCTCGATGATGCCACCCAGCCTGTCGCTTATGGTGTCTCGGTGGCGCCCGTACATGGCAAGGTGGGTACCCTCCGGAACGATGAACGTCGGGGCGTCCTGCTTCTCGACATGGCCGTGTCCGCTGAGCACCAGCTCGTCGTCGGGGCGGTTCGTTCCGGATGGTCCCGCGGTCAACCCGTGATAGGTCCGGGCGATCCGGCCCTCTCTGTCGGCCGGCCAGGACGCTCTGGTGACCTGGGTTCCTGGGCCCGCCGGAGTGCAGGGAGACAGGCCGATCAGGTCGCCCGTCACGTGTGGGTTGCGCACATAGCTCACGGGGTCGGGGGCAGGTGCGAGCCCCAGCGGGTCGGGCGAGGTGTAGCGGCCGATTTCCGGGTCGTAATGGCGGTGGACGTTGTAGTGCCAGCCGGTTTCCTGGTCCTCGTACTGGCCGGGGAAACGGAGCGGGGTGGTCGTCTCGGATTCGCTGCCCGGTTGGACGCCCCACACGGTCGCACGGGACCGCCAGGCCACGTTCCCTGACGCGTCGACCAGTTCCGTGGGGGTTCCGACCAGGTCCGTGACGATCGCGTGAAAGGACGCGTCGATGACCTCCTGCGGGGCGTCGCGCGCGGAGATGACCACGCGTTCGCTCTGTGCGAGCGGGCGCGCACCGTCGTGGTCCCACGTCAGGGTCGTCCGGTGGGGCCGGTCGGCGGCGACCGTCGACTGCTCGATGAGGACGTAGCCGTGCCAGGCGTAGTCCGTCCGCTCGACGACCTCGCCCGCCGGGTCGAGGCGTTCCTTCGCGACACGGCGCCCGAAGGGGTCGTGTCGATAACGCCACCGCGTGCCGTCGGGGGTCGTGACCCCGACCAGGCGGCCCTCCGCGTCCCATTCGTACCGCCAGGTGCGGAAGGCGCCCGAGGAGAGGAGTTTCTTCCGGCGCAGCACCGTGCGTCCTGCCGCGTCGTACGCGTAGCGGGTGTTCCCGACCCGGGTGACGCGGGTTCCCGCGTAGGTGTGGGTGTGGCTGTGGGTGCCGGCGTGGCCCCGCGCGGGAGGACCGGCGGGCCGGTCGCTCGTGGCGAGGTTTCCCGCGGCGTCGTAGGCGTAGCGCTCGGACCAACCGGGCGCCCTCGCACTGGTGATCCTCCCCTGCGGGTCGAGTTGGAACGTGGTCCTTCCGGCGTGGGCGTCGCGGATCTCCGAGAGGTAACCGTTCCTGGCGTACCGGTAGTCGCGCTCGAGAGTGGTCCTCCCCTCGACCCCCAGGGTCAGGCGGCCGAGCCGCCCCATGGCGTCCCAGTGGTGCTCCAGGCTGATCCCGCCGGGCGCGCCGCGCCTGGTCTCGCGCCCGGCCAGGTCGCGTTCGAAGGTCAGGACCCGGCCGTCGCTGACGAGGGACGTGTGCCGACCGGCGGAGTCGTAGGTGCGCGTCGTGCGGTGTCCGGTCGGTGTCGTCGTGGCGACGAGTCGGCCGAGGGCGTCGTACTCGTGCGCGACGGTGCGGCCGTTGGTCGTCTCCTCCAGGATCCTGCCGAGGGGGTCGAGGCGGAGGCGAACGTCGGCGTCGGCGCTGACGGCCCGGGTGATTCGGCCGACCGGGTCGTGGACGAACCGGGTGCGGATGTCGCCCGAGACCTGTGCCGTGGTGAGGCCGTTGGCGTCGTACTCGTAGCGGGTGACGTTCCCCGCGGCGTCGGTCCTGGATGTCAACTGGCCGGCGGCGTCGTAGGTGTAGCTGAGGCGCCGCTCGTCGAAGTCGGACTCGGCGACCAGGCGTCCAGCGGCATCGTAGGTGTAGTCCCAGGTCAGGCCGGCCGGGTTGGTGACCCGGGTGATACGGAGCTCGGTGTCACGGGTGAAGGAGTAGCGGGCGCCGTCGGCCTGCTCCTGGGCGGACACCACGTCGAACGGGCCGTACTCGAAGCGTATGTCGTCGCCCGCCTCGTCGGAGTCCCGCAGCAGGTTGCCCTCGTCGTCGTAGGCCCAGCGCCGCACCCCGCCGTCGGGGTAGACCGCGCGGGCGGGGAGACCTTCGGGTGTCCAGTCGAGGCTGGTGGCGGCGCCGAGGGGGCCGGTGATCCGCTCGACCCTGCCCCGGGGGTCATGTGCGACGGCGAGCACCGCACCGAGTGGATCGGTCGTGCGGACGGTCAGGCCCGCCGCGTCGTGCTCGAGCCGCGTGACGTTGCCCAGCGCGTCGATGGTCGACGTGTGCCGGCCGCGCTCGTCGTAGGTGTGGCGGGTGGTGGCGGCGGCCGGGTCGGTGACGGAGCGGAGGTTGCCGCGCTCGTCGTACGTCTGACGCCAGACGCCCCCGTCGGCTTCGACGATCTCGGTCGGCTGGCCGAACGCGTTGTGCTTCGCCCGTCTGCGGGTGCCGTCCGGGCGGACCACGGTCGCCACGTCACCGTGCGCGTCGCGTTCGAGGATCGTCGTACGGCCCAGCGGGTCGGTGAAGGTCGTGAGCCGGTCGTAGCGGTCGAAGGTGCGGCGGGTGGAATTGCCCAGCGGGTCGGTCTCCTCGACGAGCTGGAAGGCGTCGTTGAACTGGTACGCGGTGGTGTTGCCCAACGAGTCGGTGAAGAGCGTGCGATGGGCCTTCGCGTCGTAGGCGACGGCGCTGTTCAGGAATCCGCCGCTGCCCTCGGTGGCGACGCAGCGGCCACGCTCGTCGTAGACGTAGCGGTACCAGGTGTCGTTGCGGTCCCGCCAGCCGGTGAGGCGGCGCTTGTGGTCGTAGGACAGCTCCAGGGGGCGCGCCGACGAGGCGTACACCTGGGCGAGGTTCCCCGCCGCGTCGTAGCCGTAGCGGCGCAGGACGGGCTGGTCGGGGTCGCTGAGCAGCCGGAGTTCGGCGACGCGGCCGTTCTCGACCGTGACGCCCACGTGGTAGCCGCCGTCGTGGACGATGCCGGCGGGCGCGCCTGACTCGTCGTACTCGACGCGAACGCGGTTGCCGTTGCGGTCCGTTGTCACGGTCAGTGGCAGTTCCCCGCCGAGCCGGCCGGGCACCGGCCCGAAGTGGAGGGTTCGGCCGGTCTCCCGCTGGTGGACGGTGAGGGTGCCGCCCGGCTCGCCGTGCCAGGCCAGCTCCCAGCGCGGGCCCTCGACGGGCAGCACCGTCGCGTCGGGCAGCGGGCGCGGGTAGTACAGCACCATCCCGTCCTCGGCGCACAGCCGCACGCCGTGCGCGTCGAGCAGCAGCCGCTGGTCGAGCGTGGAGGACCAGGAGGGGCCGAACCAGGTGCCCGAGCGGACGCCGGTGCGGTGGTGCCGCTCGAGCACCAGCGGCAGGGCGCCCGGGAGTTCCACGTCGGTCGCGGACATGAGCACCTCGCCGGTGGCCATGTCGACGGGGTCGGCTCGCGCGGACACCCCCCGCATCTCCCGGGCCTGACCGCGGACGCGGCGCCCGAGGCCCCGCGCTCCGATGGCCTGGCCGCGCAACCCGGTGGCGGCGGAGCCTCGGACGCCACGTGCGCCTCGGGCCAGGCCGCCGACCGTGGTGATGCCCCTGAGGCCCGGGACACAGTCCAGCGCGGCGAAGGCGATGTCGAGCAGGGTGCCTTCGCCGTTGGCGTACTTGATGAGTGTGTCGCCGAGCACGACCAGGCCCGCGCCGACGACGACCCAGGCGAGCGGCCCGCCGATGATCGCGACGACGACGCCGAGCACGGCGACGATGACCTTGCAGATCTCGACGATGGTGTCCCAGGCCTCGGCGAGCCAGTGGAGCAGCCGCTCCCACCAGCGGCGGTTCTGGATTCCGGCGTCCGACGCCTCCTCGATGCCCCGGGCGCACTCGCGGGCGGCCTGCTCCCGCAACTCCAGGGCCTCCTGGGCGAGCTGGCGGGCCGCGTCGAGGCTGGCCCGGGCGGCGTCCACCTGGCCCCGCGCGGCGGAGGCAGCGCTCTGCGCGGCCTGGGCGTCGCGGGTGGCGGCGCGCACGTCCGCCTCGTCGGGCGGGGGCACGTCGGCGCGCTCGCCTTCGCGCTGGAGCCGGTCCGACTCGCGGCCGGCCCGGGTCACCCACTCCTCCGCGTCGTCCAACCGCGCCTGCGCGGAGGCGAGATCGCTGCCCGCGGCGATGGCCCGGTCCAGCGCCCGGTCCGCCATGCCCTGCGCCGTCTCCAGCTTCGGCCAGTACGCGTCCAGGGCCCGCGCACAGAGGTCGTAGGACGTCTGGAGCTTGGTCAGGTTGCTCGGCACGCCGTCGAACTCCCGTCGGAACGCGTCCGCCGAGAGCCCCGCCCAGTCCAGGACGGCCCGATCCGAGGCCATCCCACGGATTCTCCCCAGCGCCTGGCCGACGTCGTCCGCGAACGTCTGTAACTCCTCGGCCAGGGTGCGAACCTCCCGCGGATCGCCCGGAGTCGGATCGGAGTCCATGTCGACGGGACTCCAGTCAGCCGGACGTGCCATGCCTTCCCCTCCCTCACGCCATGCCGCACGCCGTGCGGGCTTTCGGCAGACATGACCGGGCAGGCCGCGGAGTTGTGACAGGGCACCCCGCGGGCCGGCGCCGGCCCGCGGGGTCCGGGTGTCGGACGCGGGCCCGGGC
>NZ_SMKC01000389.1 GCF_004348315.1 Streptomyces sp. 8K308 | reverse complement strand
GTGTGGTCTTGGGCGGGGTCGGCCGTCGGGGATTGGCCGGGCTGAATCATGCACCTCTCCGGTGAATCGCTCGGAACAATCCGATCATCCCATGATTACCCCGGCCACCCCCTGTTCTTTTCGCCCCTCCGGGCGATCCCACCCGGTGCGTTTGCTCACATGCCCCGGCTCGGCGCCGCGCCACGCTGAGCAGGTGCGAACTGGCGGCCAGCAGCTCGGGGTACGGCTCCGCCATCCTGGCTGCCGCCAGCGCCGACTCGAACAGCGGGGTGCCGATCACCGACTCCCCCGTCAACTGCTCCGTCGCTTTGAGCATCCCCCATGTCGGTCCCTCGACCCCGAACACCTCGGCACCCTCGAACCCCGCCGCCGCGACCTCGCTCCGCAGCTCCTCCGCGCTGTGGAAGTACGCCTGAGTGAAGGACTTCTTCCCGTCATGGACACGCGACTCGAGGATTCCCGCGATGCTCCGCCGCACGTCCTCCCGGTGCAGGTGCGCGAACGCCGTGTGCTCGAACAGCGAGGCGTACCTGTTGATGCCGGCGGCAGCGAGGAGCCCTCCGGGGCGCAGGACGCGGAACGCCTCGCCAAGAGCCTGCCGCCGGTCGCGGGCATCGATGAGGTGGTAGAGCGGGCCAAGGAGCAGCACGACGTCAAACGAGGCGTCGGCGGCGGTGAGTTGTCGCGCGTCGCCCGACTCGGCGGTACAGCCGGCGATCCGCCCGGCCTGGTCGATGTGGCGGGGAACCGGGTCGACCAGGTGCACGTCGTAACCGTCCGCGATCAACCAGCGGGCGTGCGTTCCCGGACCACCGCCGACGTCAAGCACACGCGCCGGGGGGCTGGGGCAGGTGGCGGCGCAGCAACTCCTGGGTTCGCAGGAGCTCCAACGTGCCGTTGGCCGACGACGACAGCCGGTCGGCCTCGGTGACCTTCGAGGTGTAGAACGTCATCACCTCGGGAGCGATCCGCGGGGCAGTCATGTGAGCATCTTGTCCCGCCATCGAGTCGGACTCCGTGGTCACCGGAGGTAGGTGCGCTGCCACTCGGCTGAGGACATGCCCTGGGCGGCGTTGGCAAGTGCGATGGCCGATGGCGTCTTGAGCTTCGCCCGTGTGCTGTCCACCCACTCCTGGGCGTTGCGATAGCCCTGCTCCAGGTACTCAAGGCCCTGGATCATGCACTCCAGCTTGTCGGCGTCGTGAGCGACCAGCACTTCGAGGGAGTCGCCGTTCTCGTACTCATCCACGATGGCCTGGATCCCGGCGGCCACGACCGGAGGGGCGTCGGCCACCTGGTCCGCCGTGACTTCCTCGTTCTTGGCCGCGGTGAGGTAGCGGCGTCCGATCCATGGGATGTCGCCCACGCGGGTCTCCTGTGTGTCATGAAAGGTGCACAGCAGAGCTACTTTCGCCGGATCGGCGCCCTCAAGCATCGCCAGCACGGACCCAATGATCGCCGTGCGAAAGCTGTGCTCGGCGATCGTCTCCGGATCCTTCACACCCGCGATCCACCACCCACTGCGCTTACTGCGCTTGAGCGCCCCCATCTCCATGAGGTAGGTGACCGCCCCCCGGGCGTGCTGCTCGTCCAACATGCGGCATCCTCTCTAATCACGCTCTGGTCAGTCGTAGACCGTAGTTCAACTGCTCCAGTTCTCGCCGGGCTCGCGACGATACGCTGTCCGAGTCGAGCAGTCGTCGCACCCGGCCAGCCAGGTCGGCCGTGAGGCGCGAGTCAGCCGTCAGCAATGCTGGGTGCGCGGCAAGCAGGGCCCACACCGAGTGCACGTTCAGGTCGATACAAGCCAAGCCGGGGTCAAGTCGACTGGCCATGGCTCGCAGCAGAGCGCTCGCATCCCACTGCTGCGAGGTGCGGGAAGCCATGAAGCCGTCGTCGGCCCGCGGAAGCGGGTCAAGGCCAAGCCAGTAGGCCCAGTAGTTCAAGTTGGCGGTTTCTCCGGCATCGTCCCGCATACCGTGGTCAATGAAGGCCCAGAGCACATCCTGTTCCCCGTGCCTCGTCAGGGAGGTGGCGACTGACCGTGCGTCCGACCACTCCAAGGGCGAGGTGAAGGTGAATCGCATCGGTTTGCGCATGTGGCCAACCCAGGCGTGCGTGTCCGGGGCGCTGTCATAGCTGCACAGGTAGACGGCCTGTCGCCGAAGTAGGGCTCCGTCTTGGCCGAGTCTTTCGGCTTCCTCGGCCCACCGCCTGAGGTGGCTGAAGGCAGCCTGACGCTCCGCCGCTGGCAGGAGCGGGGAATCGGGAGTCGGCCCTCGCCGACGCGGCGTTCCGGGAGGGGCTTGGGGAAGCGCCGCCGGGGGTGCCCCCGTGAGAGCCCAGGCGATCATGTGGGCAGCGGCTCGGGTGTACACCCACTGAGCGAGAGGATGGTGCTCGACGCTCTGCCGCGAGGGCACCGGGTTCTCCAGCGCGTGGGCAATGACCGCGTCCGCCTGACCAGCGGCCTCCAGAAGCACCACGAGTTCGGGATCAGCGCCGCACTTCAGAAGTCGTCGGCGGACGGTCTGAAACTGTCCGACGGAGATGGCCGACAGGGGGCGTCGGCCAGATTCCCAGCCCTGCATGGTCGTGATATCCACGCCCAGCAGCTCGGCGAGGTGACGCTGGGTCGACGGCACGCGTTCCCGAATGATCTTCAGCAGGTGCCCGCTGACACCTCCGGCCTGCCTGCGGACAGGGGAACCCTGGCCACCGGTATGGGTTCCGCGACGGGGCGAGGACTGAGCTGAGGCCATGGTCCACCTTCCGGTGCCTGCGCCTGGCGCAACTTGTACTCTGCGTCAGTTTTTTCGGCCCGCTGGTCACCGTAGGTTGAGAACCCGCTGAACACCCCAGTCGGACAACGCACAGCATAGTCGCCCAGAGCGACGATCCGACTGCGTTCGTGTTACTCGCTATGCCGTCCCCGGGAGGTGTCCCATGACCGTCGTCACCGTGCAAGGCGCCGAGGGTGATGAGGTGTACACCTGGGATATAGCGGCTCGTGCACAGGACATCGAGCGGTGGCGCGGCGTGGCCGTAGAGGCGGTGGCGAAGCTCGGAGGTGACCCGGACGCTGTGATGCTGGCCCGGGTGGGTGTCTCGGAGTTGCTGAACAATGTACTCAAGCACGTCGCGCACGACCCCCGCTGTCGGCTCGTGGTGGCCCGTGAAGGCGACAGCTTCCGCTTCACGGTACGCGCCACCACCGCCCGTCCCGAAGACGCCATCACCGTCGTGACCGGCCGGGAGGGGCCCGTCGAACCGACCGTGCCCGTGACCTGTTCGTACTGCCACCACCCCGTCGTCGTGAACGCCGACCACGCCACCACCTGCCCGTGGAAACGTGGGAAGGCACCGGCGCGGTGACCACCGGCATCACCCTGCGCTGGGGCCGCCACGAGCTGATGGGTCAACTGGTCACCGACCCGACCACGGGCCGTGTCGGCCGGCTGGACGGGGTGCTGGAGCACGTGGCTCGCGGCGCCGGGCGGGTCCTGCGTGTCGAGGCGCACATGCGGCCAGTCGACGGCAGCGGCGTGGAGTGGACCGCTGACGCGAACGCCCTGGTGCCGATGACCGAATCATCCTGACTGCCCACCGCGCCGCGGAAGGGGCTGCCGCGGGGAGCGGGCCGTGGGTGTCGTGGGGAGCGCTTAGGGTCGGGGTATGGACCATGAGCCGATGCGACGAGTCGCCGAGTTCCGCGAGGTGTTCGACGGGAAGGCCGAGGCCGGACGCCCCGAACTGGCGGAACACCGCCGGACGTTGCTGGCCGAGGAAGCGGGCGAGGCCGCCGAGGCCCTCACCGACCTCGCCAGGGCCCTGCGAACCGGCGGCGACCCGCTCACCGCGTACCAGGCAGTGGCCAAGGAGCTGGCCGACGTCCTCTACGTCACCTACGGCGCCGCGGACGCGCTGGGGATCGATCTGCCGGCCGTCTTCGTCGAGGTCCACCGGTCCAACATGAGCAAGCTCGACGCGGACGGCCGGGTTCTGCGCCGAGTCGACGGCAAGGTGCTCAAGGGCCCCGGCTACCAACCACCGGTCCTCGACGGCCTCGTCGCGTGGCCGCCGGCCGGTTCCTGAGTGCTTGCCTCGGACCCACGGACGCCGACATCCAGCCGGGAGGTGCCCCGTGCACAACCACGAACCCGCCGGTTACGACTGCCCGTTCTGCCATCTCACCCCGGACCGGGAACCCGACGTGGTCTACCGTGACGAGCGGGTCTTCGCGCTGGTCTGCCCCCGCTGGTGGCCGCGGAACGCGGGCCATCTGCTGATCATCCCCGTCGCCCACCACGAGAACCTGTACGACCTTCCCGCCGCCGACGGCCACGCGGTCTTCGACGCCACCCGGCTGCTCGCCCGGGCCATGCGCACCGCCTACGACTGCGCGGGGGTCTCCACCCGCCAGCACAACGAGCCGGCCGGCGACCAGAACGTCTGGCACTTCCACCAGCACCTCTTCCCCCGCTACCCAGGCGACGACCTCTACGGCACGCCCCCGCAGCCCGACTGGCTCCCGGCCGACCGCCGCCGCGCCTACGCGGAACGGCTGCGCGCCGCACTCACCGCGTAGGGCCCGGCCCGCCGTCGGTGGTGGCGGGCCGGGCGGTCGGGCGGCTACGCGGGCCGCAGGCCGGGGTCGCCGGCCGAAGAGACGAACGTGGCGGCGGTGAGGACGCCGGCGCCTGGCGTGGTCACGGTGGGCACGACCCGGTACTCGGCGGTCAGTTGGCTGCTGTCGAGGGTGAGCACCACGTAGCCGCGGCGCCCGTCGTAGAAGCGCAGGTGCGGGTTGGCGCCGGTCAGGGCGGGCCAGTTGGCCGGCCGCTCCGAGCCGTCGCCGCCGCTGGAGATGGAGCTGGTGACCAACTCGACACCGAGGTTGTGGGAGGCCGGGTCGTCCCAGTCCGCCTTGAGGTCGAACGCGTAGTGGACGTGCACGTCCCCGGTCAGCACCACCAGGTTGTCCACGCCGGCGTCGCGGGCGGCGGCCAGGAGGCGCTCGCGGGCCGCCGGGTAGCCGTCCCAGGCGTCCATCGACAGCGGCCAGGGGCCCTCGACCCGGTTGCGGCGGCGGGCGAGCACCACCTGCTGTGGCACCAGGTTCCACACCGCGCGCGACCGGCGCCAGCCGTCGGCGAGCCAGCGCTCCTGGCTGGCGCCGAGCAGCGTGCGCTCGGGCGCCGCGACCTCGTCCGTCGGCACCCGCCAACCGTCGCCCAGAGCCTGGTCGTCCCGGTACTGACGGGAGTCGAGGATGTCCAGCTGGGCGAGCCGGCCGTAGTCGAGCCGCCGGTAGAGCTGGGCGTCGGGGCCGTGCGGCAACTGGGCGCGGCGCAGCGGCATGTTCTCGTAGTAGGCCCGGTAGGCGGCGGCGCGGCGGACCAGGAACTCCTCGGCCGGCACGCCGTTCTCGGGGATCGCGCCAGCGTAGTTGTTCTCGACCTCGTGGTCGTCCCAGGTGACGACGAACGGGTGGGCGGCGTGCGCGGCCTTCAGGTCCGGGTCGCGGTGGTAGAGGGCGTAGCGCAGCCGGTAGTCCTCCAGGGTGACGGTCTCCCGGTTGAGTTCGGCGGGCAGCGCGTCCGGGCCGGTGTAACCACGGGCGCCGGCGGCCGAGTTGACCGGGTACTCGTACAGGTAGTCGCCAAGGTGCAGGACGGCGTCGATGTTCTCCTCGCGGGCCAGGTGCCCGTAGGCGGTGTAGTAGCCCTGGTCGTAGCGCTGGCAGGAGACCAGCGCGAAGCGCAGCGACTCGGCGCTGGCGCCGGGGGCCGGCGCGGTCCTGGTGCGGCCCGTGGGGCTGGTCCAGCGGCCGACGTGGAAGCGGTAGTGGTAGGTGGTGGCCGGGCGCAGGCCCTCGGCCTCCACGTGCACCGCGTGGTGGAACTCGGGGTGGGCCTGGGTCTGGCCGGCACGCTCGATCCGGCGGAACGCCTCGTCCCTGGCGATCTCCCAGCGCACGGTGACGGGTTGGGCCGGCAGCCCGCTGTCGACGGCGAACGGCTCAGGCGCGAGTCTCGTCCACAGCACCACCGAGTCGTGGCGCGGGTCTCCGGAGGCGACGCCGAGGGTGAACGGGTCGGCGGGCAGCGCGGCCGGGTCGAGCGGGGCGGCGGCCTCGGCGGAGTTGGGGAGGTTGGTGGAGAAGGCGATGGCCGCGGCGGCGCCGGTGACGGTCAGGAAGCGGCGCCGGTCGAGGAGTCGGGCCGCGGCGCGCAGCGCGTCCGTGGGCGAGGACTCGGGAGGG
>NZ_SMKC01000388.1 GCF_004348315.1 Streptomyces sp. 8K308 | reverse complement strand
CCACGTCACCCCCGCCGGCTACGACAGGCCCGTCAAGATCTGGCTCAACCCCCACCACGGCACCCAGCTGCGAGCGCTCATCGCCGACACCGGACTGACCCCCGTCTGGTGCACGAGCTGGCGCGAGGACGCCTCCCGCCTCATCGCGCCCCGCCTCGGTCTCCCCGCCTGGCCCCACGTCTCCCTCCCACACCGCCAACTGACGACGAGCCACCCCGACGGGTACCTCTGGAAGCGCGACCACCTCGCCGAACACGCCGCCAGGGCCCCGTTCGCCTGGATCGACGACGATTTCACCCCCGCCGATCACATGTGGGCCACGGCGCGCACGACCGGCGGTCGCGCCACCCTCCTCGTCCAGCCCCAACACCGCGTCGGCATTCAACCCGAACACCTCCAGGCCGTCCGGGCCTGGGCAGCCGCCCTCACGACCGCCGCCTGACCCGTTCTCCGACCGGTCGCTCCAGGCGCCCGGCACGGCCCGGCCCGGGGTCGCTCGCTCCCGGGCCGTGCCCAGTTCGCCTCCGGTCAGTCCGAGAGGCCGGCGAACATGCCGGGGGCGTAGGAGCCGCCGCGCATGCGCGTGATCACGCCGAGCCGGGTGGCGGCGTTGATCATGGCGACCAGCGAGACCAGCGCGGCGATCTGGTCGTCGTCGTAGTGCTCGCGCAGTTGGGCCCAGGTCGCGTCGGACACGCCCTGGTGCGCGTCGGCGAGCCTGGTGCCCTCCTCGGCGAGCGCCAGCGCGGCGCGCTCGGCCTCGGTGAAGACGGTGGACTCGCGCCAGGCGGCGACCAGGTTGATCCGCACCGCGGACTCGCCGGCGTTCGCTGCCTCCTTGGTGTGGACGTCAACGCACCAACCGCAGCCGTTGATCTGACTGGCGCGCAGCTCCACCAACTCCTGGAGGGACTTCGGCAGCGACGCCTCCTGGATCGCCAGGTTGACGGCGTAGATCCGCTTGCTGACCTTGGCGCCGATTCGGTTGGTCATCAGGTTGATACGGGGTTCCATCGACTCGTCCTCACTCGTGGACCGGGTGCCGCGGCTCGTTGGCGCGGCATCGTGACGACCATGGAGAAGCCGACCACCCGGTCCCCGTGACAGCTCGGCGCTGTGACGTACGCCACCAGCGGTGGGTGTCACACGGCGGCGTGGGCCGGCTTCTCATGGGTGACGCGGTCGGGAACGAACAGGCGGGAGCCGGAACATGGACGAGTGCGGCGAGCGACACACCGAGGCGTTCGTCGCCCATCGCAACCTGCTGTTCACGGTCGCCTACGAGATGCTCGGCTCGGCCGCCGACGCCGAGGACGTCCTGCAGGAGACCTGGCTGCGCTGGGCGGGCGTCGACCTCGGCACGGTGCGCGACCAGCGCGCCTTCCTGGTCCGCGTCACCACCCGGGAGGCGCTGAGCCGGCTGCGCGCGCTTCGCCGACGCAGGGAGTCCTACGTCGGCCCCTGGCTGCCCGAGCCGCTGCTGACCGCGCCCGACGTGGCCGAGGACGTCGAGCTGGCCGACAGCGTCTCGATGGCGATGCTGCTGGTGCTGGAGACGCTCGGGCCGACGGAGCGTGCGGTGTTCGTGCTGCGCGAGGTGTTCGACCTCGGGTACGACGAGATCGCTGACGCGGTGGGCAAGACCCCGGCGGCCGTCCGCCAGATCGCCCACCGCGCGCGGGCCCACGTCGCCGCGCGCCGCCCCCGGGAGACCGTTCCGCCGGCCAGGACCCGCGACGCGCTGGACGCCTTCAAACAGGCCGTCGAGACGGGCGACATGCGACGCCTGCTCGATGTCCTCGCGCCGGACGTCGTCCTGCTGACCGACGGCGGCGGAGTGGTGCGTGCCGCGCTGGCACCCGTGGTGGGCGCCGAGCAGGTGAGCGACGTGCTGGGCCGGCTCTCCGCCACGGCCTCGCTGCGGCCGGCGCGGATCAACGGGCACCCCGCGCTGATCGTGCGGGTGGCGGGCAGGGAGGACAGCGTCCTGACGGTGCGGGTCGACGACGGCCTCATCACCGGGCTCTACGTCGTGCGCAACCCCGAGAAGCTGTCGCGCATCGGCCACGAGACCGCGGTGAGCCGCTGAACCGGACAGGGCCTGACCGGCCTGACCGCTCGTGGGCTCGTCCGGGTGGAGCGCGTCGAGGATGAGGGCGAGACCGAAGGCGAACTCGTCGGCGTAGGCGTAGCCGGGCCTGAGGACGTGCTCGACGGCGAGCTCGGCGAGGTGCGGGTGGGTGTCGGCGGACGTCTCGCGCAGGATGGCGCCCGCGACCTCGCCCAGCTCCGCCGTGCCGCTGAACGGCAGGCTCAACTCCTGGAGCACGAAGCCGTACAGGTAGCTGTCGATCAGTGAGACGGCGTGCGCGGTCATCGGCACGGAGAATCCCCCGGCGCGCAACGCTCCGAGCACGGCGTCGTGGTGGCGCAGGATCGCGGGTCCGGGCTGGGATCGGGAGTCCATCAGGCCGACGGCCCACGGATGACGCCGGAGGGCGGCGCGGGCGGAGACCGCGCGGTGCCGCATGGCGCTCGTCCGGGAGGCCCCGGCGATCGTCGGCTGCCGAACCCCCAGCGCCCTCGCCCACGCCGGCGGCCCCCGCGATCCGGTCTAGGCGTGGCCTAGGCGGCGATTCGGGTGACGGCCTCCGTCAGGGTCTCGGGCGAGCAGCCGAAGTTGAGGCGGACGTGGCCGACGCCGGACGGGCCGTAGCGGAGGCCGGCATTCAGGGCGACCCGGGCGGTGTCGAGGATGCGGGGTGTGGGGTCGTCGCCCCAGCCGAGGGCGCGGAGGTCGAGCCAGGCGAGGAAGCTGGCCGCCGGCGGCCGGTAGCGGGCGGCGGGCAGCAGTTCGGCCAGGAGCTCGGCCAGCAGCCGCCGGTTGTGGTCGAGCAGGGCGCGGACGTCGGCGAGCCAGGCGTCGCCCTCGGTGAAGGCGGCGACCGTGGCCAGCACCCCGAGGTGCCCGGTGCGGTAGAGCGAGTGCGGCGAGAGCCGGTCAGCGTACCGCTTCTGCGCCGGGTCGGCGGTGATCACCGTGGCTGCCTTGAGCCCCGCCAGGTTCCAGCCCTTGCTGGCCGAGAGGAACGAGAACCCCCGCCGCCGCGCCTCGTCCGAGACCGAGAGGAAGGGGACGAACTCGGCACCGGGCAGCACCAGCGGGGCGTGGATCTCATCGGACAGCACGTGGACGCCGTACCGGTCGGCGAGTTCGGCGAGGACCATCAGGTCCTCGCGGGGGTGCACCAGGCCGACCGGATTGTGCGGGTTGCACAGCAGGTACGCCGACGCCCCGGCCGCGAAGGCGTGCTCCAGGGCGTCCAGGTCGAGCCGCCAGCCGGCCGGCCCCTCGACCAGCGGGGCCTCGACCGGCTGGGCCCCGACCTCCCGTATCCACCAGGAGAACGGCTCGTACACCGGCGGGCTGATCACCACGCGGTCGCCCTGGCCGACGACGCGGCGGAGGATCTCGACGATGCCCATGCCGACATCGACGACGGTCCGCACGTGGTCGGGGTCGATCGCCCAGCCCCAGCTGCGCCTGGCGTATCCGCCGACCGCCTCGGCGAGCTCGCCGGTGGGTGCCGCGTAGCCGGTGTCGGATCGACCGATCGCCTCGCGCAGGACCCTGACGACGGGCTCGGCCAGCGGAACGTCCATCTCCGCGACCGTGAGAGCCAGGACGTCGTCCGGGTAGGTGCGCCACTTCGCGCTCCGGCGCTGCCTGAGGGTGGGGAGCGGATCAATCGACAGAACACCCATGTCGTGCGGGCTCCTTGGGTGAGAGAAGGGGTCTTCCCCTAATCATCGGCGCGGCCGGGCCGGTTCCGCTTCCGCCGGGACGACAGGTGATGTCGCCAGCCCGCCAACCCGTCAGCGACCGGCGTCAGCCGGCGGCGGCTCTCCGCAGCCCGGCGATGGCCGGCAGCAGCGCCACGCACACCCCGCCGAGCAGGCCGAAGGCGAGGTGGAAGTCGCCGGTGGCGTCGCGTAGGGCGCCGACCAGCAGCGGGGCGAGCGCCGCGCAGCCGTAGCCGACGAAGAACGCCATCGCGCTGATCCGGCCGGCCTCACCGGGATCGCGGCCGATCACCGCGGGCAGGGCCAGGACGAGGGTGAAGAGGCCGCCGTGGCCGACGCCGAGTGCGGCGATCCACAGCCAGGTCGCGGTGCCCGGAGCGGTCGCGAGCCCCAGGAAGCCGACGCCGGTGAGCGTCATGGTGAGGGCCAGGCCGACGCGCGCGTCCCGCCGCTCGCCGAGCAGCGCGGGTACGGCCAGCATCGCGACGACCTGGAGGGAGATCAACGCGGTGAGCAGCCCCCCGGCGCCGCCGGCGCAGTACCCGCCGTCCTCCCGCAGGAGGGGCACCACCCAGGCCAACTCGCAGTAGTACAGCGCGGAGTTGCCGGCGGCCAGCGCGGTGATGAGCCAGGCCGTGCCGCTGCGCCACGGCAGGCCGCTGGTGGCCGGACCGGCCGTGGCCATGGCCTCGTCGAGCCGCAGGGACCGTCCCGCGGCCGTCCACACCGCCATGCCGGTCAGCGCCACCACCGACCACGAGGCGAGCGCCCCCGGCCAGGAGTCGAGCGCGTCCGCGAGGGGCGCGCTGAGTCCGGCGGCGATCGCGCCGCCCAGGCCGAGGCCGGCGGTGTAGACGCCGGTGATCAGACCCGCTCGGTCGGCGAATCGTGTCTTCACCACGGCCGGCAGCAGGGTCTGCGCGATCGCGATGCCGGTGCCGGCGGCGGCCGCGCAGCTCAACTGCAGCCAGGTCGACTGGCCGAGCCCGCGCAGCGCCGTCGCCACGGCGACGATGGCGAGGCCGAGCAGCACGCCGCGCCGCAGCCCGAGCCGCCGGCCGACGACCGCCGCGAGGGGTGCGCAGATCCCCATCGCCAGCGTTGGGATGGTGGTCAGCAGCGCGACCCCCGTGGCCGACAGGTCCAGGTCGGCGCGTATGCGGTCCGCCAGGGGGGACACGGCGGCGATCGCCGGCCGTAGGTTCGCGGCCGCGACGAACAGCGCCACAGCGGCCGCGCCCAGGGCGGTGCGTGACGGGACCTCGGTCGGCCCGGATCGATCTCGCGTGTGTGGCATGGCGGCAGGACTCCCCGAACGCTCAACTCGGATGTTTTCTATCCGAGTTCTATCACGGAATCCGGATAACGGATGTCCGAGATACGGGTAGGCTGTCCCCATGAAGCTGTCGAACGGGGTGGAGTGGGCGCTGCACTGCTGTGTCACGCTCAGCCAGAGCCGGGATCCCGTGCCGGCCACCCGGCTCGCCGAGTTGCACGGCACCCCTCCGGCCTACCTCGCCAAACACCTGCAGGCGCTCTCCCGGGCCGGCGTCGTGCGCTCGACGCCCGGCCAGGTCGGCGGCTATGCCCTCACCCGGCCGGCGCACGCGATCCCCGTGCTGGAGGTCGTCCGGGCCGTCGACGGCGCCGACCCCGCCTACCGGTGCACCGAGCTCAGGCAACGTGGCCCAATCGCGGTGCCCGCCGAGCGGTGCGCGCGGCCCTGCGCCATCGCCCGGGCCATGGCAGCCGCCGAGAGCGCCTGGGCCGCGGCCCTCGAAGGCATCACCGTCGCCGACCTGGCGGCGGCCATCGACGCCGACAGCGAGGGCACCGCGATGGCCGCCGTGCGCGGTTGGCTGACGGCCGACCACGGCTGATCCCCTGACCCGCGCGCCGGTCGCGGGAGGGGCGCCGGCTCCTCTCGCCGCGGGCCAGCGCCCCCGGACGCGGCGCGGCGCCCGGCCAGCAGGGGGGCGGTGACGTAGCCGTGCACGGCACGCGGGCGGGTAGCCCCTCCCGCCCCGGCGGACCCGGCTACGCGGTGGGGGTCTCCGTCGGCGTCTCGGCGGGCGCCGGCGGGCCGCCGGCCGCGGTGTTCGTGTCGCCTTCGACGGCGCCGGAGTCGGTGCCGCCCTCGGTCTCGCCCTCGGTCGTGCCGCCCTCCGACTCGCCGCCGTCCGTCGCACCGCCGTCGGAGGTGCCGCCGTCCGTCGCGCCACCATCGGAGGTGCCGCCGTCCGACGTGCCGCCTTCCGTGCCACCCGTCGGGCTGCCGCCGGTGGATCCCGAGGTGTCGCCCGTGCCACCGGTTCCGGTCGAGCCACCCGTGCCGCCGTCGGTCGAACCGCCGGTGGTGCCCGGGCTGGTCGGCTCGTCCGTCGTCGGCTCGCTCGGCGTCGTCGGCCCCTGCGTCGGATACGTCGGGTCCTGGTACGTCGGCGCGTCCTCGGTCGGGGTGGTGGGG
>NZ_SMKC01000387.1 GCF_004348315.1 Streptomyces sp. 8K308 | reverse complement strand
GGGTGGGGGAAGTCCCTCAGGCCGGGGTCAGCCGCAGGATGCGGCAGTCGGTGGCCCAGCGGGCCGCCAGGCCGTCCGCGTCGGGGGCGTTCAGCCGCTTCGCGGCCAGCGCCGCCGTGGTCGACTCCCACTCCTCCGTGCCGGGCGTCAGCTCCGTCACCTCGGCCGGCCAGGCGATCAGCCGGCCGCCCTTGTCCTTGCTGCGGCAGCTGACCACCACGCCGTCCGCGCCGAGCCCGTCGAGCGGCTGCTCGCCGGGGCCGCCGACGACGCAGACCGCGCCGTCGTGCCACACGTGCCACAGGGGCCTGGCCCGGGGCAGGTCACGGCTCCGCACCCACACCAGGCTCGACTTCTTCGCCGACTCCTCGATCAGGGCACGGTCGAACGCGGTCACAGCCATGCCGGGAGCCTACGCGGACAGGCCGAGCGCGGCCATCCGCCGCGTGTGGGCCTCGGTGATCCGGGAGAACATCCGGCCGATCTCGGCGAGGTCGAAGCCGTCCGCGACGCCGCCCACCAGCATCGTGGACAGCGCGTCCCGGTCGGCGACCACCCGCTGCGCCTGGGAGAGCGCCTCGCCCATCAGCCGGCGGGCCCACAGCGCGAGCCGGCCGCCGAGCCTGGGGTCCTCCTCGATCGCGGACCGCACCTTCTCCACGGCGAACGACGCGTGGCCCGTGTCGTCGAGCACCCGCAGCACCAGGGAGCGGGTGTCGGAATCGAGGCGGGAGGCCACCTCGCGGTAGAAGTCGGCCGCGATCGCGTCGCCGACGTACGCCTTGACCAGGCCCTCGAGCCAGTCGGAAGGGGCCGTCATCCGGTGGAACTCCTCAAGCGCCGCGGCGAACGGCTCCATCGCCGCCGTCGGCTCCTCGTCGATCTCCCGCAGCCGGTCGGTCAGCTGCTCGAAGTGGTGGAGTTCGGCCGCCGCCATCCGCGCGAGCGCCGCCTTGTCGGCCAGGCCGGGCGCCAGCTTCGCGTCGTCGGCCAGCCGCTCGAACGCCGCGAGCTCGCCGTAGGCCAGTGCTCCCAGCAGGTCCACCACCGCGGCCCGGTAGCGGGGGTCGGCGGAGGCCGCGGCCCAGTCCTGGGCGGCGACTGCGGTGGTCGGGGCAGTGGAAGCGGGCGTGTCAGGCGTCTCCATGGGGGCACAATAGTGCCCGCCGGTGAGTTCGCGCCCTGCCACTTGTGAGGGGTTCCGGGGTACAGTGCTATGGAGGCTCGCCTGCAAGCGGCGGGTCCCATCCCCATGCTGGAGTCCCTGGGGCCGGTGCAAGACCAGCGCCTCAGGATCCTCGCGGATGCCCGGTCGGTGGCCCGATCGGCTCCGACCTGACCAGCCCTCCGCGCGGTGAGTGCCCCCGCACCCGCCGCGGCATGAGGGACCCGCTCGCGCGGTGCGTGCGCTTGAGCGAGACGCCCGGGTCCCGCGCCGGCTTGGCCGGCCCCCTCGGGCCCGCCACAGCGGCACGGTGGCAAGACCCGCCTCGCCGCCGTGCGCCGCGTCACACAAGAAGAGGCAACGACCCTGTCCGCTACCACCACATTTCGAGATCTCGGGATCCTGGCCGAGACGGCCGAGGCCCTCGAGGCCGTCGGCATCACCACCCCGTTCCCCATCCAGGAGATGACCCTCCCCGTCGCCCTCGCCGGGGCCGACGTCATCGGGCAGGCCAAGACCGGCACCGGCAAGACGCTGGGCTTCGGGCTGCCGCTGCTGGAGGCCGTCACCGTCCCCGCCGACGTCGAGGCCGGCCGCGCCACCGCCGAGCAGCTCGGCGACGCGCCCCAGGCGCTCGTCGTCGTGCCCACCAGGGAGCTGTGCCAGCAGGTCACCAACGACCTGCTCACCGCCGGCAAGGTGCGCAACGTCCGCGTCGTCTCCATCTACGGCGGCCGCGCCTACGAGCCCCAGGTGGAGGCGCTGGCCAGGGGCGTCGACGTGGTCGTCGGCACCCCCGGGCGGCTGCTCGACCTGGCGGGGCAGCGCAAGCTGCGGCTGAACCAGGTGCGCTGCCTGGTCCTCGACGAGGCCGACGAGATGCTCGACCTCGGCTTCCTGCCGGACGTCGAGAAGATCATCGAGCTGCTGCCGGCCAAGCGGCAGACCATGCTGTTCTCCGCCACCATGCCCGGGCAGGTCATCGCCCTTGCCCGGCGCTACATGAACCAGCCCACCCACATCCGCGCCGCCGAGCCCGACGACGAGGGCGCGACTGTGGCCAACATCACGCAGCACGTCTTCCGGGCCCACTCGCTGGACAAGCCGGAGATGGTGGCCAGGATGCTCCAGGCCGAGGGCCGGGGGCTCGTCATGGTCTTCTGCCGCACCAAGCGCACCGCGGCCGACGTCGCCGAGCAGCTGACCAGGCGCGGCTTCGCGTCCGCCGCCGTCCACGGTGACCTGGGTCAGGGCGCCAGGGAGCAGGCGCTGCGCGCGTTCCGCAAGGGCAAGGTGGACGTGCTCGTCTGCACGGACGTCGCGGCCCGCGGCATCGACGTGGACGGCGTCACCCACGTGATCAACTACCAGACGCCGGAGGACGAGAAGACCTACCTCCACCGGGTCGGCCGCACCGGCCGGGCGGGCGCCAAGGGCACCGCCGTCACCCTGGTGGACTGGGACGACATCCCGCGCTGGCAGCTGATCAACAAGGCGCTCGGGCTCGACTTCCCCGACCCGGTCGAGACCTACTCCACCTCCCCGCACCTCTTCGAGGCGCTGTCCATCCCCGAGGGCACCAAGGGCACCCTGCCGCGCGCCGAGCGCACCAGGGCCGGGCTCGACGCCGAGGAGGTCGAGGACCTGGGCGGCCCGGACAGCAGGCGCTCGACCCAGCGCCGCTCCGGTGGTACCGCTGGCGCCACCGCGGCCAAGCCCGCGCGCACCAGGCAGCGCCGCCGTACCCGCGGGGGAGTGGCGATCGCCCCGACCGCGGGCGGTGCTGAGCCGGTCGAGGCGGCGGCGCCCGCGGCGGCCACCCCCGAGCCGGAGGCCGGCGAGGCCACCGCGCCGCGCACCCCGCGCCGCAGGCGGCGCACCAGGAGCGGGCAGCCGGCCAGGTCCGAGCGGACCGAGTCCTGACCCGACCCCCTGTGCGGCGGACCGGCGTCCGCCGCACGCCAGGCGGGGCCCGTGCCCAGCAGCCCTCGCGCCTGGCAGCCCCCGTGTCTAGAAGACCGGGGTGCCGTCCCTGGTGAGGCGCCAGTCGACGGAGGCGAAGGCGGACGGATCGATCTCGCCGCTTTCGCGCACCCAGTCGATGATCGTGTTACGGATCTCGTCCGAGTTCGACCAGAGCTGATCGGCGGCCGCGACATGCGGGAAGTTGCCGCCGCCGTTGGCCCGGTAGTTGTTGACCGCAAGCACGAACTCCGCGTCGTCCGCCACCGGCTCGCCCGCGAACCGCAGCTCGCCGATCCGCGACCCCGGCTCCCTGGCGATGTCGATGTCGTACGTCACCCCGCTGACCACGTCGTAGTTGTAGTCGGGGATGCCGTCCGCGTTGGTGAGGCCGGCCGGGTCCACCGGCGCGCCGGCCGGGGTGCGCACGAAGTAGCGTGCCGAGTACTCCAGGTAGTCCCGCAGCTGGGCCCCGGTGATCAGCCGCGCCTCCAGCGTGTTCTCGTAGACGTACATGCCCGCCACGTCCCTGATGGTGACGTCGCCCGCCGGTATCGCCGCCGTGCGCGAGAAGCAGGCCGCCTGCGAGAGCACCGGCAGGTCCGCGTACTCGCCGCCGGCCAGCGCGGCCCGCACCGTCTCCGCCTGCACGTGGTTGACGAAGTCGACGATCGCCGTGTCCCGGTAGGGCGCCTCGGTCGCCGTCATGGGCGCGGTGGCGGTGCCGATCACCTGGTTGACGTGGGCCACGACGCGGGCGTGCTGCTCGGCGAGCAGCTCGGTGATCTCCGGGTCCTCCACGACCGTGTTGGTGTTCCGCAGGCTGGCCGCCACCGACTCCACCCGCCACCGGCCGCGCTCCCAGACGAGATCGAAGTCGAACAGGGCCAGCCGCTTCCCCCAGAACAGC
The DNA here is from genome assembly GCF_004348315.1 of Streptomyces sp. 8K308. Lineage (GTDB taxonomy): Bacteria > Actinomycetota > Actinomycetes > Streptomycetales > Streptomycetaceae > Streptomyces. Next base: position 2,285 of record NZ_SMKC01000387.1, on the reverse strand, counting down.
GGCTCCGAGAGCACCACCTCCCGCCCGGTCTCGGCGTTGGTGACCCGGCGCTCGGCGATCTCCACGTGCGCGTGCCCCACGAGGATCGCGTCGATGCCCGGCACCCGCTCGGCCACCAGCGCAGCCGCGTTCTCCACGTGCGGCAGCTGTTCGCCGTACGAGGACGTGCCGCTCGTGCCCGAGTGCGCCGAGACGATCACGACGTCCGCGCCCATCGCGCGCAGCCTCGGCACCCAGTAGGCGGCCTGTTCCGGCAGGCCGGGGAAGACCATCCGGCCCTCGACATGAGCGCGGTCCCAGACGGCGATGCCGGGGTTGGTGAGCCCGAGCACCGCCACCCGCACGTCGCGGCCGTGCGGCGTGCGCAGCCGGGTCATCCAGTAGGGCGGGAAGGCGGGCCGCTCGGTGGCGGCGTCCAGCGCGTTGGCGGCCAGCAGCGGGAAGCCGCACTGCCGCTCGAACGCGCGGAGCAGCGGGATGCCGTAGTTGAACTCGTGGTTGCCCAGGGCCGCCGCGTCGTAGCCGATGGCGTTCATCGCCAGGGCCATGGGGTGGACGGGGCCGCGGTCGTTCGTGATCGGGTCGACCTTGGCGTAGTAGTAGGCGAGCTGAGTGCCCTGGATGGTGTCGCCTGCGTCGATCAGCAGGGTGTTGCGGGCGCCCTTCTCGGCGCGCACCTGCCTGACCAGGGTGGCGAGCTTGGCCAGCCCGATGTCGTTCCCGCCGCTGTCGGTGAACTCGGCGTTGGTGAAGTAGTCCCAGTTGAGGACGTTGCCGTGCAGGTCGGTGGTGCCCATCACGGTGAAGGCGTACCGCCTGGCCGACCCGCCCCCGGCCACCGCCGGGGTGGCCCCGGCGCCGGCGATGGCCACCCCGGCCCCGGTCGCGGCCGTCCGGCCGAGAAACGCTCTGCGGTCGAGCGACGACATCGGTGACTCCCCCTGCTCTGTGCTCTGCGCCGTGCTCCGCGCAGTGCTCGCTGTGTTCGGCGTGCTGGGCGTGGATTCTGACGGAGTGGCCGGCCGGGGAACAGGCCCCGCGGGTTTCACCCTGGTGACGGTTACTCTCGAGGGGTGAGCAGACCCCCGTTCGCGGCGCCCCCGGTCGGGGTCAGGGCCCATCGGCTCGTGACCCGTCGTGGAGAGTTCGCCGTGCTCGACGCGGCGCCGCGCGGCGAGCGGCCCATCGGCACGGCGCTGCTCATCCCCGGCTACACGGGGAGCAAGGAGGACTTCATAGCCCTGCTCGCGCCGTTGGCCGAGGCCGGCTACCGGGCGGTCGCGGTGGACGGCCGGGGCCAGTTCGAGTCGTCTGGGGCGCTGGCCCGCTCCGGGTACGGCCTCGGCGCGCTGGCCGAGGACGTGCTGGCGCAGGCGGAGGAGCTCGGCCCTGACCCGATCCACCTCGTGGGCCACTCGCTGGGCGGCCTCATCGCGCGCGGCGCGGTGCTGCGGGCGGCGGTGGACGGCCGGAAGCCGTTCGCCTCCCTGACGCTGATCGCCTCCGGCGCGGGGCGGGTGGGGCGCTGGCACCGGATCAAGGTGCGGGCCCTGGCGGTCACCCTGCCGGTGCTCGGCGCCGGCACGATCTTCCGTCTCGTGCACCGGCGCGGCACCGAGGCGGAGGCGGAGATCGACGAACTGCTCCGCCGCCGCTGGATGTCCAACGTGCCGGCCCAGCTGCGGGCCACCGGCCGCACGCTCCGCTTCGAACCGGACCGCGTCGCCCGGCTGGCCGCGGTCGGCCTTCCGGCCCACGTGCTGTCCGGCGAGCGCGACGGCGTGTGGCCCGTGCGGGGCCTGGACCGCATGGCCCACACGTTGCGCGCGCGGCGCACGGTGATCCGGGGCGCGAAACACTCCCCGAACGCCGAACGCCCCGACGCGACGGCCTCCGCGCTCACCGACTTCTGGTCCACGCTCTGGCCTGCGGCCGGCTAGGCCACCCCCCTCCCGCGCGAAGCGCGGGGCTCTCGGGGGCGGCCGCCGCGGCTTCGCCGCGGGCGTAGCACCGCACGCAGTGCCGGCCCCTCGGGGCGCGGCCGCCCTGTGTGCGCGGCTCCGCCGCGGGGGCGCGTCGCGCGGCCTCGCCGCGCCCATCCGGCGGGCCGTCGTGCGGCCCCAGCGCACCCGCGCGGCGCGCGGGAAGGGCGGTGTGCGGCGCGGAATGGCCGTGCGGAGCGTCGGCCCCCGGGAGGCGCCATGCTTGCGCGGCTTCGCCGCGCTCACGTTGCCGCCTTTCGGTGGGCCGTCGTATGGTCCCGGCCCACCTGCGCGGAGCGCGGG
>NZ_SMKC01000386.1 GCF_004348315.1 Streptomyces sp. 8K308 | reverse complement strand
CCCCATGACCCAGATCCCGGCCCCCTCTCTGAGGTCGCTCTGGTTCGCCACGGCGTCGTTGAGCGCCCGCACCCAGTCGTTCCACTCCGCGATGGCCGCGTTGAGGTGGTTGAGGTACTTGGTGTCAAGACCCTGGGGGTTGTGGATCAGCCCGCGGACGTCGTCCTTGGTGGCGAGCGCCAGGTTCATGGCGTGCACGAGGTGCCCGACCACGGCGTCGATGTCGGCGCCGCCGTCCTGCAGGCCCCCTCGCGTCTCGTCGATGCGGGCCTCGCTGTTCACCAGCGAGGAGCCGTCCAGGCCCCCGCCGCGCTGGGAGATCTCGGTGGCCCGCACCGCGAGGTCCTGTGCTCCCCGCGCCTCGGCGGCCGCCCGGCCGTAGGCGGCGGCGGTGGCGGCTATGTCGTCGGTGTTGATCTCCTTGTCGAACTCGAGCTGCCGGGTCCACGGCTTCCTGTTGCCGGGTGTCGCCGCCTCGACGTCGTCCCTGGTGAAGAAGACCGGGGAGGCCGAGGGCGGGAGTTCGGGGGGCATGAACGATCCACTCCCTTGAAGCCGTGGCTGCTCGCCGCTTGGCCCGGCGGACGCCCTGGCCGTCGTTGGGAGGCAACCCTGCCCCACCGGTGTCGGGAGGGGTGCCGACGGCCGCGGCACCCGCCGTCGGTCACCGGGGCACGGCCCGGCCCCCGTCCTCGGCGGGCGCCGGCAGTGCGAAGGTCCGCCGGTGTAGCAGGGCCAGCCGGTCGCCCAACTCCTCCTGTGACCAGCCGCGTTCGGCGAGGAGCGCGGACACCAGGTCGGAGGAGACCAGCGACCGCATCATGTCAGCCGCCGTCCGCACCGTCCACGGCGGTGCCAACCGCCGCTCGGCGGCGAGCCATTCGGCCAGCCGCCGGCAGTGCGCCAGTTGGGAGGCCGCGGCCCGCTCGTAGTGCCGGGCGGCGTCGGGGTCCTGTGCCCTGACCCGCCGCACGGCCTCGTCCACGGCCAGCACGCGCGGGTGGTAGCGGGCCAGGTGCCTGGCCCACTCGTCGAGCCCGGCCACCGCGTCGGGGGCCTGCCACACCCGGTCGACCGACTCGTAAAGACCCTCCTCGCCCGCCACGTGGTCGAAGAGGGCCGTCACCAGTTCGGTGCGGGAGGCGAAGTGCAGGTAGATCCCGCGCCGGGAGACGCCCACGCGCTCGGCGACCGCCGTCATGGTCAGCGCCTCGAGACCGCGCTCCTCAAGGAGCGCGCGGGCCCCCGCCAGGATCGCCGAGCGGGTCCGCCGGCCGCGGGCGTTGCGTGGGGCGTCGATCGACTTCGTCATGCGGACCACCGTTGCATAGAACTGCACACCATGTGTACTTTAGAAACTACACACCCTGTGCACTTTAGCCGGTCGGAGCCCACCATGACCCACACCATCGACGCCCGCCCCGAGCCCGTCGCCGTCGACGCGGCGAGCACCGCCGTGCTCGTGGTCGACATGCAGAACGACTTCGCCGCCGAGGGCGGCGGCGTCGACCTGGGCGGCGGTGACATCTCCCTGCTCAGGGCGACGATCGCCCCCATCGCCCGCGTGCTGACCGCCGCCCGCGGCGCGGGCCTGCCGGTGGTCTACCTCCAGCACGGCTACCTCCCCGACCTCTCCGACCTGGGCCCGGAGGACAGCAAGAACCGGCTCGTCCACACCACCGTGGGCCGCACTGTCGCCGCCCCCGACGGCACCGAGGGCCGGGTGCTTGTCAGGGACACCTGGAACACCCGGATCCTCCCGGAGCTGGACCCCGGGCCGAACGACGTCGTCATCGGCAAGAACCGGTTCAGCGGCTTCCACGACACCGAGCTCGACGCGACCCTGCGCCGCCTCGGCGTCCGCGACCTGGTCGTCACCGGCTGCACCACGAGCGTCTGCGTGGAGTCCACGGTCAGGGACGCCATGTTCCGCGACTACCGCCCGATCCTGCTCAGCGACTGCGTCGCCGAGATCCAGGGCCCGGCCCACCACGAGTCGTCCCTGATCCTCGTCGAGCGCCTCTTCGGCTGGGTCACCGACTCGGCGAGCTTCCTGCGCGCCCTCGGCGCACGGGGCTAGCCAGGCCGGCGGCGCCACCCGCGTCGCCGCGGGTCAGGGCGTTCCGGAAGCCGTCGCACGCGCTCGGCGGTAGCGTGGCAGGTGGGGACGGATCGAAAGCCCAGGTAGCGTGCGCGATGCCCAGGCCGCACGACGAACCGCGTCCCGGAGCCGATGAGCTGCTGCACACCCTCACGCGGCTCGCCGGCGAGGTGCTCGAGCGCACCAAACCGCAGCAGGCCCGGGCCGAGCTGGCCTTCGCCCCCGGGTCCGTGTCTCCGGCACCCGCGTCAGGTCGAGGTCCCGCTCCTCTTGTGCAGGAAGGGCTTGAACACCTCGTACTCGTCGGGGTCGACCGCGCCGGAGACCACGGACTCGCCGAGCCCGAAGGCCGCGTTGACCAGCACGACGCGCGGGAAGCCGCTGTCGGTGTCCAGCGTGAACATCACCCCGGCGCCGGCCCGGTCCGAGCGCACCATCTGCTGCACGCCCACGGACAGCGCCACCCACGGGTGGTCGACGTGCTGGTGCTCCCGGTAGCTGATCGCCCGGTCCGTGAACAGCGAGGCGTAGCAGCGGCGGCCCGCGTCCACCACAGCGTCCTCGCCGGTGACGCCGAGGAAGGTCTCCTGCTGCCCCGCGAAGCTGGCCTCGGGCAGGTCCTCGGCGGTGGCGCTGCTGCGCACCGCCACGTCCACGTCGGCCCGCCCGAGGCGCTCGCACAGCTCGCGGTAGGCGCGGCGGATCGCCCCGTCCAGGGCGGCCGGCAGCGGGGTGTCCAGGATCCGCTCGCGGACCGCCCGCCCCACGTCGGCGAGTTCCGCGCCGTCGCGCAGGGTGTCGAGCCGCTCGCCGACGGCCGTCCCCAGGCCGTCGGCGGCCAGGTACTCGCGGTAGGCGTCGGCGGTGGTGGCGAAGCCGGCGGGGACCCGGATGCCGCGCGGGGCCAGGTTGCCGATCATCTCGCCGAGCGAGGCGTTCTTGCCGCCGACCACCGCCACGTCCTGGGCCGACAGGTCCTCGAACCAGCGGATGCGGTCGTCCTCCGTGGTGCCGGTCATGGTGTGCCTCATTCTCGCGTCCCTCGGGTTCCTGGGTCCGGCGTCGCTCGGTGCGGCGGGTAGCCGCCCGGGTGGGCCGTAAACCCGCCCGATGCTGGCGCTCCTCGCTCCGCTCGCCGTCCGCCGCGTGGCGGGAACCGTCTCCGGGTGCTGTGCTTGACGGGAAGCGTGGACGCCGAGGAGGCGGTGACAGCGGTGGCGCAGCCCATGGTGGTGGGGGTGGACGGGTCGGAGTCCTGCCTGGCCGCGGTCGACTGGGCGGTGGACGAGGCGGCGCGCCACGAACGCCCGGTGCGGCTGGTGTACGGCTCGTTCTGGGAGCGCTACGAGGGCCTCACGTCCGACGCCGGGCTCGACCGGCCGGACGGCGGGACGCTGGGCCGCGAGGTGCTGGCCGCGGCCGAGCGGCGGGCCGCCGGCCGGGGGCCCGCCGTCGAGGTCTCCACCGCCGCCCGCGCCGAGCCGCCCGTGCGGGCCCTGGTCGAGGAGGGCCGGAGCGCCTTCGCCGTGGTGGTCGGGTCCCGTGGCCGGGGCCCGTTGGCCAGCATGATGCTCGGCTCGGTCAGCCTCGGTGTGGCCGGCCGCGCCGACTGCCCGGTCGTGGTGGTGCGCGGGACGCGGGCGACGCCGGCAGGCCGCCGCGTCGTGCTGGGCGTCAGGGGCGCGGAGCGGGACGCCGAGGCCCTGGAGTTCGCGTTCCGGGAGGCCGAGGTCAGGTCCTGCGGGCTGCTCGCGCTGCACGCCTGGCGGCCCACGACGGACGCGGCCCGCGCCGCCGACGAGGCCGCCGCCAGGGCGCTGCTCGACGACGCGCTGGCGCGGGCGGCCGAGCGGCACCCCGGCGTCCGGGTGACGCGGGACATCGCCGAGGGCCCGGCGCGCCCGGCGCTGCTCGGCGCGGCCGAGGCGGCGGACCTACTGGTCGTCGGCGCCCACCGGCGGCGCGGCGAGGACGGCCTGCACCTCGGTCTCACCGGCCACGCGCTGCTGCACTTCGCCGCCTGCCCGGTGGCCGTGATCCCGCGCCCGTGACCGGCCAGGACCGGCGCCCGCCGCGTCACGCCCCCGCGGCGACGATCAGCTCGCGGGCCCTGGTGGGGACGGCCGGCGGGGTGCCCGGGGGCACGTCGTAGTTGGCGAGGACCACCGCGACCCAGCCGGTGTCAGGAAAGAGCTCCACGCTGGTCGAGATGCCCTGGGACCCGCCGCCGTGTCCGATCACCCACTGGCCCCGCTCCAACGCGGCCATCGGGCCGTACGCCTGGAACACCGTCCGGCCGGTGCCACCACCGCCACCACCACCGCCGGGCGGGGCGGGCGGCAGCTTCCCGCCGAGCGTGATGTCCGTGTACGCCGGGTCGAGCAGCTCACCGCCGGTCAGCGCCCGCGCGAAGCGGTCCAGGTCGGCGCAGGTCGCGAAGGCGTCCCCGGCCGGGGTGCCGATGAACAGCCGGTCCTCGAGGACGTCCTCCCGCCCGCCCGAGTCCGTGCGGGCGTAGGGGTGCGCGAGGCGGCGGTCGGCGCGCCACCGCGGCTTGGTGTAGAAGTCGGAGCCGGTCATCCCGGCCGCCGCGAAGACGTGCTCCCTGACGTGGTCGTGGTACGACCGGCCCGCGACAGCCGCGACGATCTCGCCGAGCACGTGGTAGCCGGCGTTGCTGTACGCGAACCCGGCGCCGGCCTGGAACACCGGCCGGTCGGCCCGGACGTACCGCGCGAAGCCCGCCATCACCTCCTCCGCGCTGTCCCAGGTGCGCGCCTCCTCCCAGAACCCCGGCATCCGGAACGGGTCGCCCATCCCCGAGGTGTGGGTGAGGAGGTGGTGAACGGTCACCCGGTCGGCGACCTCGGCGGGGAAGCCGTCGAGGTAGGCGCCGACCTTCGCCTGGTACGCCACCTTCCCCCGCTGGACGAGCTGCGCCACGGCCACGGCGGTGAACAGCTTGGTCACCGAGGCCAGCGAGAAGGCCGTGTCCGGGCCGTTGGGGACGGACCGGTCGCGGTCGGCCATGCCGTGGGAGCGGGCCAACACCGGCCGCCCGCGGTGGGTCAGCAGCACGCTGCCGGAGAACCGGCCCTGCGCCGCCTCCTCCCGGAGGAACGCGTCGAACGCGCCGCCGGGCCTGAGCTCCGGCGGGACGCGGCTGGACCCGGCCCCCGCTGTCGCGGCCCGGGCGGTCCCGGTTCCGGCCAGCGTCACGCCGGTGGCGGCTACGGAGGCGCCGAGGGCGCCGAGGACGGTGCGGCGAGTGGTGGTGGTCATGAGGACGTCACCCTTCGGGCGGGGTTGGAGACGGTACGGTCCGCACTTCTACCGACGCGCGCCGCTCGGCCGCCGATCGTCGTTCCATACGCGGTCCATAGGCCGGCGTCGGCACACTTCCACGCATGCGGGTTCTGCTGGTGGAGGACGAGCGACCTCTGGCGAAGTACGTGGCGGCCGGCCTGCGCAGGCACGGCTTCGCCGTCGACCTGGCGGCCGACGGCGCCTCGGCGCTGGAGAAGTGCGCCCACACTCCGTACGACGTGGTCGTGCTCGACCGGGACCTGCCGGTGGTGCATGGGGACACGGTGTGCCGGCGCCTCGCCGGGGACGGGGGGCACCGGGTCCTCATGCTCACCGCCGCCGACTCGGTCGAGGACCGCGTCGCCGGCCTGACCCTGGGCGCCGACGACTACCTGAGCAAGCCGTTCGCGTTCTCCGAACTCGTCGCCCGCGTCTGGGCGTTGTCGCGCCGCAGCGTCCCGGCCCGGCCTCCGGTGCTGCGGGCGGCCGACGTCGTGCTCGACCCGGCCAGGCGGCTGGCCGAGCGCGGGGGCCGGGCGCTGCACCTGACGCCCAAGGAGTTCGGCGTGCTCCACGAGCTGCTGGCGGCCCGAGGCGACGTGCTCAGCGCCGAGGCGCTGTTGGAGAAGGTGTGGGACGAGCACGCCGACCCGTTCACCAACGCCGTTCGCATCACCGTCGGCACGCTGCGCCGCAAGCTGGGCGACCCGCCGCTGATCGACACCGTCACCGGCGTCGGCTACCGCGTCAGGGCGTGACGTGCCGTACCGTCCCGTGCCCCCGCAGCTGACGGCCCGCGGCCGGCTCACCCTGCTGCTCACCGCCCTGGTCCTGGCCGCCGGCCTGGTGCTGACCGCCCTGACCTACCTGCTGATGCGGCGGTACCTCGCGCCCCGGGTCGGCTTCGTCCATCTCACCACGAC
>NZ_SMKC01000385.1 GCF_004348315.1 Streptomyces sp. 8K308 | reverse complement strand
GGCGTCGGGGTGGGCGGCGTGACCCCACAGGGTGCGGCGGGACTGCCAGGCGATGGCGCCGGTCTCGTCGACGAGTTCGGTGGGCGCGCCGACGAGGTCGGTGACGATGGCGTAGAAGCGGCGGTCGATCTCGCCGCGCAGCGAGCTCTCGGTCTGGCCGACGGGGTGTTCGCCCTGGTAGTCCCAGGTGAGGGTGGCGAGCCTGCCGTGCGGGCCGCCGGTTGAGGTCTGTTCGACGAGGGTGGTGCCCGACCAGACGAAGTCGGTGCGTTCGACGACGCCGCCCTCGGCGTCGAGGCGTTCCTTGGCGATGCGGCGGCCGAGCGGGTCGTAGTGGTAGCGCCAGCGGGTGCCGTCGGGGGTGGTGACGGCGGTGAGGTGGTCCTCGGCGTCCCACTCGTAGCGCCAGTTCTCGGGCTTGCGGGAGAGCCGGGTGCGTTGGCGCAGGGTGACGCGTCCTGTGGCGTCGTACTCGTAGCGGACGGCGCCGGCGCGGGTGAGGCGGGTGCCGTCGAACGCGCGGGGGCCGATGGCGTCGGCGGCGACGGCGTCGGGCCAGGCGGCCTCGGTCTGCTGGCCCGCGGCGTCGTAGGCGTAGCTCTCGGTCCAGCCGGGGGCGGTGACGGCGGTGACGCGGCCGGCGGGGTCGAGCTGGTAGCTGGTGGCGCCGAGGTGGCTCTCGGCGACGGCGGTGAGGTAGTGGTCGGGCCGGTAGGCGAAGGCGCGCTGCCGCACCTGGTGGCCGGCGCCGGTGAGCAGCTGACTTGTGAGGCGGCCGGCCGGGTCCCAGGTCTGGGTGAGGGCGAACCGGTCGTCGAGGCGGCGTGCGGTCTCGCGGCCGAGCGGGTCGCGGTCGAAGGTGAGGGTGCGTCCCGCGGTGGTCAACGAGACGGCGTCGCCGGCCGTGTTGTAGCTCCAGGTGCTGGTGTGGCCGCTGGGAGTGGTGCGGGTGAGGACGCGGCCGAGTTCGTCGTGGGTCTGGTCGACGGTGAGGCCGTTGACGCCCTCGGAGGTGATCCGGCCGAGCCGGTCGTAGGCGATGACGACCTCGGCCCCGGGACAGGCGGCGCGGGTGAGGTGGCCGAGCGGGTCGTAGGCGTAGGTGGTCGCGGTGGACTCGGCGGTCTTGGTGGTGATGTGGCCGAGGACGTCGCGCTCGTAGGCGACGGTCTGGCCGAGGGCGTTGACGCGGGCGACGAGTTGCCCGGCGGCGTCGTGCCGGTAGGTGATGGTGCGGCCGTCGTAGTCGGTCTCCGCGACCAGCCGGCCGGCGTCGTCGTAGGTGTAGTCCCAGGTGAGGCCGTGCGGGCCGACGACCTGGGTGAGCCGGAGTTCGGTGTCGCGGTGGAAGGCGTAGCGGGCGCCGTCTGGGTCGACGCGGGCGCTCGGCAGGTCGAAGGCGCCGTACTCGTAGGCGGTGACGCCGCCGTTCTCGTCGGTGTGGGTGAGGCAGTTGCCCTCGCCGTCCCAGGTCCAGGTCTGCACGCCGCCGACCTGGTCGGTGTGGCGCAGCGGCTTGCCCTCGGTCGAGTAGCTGGTGGTGGCGGTGGCGCCGAGGGGGTCGGTGACCTGGATGGGCCGGCCGAACGCGTCGCGCCGGTAGTGGGTGGCCTCGCCCTGCGGGTCGGTGACGGCGACGGGCAGCCCCGCCGCGTCGCAGCGGACCCTGGTGGTGCGGCCCGACTGGTCGGTGACGGTGGCAAGGCCGCCGTGCTCGTCGTGGGTGTAGCGGATGCGGTTGCCGGCCGGGTCGAGGATGACGGTGCGGTTGCCCGCGGCGTCGTAGGCGTGGGCCCAGACGGAGCCATCGGGTTCGGTGATCTCGGTGGGCAGGCCGAGTTCGTTGTACTCGTAGCGGGTGGCCAGGCCGTCGGGGCGGATCACGGCCACGATCCGTCCGTCGTCGTCGAGTTGGCGGGTGGTGGTGCGGCCGAGCGGGTCGGTGGTGGCGACGGCGCGGTCGTAGCGGTCCCAGTCGTGGCGGGTGGTGTGGCCCAACGGATCCGTCTGGGCGACCAGTTGGTAACAGTCGTTGAACTGGTAGACGGTGGAGTGGCCGAGGGAGTCGACGGCGATGGTGCGGTGGGCGTCCGGCTGGTAGTGGTAGCGGTACTCCAGGGCGCGGTCGGTGCCGGTGGTGAAGACGCAGCGGCCCTCGTCGTCGTACTCGTAGGCGTACCAGTAGCCGTTGCGGTCCTCCCAGCGGGCCAGCCGGTGGTGGGCGTCGTAGGCGAACCGCAGTGGTTTTCCCGAGGAGTTGGTGATCTCGGCGAGCAGGCCGGCCGCGTCGTAGCCGTAGCGCAGCAGCGTCGGCTGGTCGGGGTCGTTGAGCAGCCGCAGCTCGGTGACGCGGCCGTTCTCGGTGGTGACGCCGAGGTGGTAGCCGCCGGAGTGGATGACGTCGGTGGGCGCGCCGTGCTCGTCGTGGTGGACGTCGATCCGGTTGGCGTTGCGGTCGCTGACGGCGGTCAGGGGCAGGGTGCTGCCGGGGCGGCCGGCGACGGGCGCGAAGTGCAGGGTGTGGCCGGTCTCCGGCTGGTGCACGGTGAGGGTGGTACCGGGGCTTCCGTCCCAGCTCAGCTCCCAGCGGGGGCCCTCGACCGGGAGCACCGGGGTGTCGGGCAGGGGCCTGGGGTAGAGCAGCGACATGCCGTCGGCGGCCAGCAGCCGGACGCCGTAGTCGTCGAGCACCAGACGCTGGTCGAGGGTGGAGGCCCAGGAGGCGCCGAACCAACCGCCGTCGCGGTACGAGGAGATGTGGTGCCGCTCGATGACCAGCGGCAGCACGCCCGGGAGTTCGACGTCGACGGCGGACATCAGCAGCTCGCCCGTCGCCATGTCGACGGGATCGCCGCAGGCGGTGCGGCCGTTCATCGGGATGCCCTCGCCCCGGGTGCGCCGGCCGAGGCCGAGGGCGCCCTGGCGCAGCCCGCGCAGGCCGGTGGAGCCCAGGGAGCGCATGCCTCGGGCGAGGCCGCCGAGGGTGGTGAGGCCCTTCATGCCGGGGATGCAGTCGAGGGCGGCGAAGGCGACGTCCCAGAGGGAGGCTCGGCCGTTGGCGTAGTCGTAGAGGGTGTCGGCGAGGACGACGAGGGCGGCGGCGAGGACGACCCAGGCGAGGGGTCCACCGATGATCATGACGACGATGCCAAGGACGGCGACGACGACCTTGCATATCTCGACGATGGTGTCCCAGTTCTCGGACACCCAGTGGATGGCGTCCTCCCACCAACGACGGTTCTGGATGCCGGCGTCAGAGGCCGCGTCGATCCCGTCCGCGCAGGTCCCGGCGGCCTCCTCCCGCATCTCCTTCGCCTGCCGCGCCAACTCCCGCGCGGCGGAGAGGGCCTCCTCGGCGGCGTCCACCCGGGACTGGGCGGAGGACGCGGCCTCGTTGGCGGCGGTCGCGTCCCGGGTCGCCGCCCGCACCTCGGCCTCGGAGGGCGGCTCGACGCCCTCCCGCTCGCCCTCCCGCTCCAGGCGGTCGGCCTCCTCGCCGGCGCGTGAGACCCAGTCCTGGGCGTCGGTGAGCGCCGCCTGGGCTGAGGAGAGGTCGGCCTGCGCGGCGATGGCGCGGTCCAGGGCACGGTCGGCCATGCCCTGCGCCGTCTCCAACGTCGGCCAGTACGTCTGCAACGCCTGGGCGGCCATGTCGTAGGAGGTCTGGAGCTTCTCCAGGTTGCCCGGCACCCCGTCGAACTCCGACCGGAACGCCTCGGCCGACAGGCCCGCCCAGTCGAGGACCGCCCGGTCCTCGGCCATGCCACGGATACGGCCCAACGCCTCGCCGACGTCGTCCGCGAAGGTCCCCAGCTGGTCGGCCAGCGCGCGGACCTCGTCCGGGTCGCCGGGAGTCGGGTCCGAGTCCATGTCGACCGGACTCCAGTCGGACGGCCGTGCCACCGCGAAAACACCCCCGGAACCGGACGAACCCCTGTCACGTACCAGGGTCGACCAGGTTATGCGGCAGTTCTGTCACAGCTCCTCGACAGCTTGGCCCCAGCGCCCGCGCCAGGCCGCCCCGAGTCGTGCGCGGTGGCCCGGGGGAGCGAGATCACGTCCGAACGGGTACGGTGTTAGGGCGGCGTAAAGGGACTGGCCACTGGTTCCCGGAGTGCCGAAGGTGTGCCGGGAAGTCTGGTCGGCGGGCTATGTCGTCGACCCGGAAGGGCCACCGTTCGTGCTGCCGTCCTTCAAGTCAAGCGCGGAAGAAACCCGCTACCGTCGCTCCGTCGCCGAGTTCCTGAGGCTCGAGGTCACCGGCGGTCTGGCGCTGATCATCGCCGCCGCCATCGCCCTGGCCCTCGCTAATTCACCGATCAGTGACGGCTACTTCTCGCTCCGTGACCATCACCTGGACATCCCGCCGCTCGGTCTCGAACTGTCCGTGGGGCACTGGGCCTCGGACGGGCTGCTCGCGGTGTTCTTCTTCATCGCCGGCATCGAGCTCAAGCGGGAGCTGGTCGTCGGCGAGCTGCGACGGCCGGCCGCCGCGCTGCTGCCCGTGGCGGCGGCGGTCGGCGGGATGGCGGTGCCGGCGCTGATCTACGTGGCGTTCGCCGCCGCCGGCGGGGGTGACCTGAACGGCTGGGCCGTGCCGATGGCCACGGACATCGCGTTCGCGCTCGGCGTGCTGGCCGTCGTCGGGCGGAACCTGCCGTCGGCGCTGCGGACGTTCCTGCTCACGCTGGCGATCGTGGACGACCTGATCGCCATCCTGGTGATCGCGGTCTTCTTCACCTCGACGCTGAACCTGTGGGCGCTGGCGGGGGCGCTGGCCGGCCTCGCCGTCTTCTACCTGCTGCACCGGCGGGACGTGCACGGCTGGTACGTCTACGTACCGCTCTCCGTGGTGATCTGGGTGCTGATGTTCAACAGCGGGGTGCACGCGACCATCGCCGGGGTGGCCATCGGGATGCTGCTGCGGGTGACGGCCGGCGAGCTCGAGAAGGAGTCGCCGGCGGAACGGGTCGAACACCTGGTCCACCCGATCTCGGCGGGCGTGTGCGTGCCGCTGTTCGCGCTGTTCGCGGCCGGCGTGCCGATCTCGGGCGGGGTGCTGGCCGACCTGGTGACCGAGCCCGAGTCGCTCGGTGTCGTCGCGGGCCTCTTCCTGGGCAAGACGATCGGTGTCTTCGGCGCGACGTATCTCACGGCTCGGTTCACGCGGGCGCGGCTGAACCCGGCGCTGGGCTGGGCCGACGTGGCCGGCGGCGCGATGCTGGCGGGCATCGGGTTCACGGTCTCGCTGCTGATCGCGGAGCTGGCCTTCGCCGACAAGCCGGGTCTCGCGGAGCACGTGAAGGCGGCCGTCCTCATCGGCTCGCTGATCTCGGCGCTCGTCGCCTCGGCGGTGCTGACGCTGCGCGGCCGTCGCCACCTGGCGGCGGCGAACGGCAACGGCAACGCGGCCGCCGCCTGACGGCGGCGGGCCGACGCGGCTGCCCATGGGTTTGCCGGCGGCCAGCCCGGTCGGATAGGACGTTTGCATGTTGAAGGGCAGAGAGGTCGGGCTCAGGGCTCGGCACGAGGAGGACATCCCGATCCTGCGGGCCGAGCTCTACGACGACGTGGTCAACGGCTCGCGGGCCGAGGGTCGGCCCTGGCGGCCGATCACGCCCGGCTCGAACGACTCGCGGCTCGTGGTGGACGACAAGGAGGAGGGGCACGTCCCGTTCTCCGTGGTGGAGCTGGACGGCGGCACGCTGATCGGCACCGCGACGCTGTGGGGCATCGACAACCACAGCCGGTCCGCGCACATCGGCCTCGGGCTGCTGCCGGCCTCCCGCGGCAAGGGCTACGGCACCGACGTGGTGGCGGTGCTGTGCTATTACGGCTTCTCCGTGCGCGGCCTGTATCGGCTGCAGATCGAGACGCTCTCGGACAACGCCGCGATGCTGACCGCCGCCGAGCGCAACGGCTTCGTCCGCGAGGGCGTGCTGCGCTCCTCGGCCTGGGTACTGGGCGAGTTCCTGGACGAGGTGCTGCTCGGCCTCCTCGCCGAGGAGTGGAAGCCGGACCCGAGGGACTAGGCCGCCGCCCGCCGGTCAACCGTAGGCCAAAGGGCCCCGGCGGAGAGCCGCCCTCCCGGCTCCGCTGGGCCCGGGCCGATATGCCATGCGACGGCGACGGCCACCGCACTGGCCCGGCCGGGAGCCGGGGGCGGCACGCCGCGTAGCCGCGGCAGCCCCCGGCGTTCCAGGCACCGCGCAGCGGGCCGCAGGCCCGCGGATCCGCGCGACCGCGTCCCACGATCGCGGATGGCCGGCCGCCCGGGCCGGCGCTGGCGCGCCTCCCCAGCGTGGCTCAGCGGTCGGGGGCGAGGAGCGTGCCGTCCTCGTCGGGGTGGTAGAGGAG
>NZ_SMKC01000384.1 GCF_004348315.1 Streptomyces sp. 8K308 | reverse complement strand
CGCTGGCCCCTCACCCGCCACCACAACGGCGGCTACACCCTCACCAACCCCGTCACCGGCCACACCCGGCACTTCGCCCACCCCGACAAGGACGGCGACTGCCGCATCCTCGCCATATCCGACCGCAACGGCAACCACATCGACATCGACTACACCCCCGACGGCGCGCCCACCGCGATCCGGCACTCCGGCGGATACCACCTCACCCTCACCACCGAAGCCGGCCGCGTCACCGGGCTGGCGCTGGGCCAGACGGTCATCCGCCGCTACGCCTACACCGACGGCAACCTCACCGCCGTCCTCAACCCAGCGGGTCAGCCCCTCAAGTTCACCTACGACCAGCGGCTCCGTGTCACCTCCTGGACCGACACCAACGACCGCCGCTACGCCTACACCTACGACGACCGCGACCGCTGCGTCGCGGAGGGCGGCGAAGCCGGCCACCTCACCGTCTCCCTCGCCTACGACGGCACCCACCCCGACTGGCCAAACGCCCGCGTCACCACCCTCACCACCGCCCAGGGCGCCACCAGCCACCACGTCATCGACGACTCCCACCAGGTGATCGCCGAGATCGACCCGCTCGGCAACATCACCCGCACCGAGTACGACGAGCACCGCCACATCAGCTCCTGGACGGACGCCCTGGGCAAGATGACCAGGTTCGTCAACAACGCGGCCGGCCAACCCGTCGCGGTCACCTACCCCGACGGCGCGACGAAGAGCTGCGAATACAACAAGTTCGGGCTGCCGACCCGCATCACGCTCACCGACGGAACGTCCTGGTCGCGTGAGTACGACGAGCGCGGCAACTGCGTCGCCGTGACCGACGGAGCCGGCTCCACGACGAGGTACGCCTTCGACGAGCGCGGCCGTCCCACGGCCGTCACCGACGCGCTGGGGGCGACCACCACGGTCCGGTGCGACGCCGCCGGGTTGCCGGTCGAGATCATCGACCCCCTCGGCAACCGAACGACCCGAGGTCACGACGCGTTCGGGCGACTCAGCGAGTCCACGGACGCGACCGGGGCGACGACCCGGTACTGGTGGACCGTCGACGGCAGGATCTCGCGCCTCGTCGGGCCGGACGGTGCCACGCAGTCGTGGGTCTACGACGGCGAGGGCAACTGCCTCCGGCACACGGACCCCAACGCGGGCGAATCGCACTACGAGTACAGCCACTTCGACCTGCTCACCGCCCGCACCGGGCCCGACGGCGTCCGGTACGAGTTCGAGCACGACGCGGCGCTGCGACTGACCAGGGTCACCAACCCCCGTGCACTGACCTGGGAGTACGAGTACGACGCGGCCGGGCGACTCACCACGGAGAAGGACTTCGACGGCCGCCGGGTCGTCTACGAGCGCGATGCCGTCGGTCGCACCGTGTCACGCGTCAACGCGGCCGGGCAGCGGGTCGGCTACCGCTACGACGCCCTCGGCCGGCTGATCACGCGGGACGTCGACGGCGCGGTCACCCGTTACGCCTACGACGGTGCCGGTCGCATGTCGCGTGCCACCGGTCCGGACTGCGAGGTCGCCTGGCAGCGAGACCCCGTGGGCCGGGTGCTGGCCGAGACCGTCAACGGACACACGACGGCGTTCCGCTACGACGCGGCGGGGCAGCGCGTCGAGCGGCGCACCCCGTCGGGCGCCGTGACCGTCTACGGCTATGACGCGGCGGGTCGCCGCACCTCGCTCGACTCGGCGGGTCATCCGATCACCTTCGCACGCGACGCGGTGGGGCGGGAGACCTCCAGGCTGGTCGAGGGCGTCCTCACCTTCGACCAGAGCTGGGGACCGGACGGTCGGCTCGCCGAACAGACCCTGACCGGTGCGGGTGGGGTCCTCCAGCGCCGTGCCTACACCTACCGGCCGGACGGCCTGCTGGTCCGCACCGACGATCGGCGCGGCGGCGACACGGACTGGGAGTTGGACGCCGCCGGGCGGGTGACGGCCGTGTCGGCGCGGGAGTGGGCGGAGACCTACGCCTACGACGCCGCCGGGAACCAGACCAGGGCGGTCTGGCCCGAGGACCACTCGGACGTCGAGGCGCTGGGCGACCGCACCTACATGGGGACGCGGCTGACCCGCGCTGGGGCGGTGCGGTACGAGTACGACACCGCCGGTCGCGTCATGGCCCGCAGGAAGGCCCGGCTCTCGCGGCGGCCGAACGTCTGGCGCTACCGGTGGGACGCCGAGGACCGGCTGACGTCCGTGGTGACCCCGGACGGCACCGTCTGGCGGTACCGCTACGACCCCTTCGGGCGCCGCGTCGCCAAGCAGCGGATGGCGGCCGACCGGTCGACCGTCGCGGAGGAGACCCGCTTCACCTGGGACGGGCCGATCCTCGTCGAACAGACCACCCACGGGCGGGAGTCGGCGCACGCCGTCACCCTCACCTGGGAGCACGACGCCGGCCGGCCCATCGCCCAGTCGGAGCGGCTGAGCGACGCCTCGACGCGGAAGGAGATCGACGCCCGCTTCTTCGCGGTCGTCACCGATCTCGTCGGCACGCCCACCGAACTCGTGGATTCCTCGGGGAATCTCGCCTGGCAATCCCGCCGAACCCTCTGGGGCGTCACGGCATGGAGCGCGGACGGCTCCGCCTATACGCCGCTGCGTTTTCCCGGCCAGTATCACGACCACGAGTCCGGCCTCCATTACAACTACCACCGGTACTACGACCCGGAGACGGCGCGTTATGTCACCCAGGATCCACTGGGGCTCGCTCCCGGGCCGAATCCGAGCGTCTATCCGCACAATCCGCACGCCAGGATCGACCCGTTGGGGCTCGCGCCCTATCCGGCGGGCGCCAACCGGCCTCGGTCCATCGCCCTCGGGCTCGACCGCGCCCCCAACGGAGACGACCTGCTCCAGCCGTTCGCCGACAGCCTCGGGGCGTCAACCAACCGTGACTGGATCGCGGACGGCCTGGTGACACCGACACTGAACGAGTCGGGGCGCGTCATCGGGCCGGCCTTCGACGAGCGATTCGCGCAGGCGACGGCCAATGCGATCGATTCCGGCGGCCGAATCAACTTCAATCTCGACTACGTGAATATCGACGACGCGTTGCGCGCCAACACGGCGGACGGACCGTACGGTGAGGGCGGATTCACCAACTGGGAGTTCCAACAGATCCTGAATTCCCCCACCTTGTACGGGGCGACGGACTGGTACATTGGCGCCGAGAGACTGTCGCCGCAGGACGTCATCGACTTCGGCCTCTCCCCGTGGTTCTAGGAGCTGGAATGGACTATCCGCGATTCGCCGCCTCGATGAACCGGTATTTCAGCCGGCTCGAGTCGCAACACGGCGCCCCGTGGACGAGCGGGCGCGTGGCGGCGAGCGCCTGGCAGGGCGTGCTGGAGCGCGGCACGTGGAGCGAGGCCGACCTGGGGGAGCTCGACGAGCTGATGCGCGCCGGGGACGACGAGACGGGAAGCGCCTGGATCGAGATGCGGATGTTCTACGACGCCTGGCGTGACTCCGCTGCCTCGGTCACGGAGCGGCCCACGTGAGAAGGGACCAGCGAGTACTTCCGCCGGCCGTGGTGTCGGCACGGTTGCCGACGGCTTCGTCACCGGAGCTCCGATCAGGTTCCGCCAGGGATGAACCGGTCGGCGAAGGCGTCGACGGCGTTGACGACAGCCTCGAAACGCAGTGAGTGGAGGAGGGCACCCGGGTTGCCGCTGGGGACCCCGTCCTGTCCCGACGCGTCACTCGGCGGCTCATGGACCGGACGGTCACGCAGGCCGGCGCCTACGAGCGAGCCCGCGCCGCGCTGGCCGCCCTCACCCCCGCGAACGAGAAGTCGCTCTGGCGATCGGACGCGGCCGCACGAACGCCGACATCACCGGCGAGCTCGCCATGGGACTCACCACGGTCAAGAGCCACGTCTCCAGCATTCTGGACACACTCGGCCTGGAAAGCCGTACCCAGATCGCGCTGCTCGCCCACGACGTGGGCCTGGCCTGACCGACGCCGGGTCGGGGGGCCTGTCAGGTCAGCGCCGGGATGAGGTGGTCGTGGATCAGGCGGAGCTGGGTGTCGACGTCGGCCGCCGCGGGGAGGTCGCGGCCGGTGAAGGCGTTGACCAGGGCGGCGTTCGGCGCCGGCGCGGAGGTGGGTGACGGCGTACTCGTAGGCCTCGCGGGTGTAGCTGCCACAGGTCCTTGTGCCGGGTCTCGTCGGCGGCGTAGCAGCCGTGGAAGCCGAACTCGTCGGTCGGTTAGGGTCGGGCATCGTGATGAGCGAGTCGACAGCCGTGGCCGGGGACGGGGTGGCCATCGCGTACCAGACCGGGGGTGTCGAGGGCGGCGAGCCGCTGGTGCTGCTGGCCGGGCAGTCCAACAACCACCACTGGTGGGACGGGGTCAGGGAGGACTTCGAGGGGCGGTACCTGACGATCACGCTCGACTACCGGGGCACCGGCGCGAGCGACAAGCCGGACGAGCCGTACACGACCCGGGGGTTCGCGGCGGACGTGGTGGCGGTGCTTGACGCGCTGGGGGTGGCGCGGGCCCACGTGTACGGGACGTCGATGGGCGGCCGGGTCGCGCAGTGGCTGGCGGCCGACCACCAGGAGCGCGTGGGGGCGCTGGTGCTCGGCTGCACCTCGCCGGGTGGGCCGCACGGGCACGAGCGGGGCGCCGAGGTGAGGCGGGCGCTGGCGCAGCGGGACCAGCGGGCGGCGGGGCGGGCGCTGCTGGAGCTGATGTACACGCCGCGGTGGCTGGCGACGCACCGGGGGCCGTTCCAGACGGTGGGTGATCCGGCGATGCCGGCGTTCGCGCGACGGCGGCACTTCGCGGCGAGCGCCGGGCACGACGCGTGGGACGCGCTGCCGACGATAGGCGCGCCAACGCTGGTGGTGCACGGCACGGACGACCTGTTCAACCCGGCGGCGAACGCGCCGCTGCTCGGCTCGCGGATACCGGACGCGAAGGTGGAGCTGATAGCGGGGGCGCGGCACGCGTACTTCGAGGAGTTCCGGGCGGTGGCCGGTCCGCTCGTGTCGGACTTCCTGGCGGCCGTGGCTGGGTAGCCTCCTGGGTGTCTCGACGATTCGACGCCTTCGACGCCGTGTTGTTCGACTACGCGGGGACCCTCTTCGACGACGGGGCCGTGCTGACGCCGGCCGGGGTGTGCGCGCAGGCGGCGCGGCGCGGGGTGGCGCTGGCGCCCGCCGAAGCGGAGCGGGTGATCGCGGGGGCTCTGGCGGCGGTGGACTCGCCGTCCGGCCTCGTCGCGCGGGAGGGGTGTGACCGGTCGGCGGCCCGGCACCGCGCGGTGTGGACGGGCCTGATGACGGACGCGGCGCCGGGCGCGCTGGCGGACGCGGTGTACGCGTGTCTGGTGGATCCCGCGTCGTGGCCGGCGTATCCGGACACGGCGGGGGTGCTGCGGCGGCTGGCCGGCGCGGGGCTACGGCTCGGCGTGGTGAGCAACATCGGCTGGGACGTCAGGCCCTCGTTCACGGCGCTCGGGGTGGCGGACCTGGTCGGCTCGTTCGCGCTCTCCTGCGAGCGGGGCGCGGTGAAGCCGGAGCCCGAACTGTTCCTCGCGGCGTGCGAGGAGTTGGGCGTGGCGCCGGCGCGGACACTGTTCGTGGGGGACGACCCGGCGAAGGACGGCGCGGCGGCGCGCCTCGGCATGCCGGTCTATCTCCTGCCGGCGGAGCGTGCGGCGGGCCGGCCACGCGGCCTGGACGCGGTGCTCGCGCTCGCCGGTCTCGTCACGGAACCACGACCGTCTTGCCCAGGGGGCGGCCGGCCGCCTGGGCCCTGAGGAGGGTGGGGAGTTGGGCGAGGGTGGTCTCGTGGCTGATGAGGCGCTCGACGCGCAGGTCGGGCGAGTCGGTGAGGGCGCGCACGGCGGCCGGGAAGTCGGACGGGGTGGTGCCGTAGCTGCCGCCGATGTGCACCGGTTTGGTGCCCCAGCGGGCGGCGGTGGCGAGTTCGTGGCGGCGCACGGTGTCGAGGTCGCAGTCGAGGCCGGGGAGTGCGTCGCCGGGTGCGGTGCCGCCGTAGAGGACGACGAGGCCGCCGGGTGCGGTGAGCCGTAGCGCCTCGGCCAGCACCTCGGGGTGGACGAAGCTGGTGGCGACGACGGCGATGTCGGCGGTGTCGGCGGGGAGTTCGGTCGTCGGGTGGAGGGGGATGGCGACGGCGTCGCGCCGGCGGAGGAAGTCGAGCCGGTCGGGGCTGCGGTTGGTGAGGGTGACCGTGGTGCCGAGGGTCCGGGCGAGGGCGGCGATCAGCACGCCGGCCGTGCCGGCGCCCAGCACGGTGAGGCGGGTGCCTGCCAGGTCGCGGTCCAGGTGGCGGGCGGTGGCGGTCAGGCAGTGGTGGGCGCGGGCCAGGGG
>NZ_SMKC01000383.1 GCF_004348315.1 Streptomyces sp. 8K308 | reverse complement strand
CTCCCCACCCGCGCACAGCACCCGCGCGCCGGCCGGCAGCTGTTCGGCCATCAACCGGGCCACGGCCTGCGCTGAGGTCACCACCTCTCCAGGCTCGGCGGCCACGCCGAGCCTGGAGAGGTGTGCGGCGACGGTCTCCGGCGTGCGGGCCGCGTTGTTGGTGACGTAGGCCAGCCGCATGCCGGCCTCCCGCGCCGCCCGCAGCGACTCCACGGCGTGCGGCACCGCCTCGCCCCCCGCGTAGACGACCCCGTCGAGGTCGAGCAGCGCGGTGTCGTAGACCTCGTGGAGCGGTCGCGCCGAACCGCGCGGCGCGGTGCCGCGTGCCTCGCCCCCGCCCACCCTGGCAACGCTGTCAACCATCATTCTCAGCTCATCTCCCGTGATCCGCCCGGCACTACGATGCGGGGATGCACGCCGCCGGCCTGGACCTCGCCCCGTTCCGCGCGCTCCGTTACGCGCCCGAGCGGGTCGGCAACCTCGCCGACGTGATCTCGCCCCCGTACGACGTCGTGGTCCGGCCGGACGAGCAGCGTGATCTGGAGACCTCGGACCCGCACAACATCGTCCGCCTGATCCTGCCACGCACCCCGGAGGGCGCCGCCGCCACCCTCCGCGAGTGGCAGGCGGCCGGCGTCCTCGTGACCGACCCGACCCCCGCGCTCTACGTGTACGAGCAGCGCGTCGCCGGCTGGCCGCCGCAGCGCGGCCTGATGGGTGCCCTGCGGCTGACGCCGCCGCGCGAGCGCACGGTGCTGCCGCACGAGGACGTCATCCCGGAGGTGGTCGCCGAGCGCACCGCGCTGGCGCGGGCCACCGAGGCCGACCTCGAGCCGCTGCTCCTCGCCTACCGCGGCGCCCCCGACGACACCGCCGTGCCCGCCCTCGTCGAGCGCGCGACGGTGGGCCCGCCGCTGCTCGCCACGCCCACCGACGACACCACCGAGCACCGGGTCTGGGCCGTCACCGACCCGGCGGAGATCGCCGCGGCCCGCGCCGAACTCGCGCGGCACCGGGCGCTGATCGCCGACGGGCACCACCGCTGGGCCACCCGCCTGCGGCTCGGCGCCGAGCACGGCGGCCGACCGCCCTGGGACCGCGGCCTGGTGCTCCTGGTGGACACCACCCGGCACCCGCTGCGGGTCAACCCGATCCACCGGGTGGTGACCGGCCTGCCGCCCGCCGAGGCACTGGCCGCCGCCGGCACGGCGTTCCGGGTCCGGCGCGTGGCGGGACCGCCGGAGGCCGCGCTGCGCGCGCTCGACGACGCACAGGGCAACGCCTTCCTGCTGGCCGCGCACGGCGCCCTTCCACCTGCTCGACCGCCCTGACCCGGCGCTGCTCGGCCGCACCGTGGCGGCCGACCGGCCGCGCGCCTGGCGGGAGTTGGACGCCACGGTGCTTCAGGCCGCGCTGCTCGGCGAGTTGTGGCGCCGCCCGGGCGGGCCGCCGCTCCGGGTCCGCCACCTGCACGGCGCGTCCGCCGCCGTGACGCAGGCCGCCGGATCGGTCGACGGATTCGCGGTACTGATGCGCGCGGCGCGGGAAGACATCGTGCGGGCCCTGGCCGAGTCGGGCGTCACCATGCCGCACAAGTCGACCTCGTTCGGGCCGAAGCCGGCCACGGGTCTGCTGCTGCGCGACCTCCGTGACCCGGGCGAGGGGCGCGACCCGATTGTCGAGCGAATTTAGGTTAGGCTAACCTCACTTCCAGTTTGCTGTCGCACCTGGGAGCCTCATGAGCAGCACCGTCTTCGCCCGACACGACGAACGGCTCGGTCAGTTCAGCCTCCGCCTCGTCGACCCCGCCGCCGACGCCGAGCTGTTGCACCGCTGGCTCACCCACCCCAAATCCGTCTTCTGGCTCATGCGGGACGCCGCGCTCGACGACGTCCGCAAGGAGTTCGAGACCGTCGCCGCCGCCCCCTCCCACCAGGCATACCTCGGCCTCCACGACGGCGAGCCGGCCTTCCTCGTCGAGGCCTACGACCCGGCACACGACGCCGTGGGCACCGTCTACCCGGTCCGACGAGGGGACATCGGCATGCACTTCCTGGTCGCGCCCACCGACACCCCGCTCCACGGCTTCACCCTCGCCGTGATCACCACCGTGATGGAGCTGCTCTTCGCCGACCCCGAGAACCGCCGGGTGGTGGTCGAGCCCGACGCCCGCAACAAACCCGTCCACGCCCTCAACGCGGCCGTCGGCTTCCACGTCGAGCGCACCGTCCGGCTCCCCGGCAAGGACGCCTACCTCAGCTTCTGCACCCGCGAACAGTACGAGGCCGCGCGGTCGGCCACGGCAACCCCCCAGGAGTGAACCGCATGACCGTTCCCCACGAAGCCGTCGCCCACCTCACCCCGGAGCTCTGGCAGCGCGCCAACCGCCTGCTGATACGCAAGGCGCTCGCCGAGTTCTCGCACGAGCGCCTGCTGACGCCCGAACCGCGCCCCGACGGCCGCCACACGGTGCACGCCGACGACGGCACCACCGTCTACCACTTCGCCGCCCGCCGGCTCAGCCTCGATCACTGGCTGGTCGACGCCGGCTCCATCACCCGCGAGCGCGACGGCGTTCCGCTCCCCCTCGACGCCCTCGACTTCTTCCTCGACCTGCGCGGCGCCCTCGGCCTCAGCGACGACATCCTGCCGGTCTACCTGGAGGAGATCACCAGCACCCTGGCCAGTAGCGCCTACAAGCTCGCCGCCCCGCACCGCCCCGCCGCCGAGCTGGCGCGCTCCGACTTCCAGACCATCGAGGCCGGCATGACCGAGGGCCACCCGTGCTTCGTGGCCAACAACGGCCGCCTCGGCTTCGACGCCGCCGAGTACCGCGCCTACGCTCCCGAGACCGGCTCCCCGGTCCGGCTCGTCTGGCTCGCCGCACGCCGCGACCTGGCCACCTTCACCGCCTGCGCCGACCTCCACTACGAGACCCTGATCGCCGGCGAACTCGCCGCGGACACCCGACACCGCTTCGCCGACCGGATGGCCACGCTCGGCCTCGACCTCGCCGACTACTACCTCATCCCCGTCCACCCCTGGCAGTGGTGGAACCGGATCTCCGTCACCTTCGCCGGCGAGGTCGCCAGGCAACACCTGGTCTGCCTCGGCGAGGGCGACGACGCCTACCGCGCCCAGCAGTCCATCCGCACCTTCTTCAACACCGACGCCCCCGAGAAGCACTACGTGAAGACCGCGCTCTCGGTGCTGAACATGGGCTTCATACGCGGCCTCTCCGCCAACTACATGCAGGCCACCCCGGCCATCAACGACTGGCTCGCCGGGCTGATCGCCAAGGACGACTTCCTCACCGGCACCGGCTTCTCGATCCTGCGCGAACACGCCGCCATCGGGTACCACCACCGCCAGTACGAGGCCGTGGCCGAGAAAGGCTCCCCCCACCTCAAGATGCTCGCCGCGCTCTGGCGCGAGAGCCCGATGCCCACCCTCAAGCCGGGACAGCGGCTCGCCACCATGGCCTCACTGCTGCACACCGACCGGAACGGCGACTCGTTCGCCGCCGCGCTGATCGCCCAGTCGGGACTGCCCGCCGAGGTCTGGCTGCGCCACTACCTCAACGCGTACCTGACCCCGCTGTTGCACTGCCTCTACGCCTACGACCTGGCCTTCATGCCGCACGGCGAGAACGTCATCCTGGTCCTGGAGGACGGCGTGCCGCAGCGCGTCATCATGAAGGACATCGCCGAGGAGATCGGCGTCATGGGCGCCGAGCAGCCCCTGCCTCCCGAGGCCGAGCGGATCCGCATCGACGTCCCCGACCACTTCTGGACGCTCACGATCTTCACCGACGTCTTCGACTGCTTCTTCCGCTTCCTCAACGGGATCCTCACCGAGAACGGCCTGCTGACCGAGGACACCTTCTGGGCCACCGTGGCCGCCTGTGTCACCGACTACCAGCAGGCCGTTCCGGAGTACGCGGCGAAGCACCGGCGATTCGACCTGTTCGCCGAGCGCTTCTCGCTGTCCTGCCTCAACCGTCTGCAGTTGCGGAACAACCGCCAGATGGTCGATCTCCAGGACCCCGACCCCAGCGGTGCGCTGCAGCTGGTCGGCACGCTCGAGAACCCGATCGCCCGCTACGCCTGATCCCGGGACGCCTCGACATCCTGCTCGTCCTCGTCCTCGACCTCGTCCTCGTCCTCGACCTCGTCCTCGTCCTCGACCTCGTCCTCGTCCTCGACCTCGACCTCGTCCTCGTCCTCGTCCTCGTCCACAAGGTCGGCGTCGGGGTCGAGGGCGTCGACGAACTCGAGACCGTCCAGCTCGGCCAGCCGGTCCGAGGCGTCGGTGGTGCCGCCTTGGTCGGCCTCGGCGGCCTTGGCGAACCACTCACGCGCCTCGTCCTCCCGGCCTACGGCCAGCAGCGCGTCCGCGTAGGCGTACCGCAGCCGCGCCGTCCACGGCTGGATGGAGTTCGAGGCGAGCTCGGGGCTCTGCAGCGTCACCACGGCCGCCTCCGGCTGCCCCATGTCGCGCCGGGCCCCGGCCGCCACCAGGCGCATCTCCACCTGGCCGGCCTTGTCGAGCTGACGGACCTCGGGCTCGCCGGCCATCGCCAGCGCCCGCTCGGGACGGCCGATGCCGCGCTCGCAGTCGGCCATGATCGGCCACAGGTGCACCGAGCCGGTCATCCGTCGGGCGGCACGGAACTCGGTCAGCGCCTCGGCGTACTTGCCCACGCCGTACGACGCGAACCCGGCCGCCTCGCGCACCGCGCCCACCCGCGAGGCGAGCCGCAGCGCCGCGCGAGAGTAGCCGTAGGCACGCTCGGCGTCCTCGTCGAGCAGCCTGGCGACCATCACCAGGTTCCGCGCCACGTCCACGGCCAGCGTCTTGGGCAGGCTCAGCAGTTCCTGCCGCACCGAGCGGTCGATCTCGTCGCCCGTCACCTCTTCCGGGATCGGCAGCCTCCTGACCCGCTCCCGGTCCCGGTCCCGGTCTCGAGCCAGGTCGGGACCGCGCCGGACGCCGCCGCGCGGGCCACCACGGTCGTCGCGGCGCCCACGGAAGTCACGCCCGCGCGGCCCGTCGCGCCGCTCGCCGTCACGCTCCCGCCACGGCCGATCCTCCCGCCGGTACTCCCGCGCACCGGAGCCGCCCCCGTACCGGCGCTCCTCACGCGGCCGGTCGTCCCTGCGGAACCGCTCGTCACGCGGCCGGTCGTCCCTGGGCCTGTCGTCCCGCCGGAACCGGTCATCACGCGGCCGATCATCACGGCGGTACCTGTCGTCCCTGGGCCGGTCGTTTCTGCGGAACCTGTCGTCCCTCGGCCGGTCATCGCGACCGAACCTGTCATCGCGCGGCCGGTCGTCACGCCGGAACCGATCGCCTCGCGGGCGGTCATCCCTGCGGAACCTGTCGTCCCTGGGCTGGTCACCACGGGGCCGGTCGTCACGGGGGCGGTCGTCGCGAGGGCGGTCGTCGCGCCGGAACCTGTCGTCCCTGGGCCGGTCGTCGCGGCTGAAGCGGTCGTCGCGCGGCCGATCACCACGGGGGCGGTCGTCCCTGCGGAACCGGTCATCCCTCGGCCGGTCATCGCGTCGGAATCCACGGCCACCGCCGCCACCCGAGCCGGAACCGCCGCCGTATCCGGGGCGCCGGTCATCGCGCCGGTCATCGCGGCGGAAACCGCCACCGCCGCCCGGACGCCCCCATCGCTCGTCGCGCGGCCGGTCACCACGCGGGCGATCGTCACGAGGCCGGTCGTCCCGCCGGAAGCGATCGTCCCGCTGTCCGGAGCCACGACGCTCGCCGTCCCGGTCCCAGCGCGGGCGCGAAGCCTCGTCCCGCCGGCCCCACGAGCCGCCGCCCTGGCCACCACGCCGATCGTCCCGACGGTCGTCGCGTCGATCGCCTCGCCACTCGCCGCGGCCTCCGCCGCGCTGATAGCCGCCTCGATCCCCATCACGCCGGGGCGCACGCGGCTCCCGCTCCGGCCGACCCTCCGACGATTCCGTCATGGCCGTGATTCCTGCCTTTCCTGCCTTACGAAAACAAAAAACCTCTGGTCCCCCAGCATGCACGCTAGGGAACCAGAGGTTCCAAAAGATTGTCCGGCGGCGACCTACTCTCCCACACGGTCCCCCATGCAGTACCATCGGCGCTGGCAGGCTTAGCTTCCGGGTTCGGAATGTAACCGGGCGTTTCCCCACCGCCATGACCACCGGAACACCGATAAGTGTTCCACGCGAACAAGCGCACTCTTCAGTTGTCTGTCCGCAGTAGAACACGGTCAGAATTCACAGTGGACGCGAGCATCTATGGACAAGCCCTCGGCCTATTAGTACCGGTCAACTCCACCTCTCACAAGGCTTCCATCTCCGGCCTATCAACCCCGTCGTCTACAGGGAGCCTTACCCCATCAA
>NZ_SMKC01000382.1 GCF_004348315.1 Streptomyces sp. 8K308 | reverse complement strand
CGCCAAGCGCCAGGGGCGCGCCGCCAGCCTGCTCAAGTCAAGCGCCGTCATGGCCGCCGGCACCCTGGTCTCCCGGATCACCGGCTTCGTCCGGCAGCTGGTCACCGTGGCGGCCCTGGGCGCGGCCGTACTCGGCGACACCTACACCGTCGCCTGGGCCCTGCCCTCGATGATCTACTTCCTGATCATCGGCGGCGGCCTCAACTCCGTCTTCGTGCCGCAGCTCGTCCGCGCCATGAAGAACGATCCGGACGGCGGCGACGCCTACGCCAACCGACTGCTCACCGTCGTCATGGCGGCCCTCGCCGCCCTGGTCATCGCCGGCATGCTGGCCGCCCCGCTGCTGGTCAGCATGCAGTCGCCCTCGATCGCCGGCGACCCGGCGGCCAACGAGGTGACCGTCACCTTCGCGCGGTACTTCCTGCCGACCATCTTCTTCACCGGCGTCTACACGGTGATCGGCCAGATTCTGAACGCCCGCGACCACTTCGGCCCGATGATGTGGACCCCGGTCCTCAACAACATCGTCGTCATCTTCACCTTCGGGATGTTCCTCTGGGTCTTCGGCACCCAGAAGGCCTCGGGGCTCACCGAGGACACCATCAGCGCAGAGGGCGTCCGGTTGCTTGGCGTGGGCACCCTGCTCGGCCTGGTCGTCCAGGCCGGCGCCATGATCCCCTACCTGCGCGCCGCGGGCTTCCGCATCCGCCCGCGATTCGACTGGCGCGGCCACGGCCTCGGCAAGGCCGCCACCATGGCCAAGTGGACCGTCCTCTTCGTGCTGGCCAACCAGGCCGCCCTGCTGGTCGTCACCCAGCTCTCCACGGCGGCCGGCCAGCGCGCCGCCGACACGGGCTTCGAGGGCACCGGCTTCATCGCCTACAACAGCGCCCTGCTGATCTGGCAGATGCCCCAGGCCATCATCACCGTCTCGGTGATGGCCGCCCTGCTGCCCAGGCTCTCCCGGTCCGCGGCCGACGGCGACACCGCTGCGGTCCGGGACGACCTGTCCCACGGGCTGCGCACCTCGGCCGTGGCCATCGTGCCCATCGCCTTCGCCTTCGTCGCCCTCGGCGTGCCGATGTGCACCCTGCTCTTCCAGACAGCCAGCGAGGAGAGCGCCCGCTCCTTCGGCTACATCCTGATGGCCTTCGGCCTAGGCCTCATCCCCTACTCCGCCCAGTACGTCGTGCTGCGCGCCTTCTACGCCTACGAGGACACCCGCACCCCCTTCTACAACACGGTGATCGTCTCGATCGGCTGGATCCTCCTCTCCCTGATCAGCTACGCGATCCTCCCCGACCGCTGGGTCGTCGCCGGCATCGCCCTCAGCTACGGCATCGCCTACGCCCTGGGGGTCGGCGTCGCCTGGCGCCGGCTCCGCGCCCGGCTGCGCACCGACCTGGACGGCGCCCGCATCGTGCGGACCTACATCCGCCTCTCCGGCGCCAGCGTCCCGGCGGCCCTCCTCGGCGGCGCCGCCGGCTTCGCCCTGCTGCGCGCCCTCGGCGCCGGCCTGATCGGCTCCGTGGCGGCCCTCACGGTGGGCGGCGTGGTCCTGCTCGCCGCCTTCTACCTCGCGGCCCGCCGGATGCGTGTCGAGGAGCTGACCGGCCTCGTGGGCATGGTCCGCTCCCGGCTCGGCCGCTGATCGGACCGCACCGTGCCCCGCCGACATCAAGATCCCCAGAGTCCCCCGGATCATCGCAGGCTGGGCCCGGTGACGACACCGTTCGGCCACACGCCGTACAACCTCCGCCCGTACTCACATGTCGTGCAGGGTGGCGGACTACCGGCACAATGAATCTGGCAGTGTCAATAGCCCACAGCCGAGAACGGGGAGGCGGAACCCACGGTGGCCGAACGGAGCACGGCGACTAGCCCTCCACAGCAACCGGCGAGCACAAAGCACGCCACGGACGCCGAAAGCGCCGAGCAGGCGGACACCACCACGATCGCGCTGACAGCGGGATCGGGTGCCGCGGCGGCGAAGGCGGACCAGGCGAGCGAGGAGAGAGCCGAGCGGCCCCGAACCGTCGAGCTCCACAGCGGTCATCGCCTCGCTAAGCGCTACCGGCTCGAGGAGTGCATCACCCGACTGGACGGCTTCAGCAGCTGGCGTGCGGTGGACGAGAAGCTGCGGCGCGCCGTGGGCGTCCACGTCCTCCCGGCCAACCACGAGCGGGCGCCCCAGGTGCTCGCCGCCGCCCGCGCCGCGGCACTGCTCGGCGACCCGAAGTTCGTCCAGGTCCTCGACGCCGTCGAGGAGAACGGGCTGGTCCACGTCATCCACGAGTGGCTCCCGGACGCCACCCCGCTGAGCACCGTCCTCGCAACCGGCTCCCTCGACGCCCACGAGGCCTACGCGCTCGCCAGCCAGGTCGCCCAGGCCATGGCCGCCGCCCACCGCAAGGAGCTGGCCCACCTCCGGCTCACCCCCGCCACCGTGCTGCGCACCGGCCCCGGCCAGTTCCGCATCCGCGGCCTCGCCGTCGACGCCGCGCTGCGCGGCATCACCTCGGAGACCCCCAAGCGCACCGACACCGAGGCCATCGGAGCGCTGCTCTACGCCGCGCTGACGCAGCGCTGGCCCTACGCCGAGGGCGCCTACGGACTCAGCGGCGTCGCGGGCCTCAGCAAGGGCTCCCGGGACTCCCTGGTCACCCCGGACCAACTCCGCGCCGGGGTGCATCGCGGGCTGTCGGAGATCGCCATGCGGGCCCTGGTCAACGAGGGCGCCACGGCGACCAGCCAGAAGCCGCCCTTCACCAGCCCCGAGGAGATCGGGCAGGCGCTGGGGGAGCTGCCCCGGATCCGGCCTCCGGAGGACACCCCGAGCGGCATCGCCGGCTTTCAGCGCACCACCTACCAGCGCGGCACCCTCGCCAACAACCGCCCGCTACCGCCCACCGCGGCGCACCCGCCGGCGCCCCCGGCCCCCGCACTCCCCGGCCGCACCGGCACCGCACTCAAGTGGGGCGTCTCGGCACTGCTGATCGCCGCCCTCGGCCTCGGCAGCTGGCAGCTGGCCGACGCGCTGCTCAAGGGCGACAACCCGCCGGCCGAGAACACCGCGCCCACCGGCCCCGCCGTCCAGGAAGAGGAGACCGAGGCTCCCGCTCCCGAGCCGGTCACCATCTCCGAGGCCGTCGAGTTCAACCCCGGCCCCGGGGGCAACAGCCAGAACCCTGAGCTGGTGTCCAACGTCATCGACGGTGACCCGGACACGAGCTGGCACACCAAGAACTACGAGGGCCCCAGCTTCGGCAACCTCAAGGACGGCCTGGGGCTCGTCCTCGACCTCGGCGAACCGCAGACCGTCAGCTCTCTCACGATCAACGCGGTGGGCGACACACCCGTGCAGTTCCGGGTCGCCGACCCCGATGTGACCACCATGCCCAGCGAGCTCGACGACTTCTCCACGATCGCCGAGGGCACCGGTGACGACCTCACGCTCACCGCCGAGGACCCAATCGAGACACAGTTCGTGCTCGTCTGGCTAACCGACCTGCCTGTCGGTGACGATGGCAAATATCGTGGCCGCATCGCCGAAGTCTCCGTTTCAGGCTGACCGCGTGCCCTCGCCCCGAGGGCACGCGGACGGCATCCGGCGACCACCGAACACAGCGACGGCAGAGCAGGCACAGAGGGGAGGGCTCGGCGTGGGCAGACGCGTGCCGGACGGGCCGGCCGTCGACTCCGACGACGAGCTGCTGGCTCGGCACGCCGCAGGCGATCCGGACGCCTTCTCGGAGCTCGTCCGCCGCCACCGGGACCGGCTCTGGGCCGTGGCCCTGCGCACCCTCGGGGACCGCGAGGAGGCGGCCGACGCCCTCCAGGACGCCTTCGTCTCCGCCTACCGCGCCGCGCACACCTTCCGCGGCCAGGCAGCCGTCACAACCTGGCTGCACCGGATCACCGTCAACGCCTGCCTGGACCGGATCCGCCGGGCCAACAGCCGCAAGACCACGCCCATGCCGGAACCGGAGCGCCTCGAGGATCTGCTGGAGCCACACGAGTCGGCCGCAGCCCCCGCCGAGCGCCAGGACCTGCGCCGCGAGCTGCGCACCGCCCTGGCGGAGCTCCCCGCCGAGCAGCGGGCGGCCCTCGTGCTCGTCGACATGCAGGGCTATCCCGTGGCCGAGGCCGCGCGCATCTTGGACACCCCGGTCGGCACCATCAAGAGCCGCTGCGCCCGCGGCCGAGCCCGGCTCCTGCCCCTGCTGCGACACCTCCGCCCCCGCGCCTCTGAGGACGAGGGCCCATCCGAGAGGAACCAGTCACCGGATACATCCGTCCCACCTCCGAGGAAGACGGGCGAAACCAGGAGAGCCAGGCGGGGAGGAGGCGGAAGCTCATGAACAACCCCCATCCAGACCCCGCCGAGATCGCGGCACTCGACGAGGACCTGCTGAGCGAGCCCGAGGCCGCCGCCCTGCGAGACCACCTCGCCGACTGCGCCTCCTGCGCCGAGGTCCATGCTGAGCTCCTCGCCCTCCGCGAGGAGCTCAGGGCACTCCCCGCACCCTCCATCCCCGACGACGTCGCGGCCCGCATCGACGCCGCCCTCGCGGCCGAGGCCACCGCTGATTCACCTGCTGCAGACTCCCGGGGAGTACCTCCGAGGGAATCCTCGCCCTCTGTTTCACGTGAAACAGAGGAGCATGAAACAGCGGAGTGGGAGACAGCGGAATCCGAGCATGCGACGCTGGTCCCCGTCCCCGTCGCACGGCCCCGCTGGCCACGCATGGCCCTGGCCGCCGCAGGAGTCACCGTGGCGGTCGGCCTCGGCGCCCTCCTCACCCAGTCCCTGATCGGCCAGTCCGAGCTGCACGATACGAACGCGGGCAGCGCCGAGGACGCCTCGGAAGAGACCACCGCGCTGGCCTCGGAGCCCCTGGAGGATCAGGTCAGGGAGCTGCTGGCCGAGGCCGAGGGCTCGCCCGGCACCCTCTCCACGATGGAGGGCACCGAGGGGGACCTCGCCGCTCCGTCGCCGGAGAGCTCCTCCGGCACGGGCCAGTCCTCGGAGAGCGGCGCCCTCGACGAGCAGTCCGGCACGACGGCCCCGGAGGCGGAGCCGCTGACGGAGGTGCCCTCGTGCGTCGAGGACGCCATCGGCCGGCAGGAGGCCCCGCTGGCCGCCGAGGCCGAGGACTACGAGGGCGTCGACGCCTATCTGGTGCTCTTCCGCCACACCGCCGATCCCGAACGAGTGGATGCCTACGTGGTGGACGCCGACTGCGTCAGCGCCACCCCGCCGGCCTCGGGCGAGATCCTGGTGCAACAGAGCTATCCGGTGGAGTAGCCCCCGGATCTTCCTGCCGGGAATGTCTGGGACCCTAGGATCCGTTACTGGTCTGAGGGTCTTCACCAGGCCCCGGCCGTCCCATCCGAGACAAGGAAGATTCCCGTGAGCGACGTCCGCAACGTGATCATCATCGGCTCCGGCCCCGCGGGCTACACCGCCGCGCTCTACACCGCACGTGCCTCGCTCAACCCCCTGGTCTTCGAAGGAGCGGTCACCGCCGGTGGCGCCCTAATGAACACCACCGAGGTGGAGAACTTCCCTGGGTTCCGGGACGGCATCATGGGCCCCGACCTGATGGACAACATGCGGGCCCAGGCGGAGCGCTTCGGCGCGGAGCTGATCCCCGACGACATCGTCGCGGTCGACCTGGGCGGCGAGATCAAGAAGGTCACGGACACGGCCGGGAAGGTGCACCAGGCGCGGGCGGTCATCGTGACCACCGGCTCCCAGCACCGCAAGCTCGGGCTGGCGGGCGAGGACGAGCTCTCCGGCCGGGGCGTCTCCTACTGC
This sequence comes from Streptomyces sp. 8K308, assembly GCF_004348315.1. Classification (GTDB taxonomy): domain Bacteria; phylum Actinomycetota; class Actinomycetes; order Streptomycetales; family Streptomycetaceae; genus Streptomyces. The sequence continues at coordinate 589 of NZ_SMKC01000382.1, read as the reverse complement.
GCCACCTGTGACGGCTTCTTCTTCAAGGAGCACGACATCGCCGTCATCGGCGGCGGCGACACGGCGATGGAGGAGGCCACCTTCCTGAGCCGCTTCGCTCGCACGGTCACCATCGTCCACCGCCGGGACACCCTGCGGGCCTCCAAGGCCATGCAGGAGCGCGCCTTCGCCGACCCCAAGATCAAGTTCATCTGGGACAGCGAGGTCGCCGAGATCCACGGCACGGACGGCAAGCTCTCCGGGCTGACCCTCCGCAACACCCGCACCGGCGAGACCTCCGCCCTGCCGGTCACCGGCCTGTTCGTCGCCATCGGCCACGACCCGCGGGTCGAGCTGTTCAAGGGTCAGCTGGAACTCGACGCCGAGGGCTACCTACGGGTGGAGTCGCCGACCACCCGCACCAACATCCCCGGCGTCTTCGCCGCCGGCGACGTCGTGGACCACAGCTACCGCCAGGCCATCACCGCCGCCGGCACCGGCTGCTCCGCAGCACTCGACGCCGAACGCTACCTCGCCGCCCTGGCCGACGCCGAGAACATCACCTCGGACGTCCAGGCCTGAGCGACCGCCCCCGACTTCACCCCGAGAC
>NZ_SMKC01000381.1 GCF_004348315.1 Streptomyces sp. 8K308 | reverse complement strand
GGGCGCCATCCCCGCGCAGGCGACCGACCCCGCCCCCGGCGGCGCGCTGCCGCTGCGCCAGAGCACCGAGATCCAGGGCGACATCCTGGCCGGCTTCCGCAAGGACCACGTCAGGCTGCTCCTGCTGACCTTCGGCAACCAGCGCGGCGCCCGCGGCTGGCTCGACCGGCTCCGTCACCGGATCGCCACCACCCGGGACGTCGCCGCCTTCAACGCCGCGTTCAGCCGGGCCCGGCACAACTCGGCCGGCGACGACCCGAGCGGCCTCCACTCCGTCTGGCGCTCGGTGAGCTTCAGCCACGACGGCCTCACCCTGCTCATCGGCGGCGCGCCCTGCGCCGACGTGCCGCGCGGCAGCACCCAGGAGGCCTTCGCCCAGGGCATGGCCAAGCGCGCCGAGCTGCTGGGCGACACCGGGCCGAACGACCCGGCGCACTGGCTCTTCGGCTCCCGGGGGAGCGCGCCGGTCCACGCCGTGCTCACCGTCGCCGCCGACCGCGCGGAGGAGCTGAGCGCCGCCCTCGCCCACGAGCGCGAGGAGGTCGCGAGGCACGGCCTCTCCATCGCCTTCGAGCAGAGCGGCGCCACGCTCGAGGGGCAGCGCAGGGGCAAGGAGCACTTCGGCTTCAAGGACGGCATCAGCCAGCCGGCCGTGGCCGGCTTCGACGAGCCGGACCCCGAGCGCCCCGAGTACCAGCGCGGCAAGCCGGGCACCAGGATCATCGCGGCCGGCGAGTTCGTGGTCGGCCACCCGACCGACCACCGGCTGCCGGCCTGGTTGCCCGAGTGGATGAACGACGGCTCGTTCCACGTCGTCAGGCGGCTCGCCCAGGACGTGCCCGGCTGGTGGGCCCAGGTCGCCGACCAGCTGCGGGTGCTCAAGGAGCTGGGCGCGGTGCCAGAGGAGGCCACCACCGAGTGGTTGGCCGCCCGGCTCGTGGGGCGGTGGCGCTCGGGCGCGCCGGTCGCCAAGTCGCCGGACGCGGACGTCACGGCCGCCCAGGGCGCCGAGCCGGACAACGACATCAGCTTCGACGGCGACCTCGAGGGCCGCGTCACCCCGCTCTGCTCCCACATCCGCAAGGTCAACCCGCGCGACGGGCTCAAGGTGGACCCGGAGGCGCCCGAGCCGCTGGCGCTGAGCGGCGCGCTCGACGGGCGGCGCATCATGCGCCGCGGCATCCCCTACGGGCTGCCCTTCGACCCGGCCGGCGGCGCGGGCAACGGCCCCGACGCCCCGCGCGGGCTGCTCTTCGTCTCATACCAGGCCGACCTCATCCACCAGTTCGAGTTCGTCCAGCGCACCTGGGTGGACAGCGGGGACTTCCCGAGCCGCGAGAAGCCGGTGGGCAGGGACGCGATGATCGGGCGGGAGGGCGTCGTCTCCTTCCCGGCCGGCGGGGCGGAGGGCGGCGACTCGGTGGAGCTGAGCCTGCGCCAGTTCGTGCGCACCGAGGGCGCGGTCTACGCGTTCGCGCCCTCGCTCTCGGCCCTCGAGCGGCTGGCCAGAGGCACCATCCCGGTCGGCGGCGGGCCGGCCGCCGACCGGGTTCTCAGCGCCGTCCGCACCCTTCAGCGCGGCGAGGTGGTCAGCACCCGCAAGGCCAGGCTGCGCTTCGAGACCGACGGCGACCTGGTGGTGCGCGACGAGAACGAGACCGAGCGCTGGCGCGCCGGCGCCGCGGGCCTCGGCGCGAGCCGGGCCGAACTCCGCGCGGACGGGCGGCTCGTCCTCGCCGACTCCGCGGGCGGGGCCGTCTGGTCGGCGCCCGCCGAGCCGAGCCCGGGGTCCACGCTCGAGGTGCTGACCGACGGCGACGTGCTGATCCGCTCGGCGGACGGCACGGTCCTCTGGAGCACGAGCACGGCCCACTGAGCAGGAGCGGCGTCGTCCGAGGGCTCCTCGGGCGCCGCCGCGCTCCGGTGGCCATCATCGAAATCGTTTACCGCACAGCCGCGTTGACGCCGTGTCGGCGTTGTCGCGAGCATTGACGGCCTCAGCATGAGGCGTCTAGCGTGCGCAGCGGCCTCGTGGACAAACGGTTTCTGCTTTTGACCGGCTCCCGAGAAAACGGTTACTTCCATCGCCAAGGAGGACGATCGGATGACCCCTGGACCGAGCCGCCGCGCCATACTCCAACTCGCCGCCGCCGGGACCGCGACCGGCCTGCTCCCGCTCGGCGCCGCCGCGCCCGCCCTGGCCGCCGGGCCCGCGTCGCCCGCCGCCGCGCCCGGCGGCCGGCCGGGCGCGCTGGACGCGATCCTCTTCGGGGACCCCGACTCCGAGCGGGCGCACGGCCTGGTGGCCGAGGACACCGAGGTCGTGCCGGGGCCGACCGGCGGACAGGCGCGGGTGGCGCTGCCGCTCGCCACCCCGGCCGACCGGGGCGGCGACCTGAGATTCACCGTCGCCGTCGATCCCACGGCGCAGAACCACCTCACGCTCAGGTTCTGGGGCGAGGACGACTCGGACCAGAAGACGATCCTGCTGGTCGACGGGGAGCAGGCGAGCTACCGGGGAGCCGCCGACTACGAGCCGATCAACGCCGGCACCAGGGCGGCGGCCCTGACGGGGCGGTACTTCTTCGCCACCGCGCTGCTGCCGCTCGTCGCCACACTCGGCCGGACCAGCGTCGAGATCACCGTGCGCACCGTGGCCGCCTCGGTCACCGGCAGGGTCACCGCGCGCTCCCGCCGCTACCTGGAGGCCTTCACCCACACCGCGCCCTGGGTGGCGCCGCTCGAGGGTGACGTAACCGGTTACCCCAAGTCGACGGAGACGGCCACCGCGCTGAGCCCGGAGGCCGAGCGCGCCCTCGTCGAGCGGTACCGCGCCCGCCAGATCGAGACCTTCGACGCCCTCTCCCGGCGGGTGGACGCCAACCCGGCCGCCACCATGTCGATCGTCCGTTACCAGGACGAACTGCGCTACTACGCCGAGGCCCTGTCCACCGCCTGGTGCCCGGCCGCGACCCCCGAGCAGAAGCGGGCGGCGCTCGGCCGGATCTTTGCCTCCGTCGACGCCTACACCCGGCAGTACTACGGCAACGTCAGGAGCCTGGGCAACGGCGGCCACCAGTCCGACTGGGGCGGGTACCACTCGGCGCTCGGCGAGGCGCTGTACATCGTCGAGAACCTGATCGCGGACGAGGCGGTCTACGGGGCCGACCGCTTCGCCGCGCTGCTCGCCGAGCCCTTCGACACCGGCACCGTGGACGGCGACAACAGCATCGCCGGCGTCGGCTGGGATGGCGGGGAGCTGACCAGGTTCGGGGCCTGGGAGCGGGTGCTCAAGGCCGCCTTCGACTTCGCGCGCTCCCGGCTCTCCTACATCCACAACCAGGTGATGTACACCTATGAGGGCGCCTGGAAGGCCCACGAGGGACTGCGGGTCATCGGCTCCGAACACTACGAGGGCCGGGCCAGGAGCCACCGCATCGCGCTCGAGGCGCTCGGCGCCGCGCCGTTCCTCGGCGAGGAGGTGCTCGTCGGCCCGGACGGCCGTGAACTCAACCTCTACCACAGCCTGTTCCAGCACGACCGGAACGCCCACTACACCGAGGACTATCTGCGGGTGGTGATGCGCGGCCTGGCCACCAGCAAGCTGGACGACTCGGGGGAGGTGGTGCGCCGGCTGCCCTACGGCCGCCACCACACCGGGCTCACGGCGGCCGGCCTCACCCGGGAGAACGGCTACGTCGGCAACTACGGCGAGGCGACCAACTACCTGCCGTCCTGGTTCCACCGCACCCTGGACCACGCGGGCGACGAGGAGTTGAACGACGAGATCCTGCGGCTCGCGCTGCGTAGCGTCCACGCCCGCGGCCAGACCCGCTACCAGTCGGTCGACGCCGCGGGCCGCCGGGTGATGCGGATGCAACAGGTGGTCGACGACCGCAACTCGGCCTACCCGGGCCGGGTCGCCTACTCGACCGACGAGCAGAGCCCCGCCCAGGCCATGGGCTTCGCCTCCCTCGAACGCCACATGGCGAGCCACCCGGAGCGCTACCGGGGCGCGGCGTGGGAGCCGTACTGGGAGTACGCCCGCGAGACGGTCGGCTTCCTCCAGCAACAGCTCGTGGACAACCAGTACTTCAACCTCTTCGAGTCCCGCATTCTGCCCAACCACCGTTACACCCTGGGCTTCAAGGAGACCTGGGAGTACCTCACCGCTGGCCGCGCCGAGTTCCCCCGCTTCGGTCGGGTGGCGGCCGGCGTGGTGCTGCCGCACACCGACCTCGACCGCTACACCGACGCCGAGTTGACCAGGCTCGGCATCGGCCGGGACCACCTGCCGGAGCGGTTCGCCTGGGTGGACGTCGACAACCTGCTGTTCTGCGTGCGGGACGGCGAGACCCACCTCTTCGCCTCGCTCATCATGCGGAACAAGGGCGGCTTCCAGGCCAACGGCCGGCTGCACGCCCAACACGCGGGTCACGACCAACTGGTCCAGTTCGCCACCGAGGGCGTGTTGCGCTACCAGGAGTACACGCTGCGCGCGCCCTCGGTCGAGGAGGCGATCTTCCACGACCGCTACACCCCGCCGGGCGCCCCGCCGCTGGCCCAGGCCGGCGAGCTCACCCCCGTCTCCTTCCAGCCGGGCATCGGCCGAACCGACCGCGACAACTTCCGCGAGGACACCCCCTACGCGGGCTACCCGGAGCTGGCCTCCGCCCGCTACGGCCGCTACCTCTTCGCCGCCAACACCACCCGCGCCGCCTACCGCAACGCGCGCGTCCACCAGCTGCCGCTGCCCCCCGGCACGCGGGCCGACCGGGTGCTCGACCTGGTCTCCGGGCGGCGGCCACGGGTGCGGGACGGCGCGGTGCGACTCGACCCGGGCACGGCCGTGGTGCTGCGCCTCGACACCGCCGAGACGGCGCCCGGCGCGCCGGGCACGGTCGACGTCGTAGTCACCACCCCGGGCTCGGGCGCGGTCGGCATCAGCTGGAAGCCGGCGGCCGGCGCCGCGTCCTACACCGTCAGCCGCGCCGAGCGTGCGGGCGGCCGCTACACCGAGGTGGCCGGCGGGGTGACCGGGACCAGCCACCTGGACCGGGTGCCAGACGCGGACGCCACCTACCGCTACCGGATACAGGCGATGAACGAGCGGGGCGCGGGCCGCGCCGCCACGCCGGTGGCCGCCGCCGTGACCCGCGCGCACAGCCGCGCCCTGCGGGGCGGCCCGTGGCGCGACGACCCGGTGGGGGAGGGCGCCGCCGGCTCGGCCGTGGTGCGCGGCGGCACGATCACCGTCGCGGGCGTGGCCGGCGCCGGCTTCGCGGGCGGCGACGACGACCACATCTACGACCGCGACCACCACGACTCCCTCTACCTGGTGAGCCGGCTCGCCAGGGGCGGGGTCGCGGTCACCGCGCGTCTCGCGGGCGCCGCCGGCGCGGTCAACGGCGTGATGCTGCGGGACGCCACCGGCGGGTGGGCCCGCTACGTCTACCTGGGGGCGAACGCCGCGGGCCGGCTCGAACTGCGCACGCGGAGCCTGGACTCGCGCGAGGACATCGGGCAGGGCAGCGCCGGCCAGACCGCGTCCGGCGGCATCACCCGCAGCCCGATGGTGGTGGACCTCGGCGAGGGGATCGAACACCGGGTCGCCGACACCCCGTTCGTCCGGCTGGTCAGGCACGGCGACTCGCACCTGGTGACGGCGCTGGTCTCGGCCGACGGGTCCACCTGGGAGCGGATCGGCGCCTCGGTCACCCCGATGGTGGACGTGGTGCACGCGGGCGTCGCCGCCACCGCCGACACCGCGTTCCGCGCGGTCGCCGTCGACCGGGTCGAGGACGGCGTGGCCCTGCCCTCGGTGGCCAGGGCGGCCGGGGGCGGCGTCGTCGTCCACTGGAACAAGCCGAAGCACGCCGTCGCGTTCTCCCTCTACCGGGCCACCGGCGAGGACGGCGCCTTGACGCGCCTGATGGACCGCCAGCGCGGCTTCTCCCACGCCGACGACGCGCCTTTCGGCACGGCCACCTACCGCATCACCGCGCATCTCGCCGACGGCTCGACGGTGGGCTGAGGACGCGCTCGGCCTGACGGCCGGCCTTGGCCGCTGAGCAGGTGCGGGCGGGTGGCGGCCGGCGCGGGTCTGCCGCCCTGTGCCGACCCGGCCGCCGGGCCGGACTCGCGCCGGCGGCGGGCTTGGCGAGTTCCGCCGCCGTGGCGGGCCCGGCCCTCCGGGCGGGAGGCCGACGTGGGGCGCCGGGCCCCGGCCCATCTCTGCCTGGGGGCCGGCCAGGGCCGGAGCCTGATGGACGGGCCGGACTCCCGCCAGCGGCCGGGCCTGGGGAGTTCTGCCGCCGTGGCGGCCCGCCGGGCCGGTGACTCACGCCGGGCCGGCCAGGGCCGCGTGCGGCCGCTCGGTCGCGTCGTGGCCGGTGGCGCGGAGCGCGGGAAGG
>NZ_SMKC01000380.1 GCF_004348315.1 Streptomyces sp. 8K308 | reverse complement strand
CGCCGCTACCCCGACCCCGTCCACCTGCGGATCGAGGACGTCCCGGAGTACGCGTACCTCGACGCCGACGCCAGGCACCACACCGACCGGCTGCTGGCCCGCGCCGCCGAACTGCGCGCCGACGTCCTCCACCGGGGCGCCCACATCAACCGGGACGCCGTCTGGGCCGTCAAGCGCCAGGCCCTGGAGACCCTGCGCGCCGTCCCGCTCGGCCCCGGCCGGCACGCCGCCTACTGCGCCTACCTCGCGGCCGAGGGCCAGGCCCTGGAGGACCACGCCACCTGGTGCGCCCTCGCCGAACTGCACGGCCCCGACTGGCGCGCCTGGCCCACCGGGCTCCGTGACCCGCGTTCCCCGGCCACCGCACGCGCCCGCACCGAGCAGCTGGAGCGCATCGAGTTCCACTGCTGGCTGGCCTGGCTCACCGACACCCAGCTGGCCCGCGCCCAGCGGGCCGCCCGCGCCGCCGGCATGTCCATCGGCCTGGTCCACGACCTGGCCCTCGGCGTGCACCCGCACGGCTCGGACGCCTGGGCGCAGGCCGGGCTGCTGGCCGCCGGCGTGTCGGCCGGCGCCCCGCCCGACGCCTTCAACACCCGCGGCCAGGACTGGGGCCTGCCGCCCTGGCGCCCCGACCGGCTCGCGGAACACGGCTTCGAGCCCTACCGCCAGCTGCTCGCCGGGGTGCTGCGGCACGCGGGCGGGGTGCGGATCGACCATGTGATGAGCCAGTTCCGGCTCTGGTGGATCCCGGAGGGCGCGGACCCCGCCGACGGCACCTATGTCTCCTACGACGCGAACGCCATGCTCGGCGTGCTGGCCCTCGAGGCGCACCGCGCGGGGGCCGTCGTGATCGGCGAGGACCTGGGCACCGTGGCGCCCGGCGTGCGCGAGGAGTTGGCGGCGCGCGGCATCGCCGGCACCTCCGTGCTGTGGTTCGAGCGCGACTGGGCGGCGCCTGGCGCCCCGCCGCTGCCGCCCGAGGCGTGGCGCGCCGACTGCCTCGCCACCGTCACCACCCACGACCTGCCGCCCACCGCGGCCCGTCTTGCCGCCGAGCACGTCCGGCTGCGCGACCTGCTCGACATCACCGACGACGCCGAGGCCGAACTGCGGGACGCACACGCCGAGAACGCGGAGTGGCTGGCCTACTTCGACCGGCTCGGACTGCTTCCGCCCGACGCCGACGAGCCGCAGCTGATCGCCGCCGCCTACCGCTTCCTGGCCCGCACCCCGGCCCGGATGGTCGGCGTCTGGCTCCCGGACGCGACGGGCGACCGCCGCCCGCAGAACGTGCCGGGCACCTGGCGCGAGTACCCCAACTGGCGGCTGCCGATCGCCGACGCCGACGGCCGCCCCACCACGCTGGAGGCGCTGGCCGCCTCGCCGCGCGTGGCGGCGCTGCTCGACGCCGTCCGCGCCGAGATGGCGGGCCACTGAACGGGCCCCGGAACCGGTTGGCTACTGTGGCCTGTGTGGTCAACCTGAACAAGAAGCGCAACGCGAAGCGAGCGGCAGCCGTCACGGTCGGCGCGGTCCTGCTGACGATGCTGTCCTCCCCGGCCGCCTTCGCCCTGATCCCCGACGACGGCGACGACCCGGGCCCCGGCCTGAGCGTGGCCGAGACGCTCGGCCTCTTCGTGGCGGCGCCCATCGCCATCTTCGCCCTGATCACCGCCGCGGTCATCCTCACCGACCGCAGGCGCTGACGCCTGCCGGCTCCGCGGTTTCGAAGGGACCCCAGCCCCGGCGGACGCGGGCCGCTGCCGTCGGGGGCCGGCCGGACAGTGCCCCCAGGGCGCGCGCCCGCTGACTGACCTCGGGGTAACCACCCACTGCAAAGTGGGTACTTGTGGCACGTTCCACCCCGAGTGAACAGTGTTCCGCATGAACACGCAGCACGAACGCATCAGCATTCTGGGTCTGGGCGCCATGGGACGGGCGCTTGCGGGCGCGCTCCTCGACGGCGGTCGCGAGGTGACGGTCTGGAACCGCACCGGTGGGAAGGCGGACGAACTGGTCGCGCGCGGTGCGCGGGAGGCCACGAGCGTGGGAGAGGCGATCGGGGCCGCCGATCTGACGGTGGTGTGCCTGCTCGACGACGCCAGTGTCCGCGAGGCGCTCGCTCCAGCCCTGCGGGAGCTGGCCGGCTCCACGCTGGTCAATCTCACCAGCGGCTCCGCACGGCAGGCCCGCGAGCTCGCCGGGTGGCTCGACGGGTACGGGGTACGGTTCCTGGCCGGCGGGATCATGGCCGTGCCTCCGACGGTGGGGACGGACGGAGCGTTCATCCTCTACAGCGGCGCGCGTGACCTCTTCGACCGTCTCGCGCCCGTGCTCGCCCCCCTCGGCCGTTCTCAGTGGGTGGGCGAGGATCCCGGGTTCGCGGCGCTGTACGACATGGCGGCGCTGAGTGGCATGTACGGCATGAGCGCCGGGGTGGACCACGCCGTGTCGCTGGTCCACGCGGACGGCGGCGACGTGGAGACGTTCAGGCGCGAGGTGCTCCAGCCGTGGCTGGAGCAGATGCTGCCCGTCGTGGTCGCCCTCGCCGGCGTCAGCGAGTCCGTCCCGGACGAGTTCAACCCCGCGATGCAGGCGACCGGCCTGGAGAACATCCTCGCCGCCTCGGCTGAGGCGGGTGTGCCAGCGGAGCTGGCCGGACACCTGAGCGCCTCGCTGTGGCGGATGCGGAGCGCCGTCGCCGCCGGCTGAGCCACGGCGCGTCCGGCTACCATGGGGCGGATGCGCAACCCGCCCTACGTCTGTGCCCTCGACGCCGCGATGGACGTCATCGAGGGCAAGTGGAAAGCACTGATCCTCTGGGCGCTCGACGAGCGACTCCATCGATTCGGCGAGTTGCGCCGCAGCCTTCCCGGCGTCAGCGAGAAGGTGCTTGCCCAGCAGCTCCGCGAACTGGAGGCGGACGGGGTCGTCCGGCGGACGGTGTTCGACGAGACACCGCCACGCGTCGAGTACGAGCTGACCGACCTGGGCGTCCGGCTCTACGCGGCGCTCGGCCCCCTGGGGGAATGGGGCGCCCGCCGCATGGACGAGCTCGCTATCGTCCCGACCCACGGCAAGGAGCAGGCCGGGGCGTGAGAGGGCGATTCATTCCGCCTCCCATGCGGTGAGCCGGAGGGGGCAGGGCCCTGGAGGGTGTGCACTGGTCTCGCGATCGCTTGGGCTTTCCAAGCGATCCGCTTCGTCACCTGCCCTGCTCACCCCGAGGTGGTGTCCAGCACACGCCGGCCGAGCAGCGCGCGTCGGGCGTCGCTCCGAACAGGCGTGTTGACGACCGTCGCCCCGGTGGCCGTAGTGTGTGCGGCATCAGTCGCCGTCCTGTGTGATGGTGGTCCGTTGGGAGTCCGGCTCCCGGGTGGGTGGGCATGCTCGAAAGGCATGTCCTATGCAGGGCTATGTTGCCGTTCTGAGGATTCCCGGCCTGCGTGTCCCCCTTCTCGCCACCGTGATCGGTGCGCTCCCTCTGGGCATGTGTGGCCTGAGCCTGTTGCTGTACGCGCAGGAGCTGACCGGCTCGCTCGCCGTCAGCGGTTTCGCGGCGGCCGCGTTCGGCGCGGGCAACGCCGCCGGTTTGAGCGCGCAGGGGTGGTTGATCGACCGTCACGGACAGGCGAGGGTCGTCTCGACCGCGGGTGTGGCCTGCGCGGCCTGGGGCTTCTTCCTGGTCACCGCCGCACCGACGGTCGACTGGCCCGGCTTCGTCGTCGTGGCCAGCGCGGGAATGGGGGCCAGTATTCCCGCGACGACCGGCAGCATGAGGGTGCTGCTGGCCGAGCTGGTCGCGGAAGGAGCGGCCAGGACGGCGGGGTACGCGCTGCTGGCGGTGCTGTTCCAACTGGCCGTGCTGGCCGGCCCGTTGGCGACATCGCTGTGCTGGTGGCGGCGGGGCCCGGCGAGGCCGTGCTGGCGGGTGGGCTCTTGGCCTGCGGCGCGGCGGTGCTCTTCTCCTGGGCCAGGGCATCGCGGTCGTGGCGCCCTTCGCTGGACCGTGCCGGAAGGGACGGTGTCCGTGGGGGCACCGGCCTCGTCGTCCTGCTGTCGATCATGGCGGGCGCGGGCGTCTCGGCCGGTGTCGTCGCCGTCGCGGTGCCGGCCGCCGCTCTGTCCCTGGGCAGTGCGGCGGACAGCGGAGCGCTCCTAGCCATGTCCGCGGCAGGTGAGATCGTCTCGGGGCTCGCCCTCGGGGCGATCTCATGGCGCTGGTCGCAGGCTCGGCTGATGCTTGTCGCGCTGGCGGGTTCAGCGGTGGCCATCGGTCTGGCGGCGTGGGCCGCTGACAGTCTCGCGCCGCTGTTCCCCGCGCTGTTCCTGGTCGGTATTTGCGGTGGGCCGTCGGCGATCGCCGCTTCGGCACTTCTGGACACCCTGGTTCCCCGGTCCGCGCTCACCAGGGCCTACACCCTGATGGTGAGCGTCTGGCTCCTGGGGTGCGCGGTGGGCAACACGGTGGGTGGGGCCGCGACGGGGTGGCTCGGACATCGGCCGACGCTCGCCCTCAGCGCCTGCTGGCTCGCCGCCCTGCTCGTCGCGGCAGTGCTGCTCCGTCGCGCGCTCGAACCCCATCCCCAGGAGTGAGCTCAACGGCTTCCATCGCGGTCGTCCACTCCCGGCCGCCGCCTGGCGGGGACAGCCACGCCACAGGAGGGGCGTCGGCGGAGTCGGGGCAGACGGCGCGCAGGACGCCCGTTCTGCCCGTCGCGGTGTCCACCACGGTCTGGCCGAGCAGCGGGTGTGAGCGGTGGCCAAGGCCGAGGTCCGCCGTGTTTTCGGCTGGTACCGCGAGGTCTGCGACGCGCGCCCACCACAGCGGCTCGCGCCGACCAACGGCACGGAGCAGGGCGCGGGTTGGCTGCTGTATTGACGTGGTGCAGACGTTGCCCCGGGCGTCCCTGAGGAGTTGAACGATCCCGGTCCGTCCGGTGCGCGCGTCCACCACGGTGACTCCGACCGCCAGTTGCATGCGACCTCCAGCCCTCGATCCGCCAACTACCGTTCGTGTTCGACCGGTAGCGCAACCAGCCTGGGAGTCGTGAATTCAAACACGCAAGTGGCGGTGAAAAAATCGCTGAAGATGGCACATGCGGCGAGCCGAGCTCTAATCTCGGCAGGGCGGGCTGAAGTTCGCATCGTCGAAGCCCGGATGACGGGGTCGTTAAGCTTGGTCGGCAGAGAGGCGGACTCATGGCAGCACCCACCGGACCCACCGTCCGGCGCATGCAACTGGGCTGGGAGCTGAAGCGATTGCGCGACAAAGCTGGATTCACCCTTGTCGAGGCAGTCGATGGGTTGACGTTCTCGCCGTCCAAGCTCTACCGCGTGGAGAACGGCGTGACGGCGCTCCCCAAGGTCGCTGATCTGCGGGAACTGCTCGACAGGTACGGCGTTACGGACGATGGCGACGTGCAGTACCTCGTTGACATCCACCGGGACTCGCTCAAGCGCGGCTGGTGGGCGCAGTACCGCAACATCATGCCTTCCGGCATGGCGACGCTTGTTGGCCTGGAGAGTGGTGCCCGAACCATTCGCGTCTGGCAGCCGGACGTGGTCTACGGCCTGCTCCAGACCGAGCGCTACGCCCGGGAGATGCTGCTGGCGGCCAAGCTCGTCGAGGAGACGACGACCGAGTTCGTCGAGCGCTCGGTGCAGCTCCGAGGGGAGCGTAAGGAACTGCTCATCCGGCAAGACCATCCAGTAGAGCTGTGGGCCATCCTGGACGAGGCCGCGTTGCGACGGATCATCGGCGGTGTCGACGTGATGCGTGAGCAGTACGAGGAGATCACCCGACTCGCGGCGCTGGACAACGTCACGGTCCAGATCCTGCCGACCGGCACGGTGACCTATCGCTCCAGCACGAACTTCACTCTGTTGGAGTTCGGAGGGCCGCTGCCCACGATCGTGCAGACCGACGTGGCGGATGGTGGGTCGAACCTCAGCGACAAGGACACCACCGCTTGGAAGTTTTCCCGCAGGTTCGACGCCCTGCGAGCGGGCGCCCTCGCACCCGGTGAGACGCCCGGATTCCTGCACCGACTAGCACGGGAGATCTCACGCGAATGACTCACTGCATGGCACCAGATGTTGTGCCCGAATCGGCTTGGTTCAAGTCCTCCTACAGCACGGAAACCGGTAACAGCTGTGTCGAGATCGCCGATCTGAGCTGCGCCGGGCAGGTCGGCATACGAGACTCCAAGCACTCTGAAGGGCCAGCTCTGCTGGTTTCCACGAGCGCCTTCGCGGCGTTCGTCGGCATGGCGAGGTAGTGGTCGTCGCGGGGGCGGGGGCACCGTCCCCGGGCCTCGGCGTCGGGTTGGCCGTGCCCGGAGCTCAGTCGGCGCGAAGCGCCGGTGGGCCCGCGCCGGCGGTCGTAGCGGACGCGGAGGTCCGGACAAGGG
>NZ_SMKC01000037.1 GCF_004348315.1 Streptomyces sp. 8K308 | reverse complement strand
CTCCGCCACCGGCTGCGGGCCCGGGCCGAGGACCGGATCCGGGCCGCCCGCGCGACCGGACTGCGCAACCTGCCCCTGCACCACACCACCCAGAACAAGGTCTGGCTCGAGATCGTCCAGATCGCCCTCGACCTGCTGGCCTGGATGCCCATGCTCGCGCTCACCGGCACCGCCAGGCTCTGGGAGCCCCGCCGTCCGCGATTCCGTCTGTTCTCCGCGGCCGCTCAGCTCGTCACCACCGGCCGCCGGCGAATCCTCCGCCTGTCCCGGCACTGGCCCTGGACCGGCCACATCACCGCCGCACTCGACCGGCTCGCACTCCTACCGAACCCCGGCTGACCATCGGACTCACCCATCCCTACGACAGCCCTTCACCACCCGGAGCAGTGGAACCCGGCGACACCCCGAGACGACACTCGGGCCCTCGCCCCGCACAGACTCAGCTCACGGCACGGAAACAGGCCACCGAATCCCTCGGCAGCCCGTCACGAAACTTCGAGGCTAAGGTTGGAAAAGGCTCACTGCCGTCGTTTCTCATCGAGGTCCGTGAGCCAGGTGATCACCAACTGCCTCCGGACCGGTCGCCAAAACGCTCTTCCTGGGAATCAAGGAGGCCACTCGGGCCTTCGGTCATGGTGTAACAGTCCCTTCTCAGTACAGCAGAGCCGAGTTCTGGCCGAGATCGGCGACGACCGGACCCGATTCGCCGACGACCGCGCGCTGCCGCAGAAACCACGGTGGCCGGCACACAGCCGCACTGCGGAACCTCTACATCCGGCTCCTCGGAGCTCCACCACTGCCTGGCCACCCGCCGGATATACAACGAGAACGCCGCTTTCCTGCCCCGCCGCCAGCCGCCGCTTGACGGCATGGACCGATGGGATGTCTCAATGCCTGGAGTCGCGCGACGGCACGGGGACAGCGACGGCGGCGCCGTACGTCTCCTTCCGCACGGTGGATGTGATATTGCGCGGTTCGAAGCGGATCTCGCACCGCCTCTACCGACCGCCCGTTCATGGCTCCGAAGGGCGACTGGCAGACCGGGGTTGCGCGGACGGAGCCGTCGTGCGCCGAGGGCTCACGCCCCCGGGGGTGTGCCGAGGCAACGCACGCCGGACGCACGGAGGTGCAGAGCGCGGCGAGCGGGGCGAAAATTAGACCGGGAGAAACCTGGCGCCCAAGGCGGTCGTTTTATGACGGTAAGTCGCCAGCGACTCCGGGCCGGACACGACGCTGGGTAGCCCACGGCAGGCCGATCATCACGGAAGGTCACCGAAGCGAGGCGTTTCGAAACAAAAGCGCCCCCTCCCACAACGCGCGCGGCACGCAGGGCACCGAAAAGCAGGACGTCGGCAAGCGCCCCCGTCATGCCGGAATGATCCCCGCTGCGTGCCCCGGAGCGCATCTACGCGCCACGAGGGTCGTTGATATGGCGTGACTTCCGAAGAAAAGCCCAACGATTCGCCGGCGGTCGGGGCGGCCCAGCCGACGTCTCGTCCCGCCGCTCTCCACGGCCTCTCTGAGAACGTCGCATACCGTGGCACATCGACCAAGTCGGGCATTGATGCCAGACGCCCGGGGTGGATGAGTGCTCAATACGGCTGAGCTGAGCAGATCGCCCGAGGGCAACCCCCCGAGTGACATGCCTCCCCTGCCAGCCGATCGCCTCGCCATGACCTTCCTCGCGCCCGCACGCCGAGACCACCGGCTCGCCACTGCCCGACTGTGCACACCGGCCGCCAGAACCCACGCGGCTGTTGGCGCCGCCCGTTCCATGCGGGAAGAGGCCACGTGCTGGGGGGCACAAGGAGCACGTCCTGGATCACCTTCCGCCAAACCACTTTCGCGCGCCGGGCGGGCCCACCACACGGCGCCCCTGCCACTTGGCGCTGTTGTCGCAAGAAAAAGGAAAAATGAGAATGTTCCCAGTCGAGCATCCGGGAACACGCAGGGGAACGCTCCTCAATTATGAGCGCTTTCCACAGGGAAAGCCCCTTCGGGAACTCTTGAAAGGTGAGATATATGGCGGCCAGACCGCTCTTGGAGCGTCAGACGAATCACCGCCTGGAAGCCCTGATCGAGGAGGCAGGATTCTCGAACGCCAGTCTCGCTCGCAGTGTTAATTCGAGGGGCGAAAAACTGGGCATCTCACTACGCTACGACAAGACCTCGGTCAGCCGGTGGTTGCGCGGGCAGCGGCCACGCGCGAGAACGGCGGCGATCATCGCCGAGGTGCTGAGTGAAAGGCTGGACAGGACCGTCTCCCTAGAAGAGATCGGCATGGCGTTCGGAAGGAACCTGGCAGGCGCCGTGGGCCTTCAGTTCGCTTCGGACATTCGGGGTGTCGTGGAACAGGCGTGCTCCCTGTGGGCCAGCGACGCGGATCCGCGAGGGGTGTTCTTTGGTTCGGCCATCGCCGCGTCGGCGCTCATCGGCCCCAGCCGGGACTGGCTGATCACCCCGCCCGACACCAAAGTGGCCCGCAGTGGCGGCTCCCGGGTGGGTGACGGCGACGTGGCGGCGGTGAACGCCGCCACCCACGCGTTGAGCGATCTCGACCAGCGGTTCGGTAGCGGGCATCTGCGATCCATCGTGGTGCACTACCTCAATACCTTTGTCTCGGGCCTGTTGACCGGCTCCTACGACGAGTCAACCGGGCGTGCCCTGTTCGGCGCCGTCGCCCGGCTCAACTACCTGGCCGCCTACATGGCCGTTGACACGGGGCTGCTCAGCTTGGCCCAGCGGTACTACGTCCAGGCCCTGCGGCTTTCTCAGGTCGCCGGCGACCGACTGCTCGGCGGCTGCGTGCTCGCCTGCGGCATGGGCCACCTGGCCCCCGCCCTCGGCCACCCGAGGGAAGTCGTCCAGTTGGCGCTCGCCGCGCGCGGTGGCGCGGAGCGAGAGGAAACCCCCATGTCTCGGGCACTGTTCCTGGCCGCGGAGGCCCGGGGCTACGCGCTGCTCCGCGACAACGAAGCCTGCGAAGTCGCGATCGGCCGGGCCATCGAGGCCCTGGAGCAGGCCAAGCCCGGCACCGAGCCCGAGTGGCTGCACTACTTCGACATGGCCTACCTCGCCGGCGAGTTCGCCCACTGTTACCGCGACCTTGGCCAGCCGGAATTGTCCGCTCACTGGGCGGAGCGCGCCCACGCCGAGCATCCCGAGCTCGCGGTCCGCCGCCGGGTCATCGACCTCCTGCTACTCGCCTCGGCACGGATCGAGCTGGACGAGGTCGAGGAGGGCCGCAGTGCGGCGACTCGCGCGATCGAGTTGCTCAGCGGTGTGCGGTCCTCCATCTGCGCCGAATATGTTCGGGATTTCCAGCGGCTGCTCCACCAGAAGGGCCTACGGTCCACCCTGGGGGACTTCCGTGAGCAGTTGGAGAGCTGCCGGACCGCGACCTCGCGGTGAGCGATCGGAGCCGCCGAGAGGGACGTCTACCGGACGGAGTCTCCGCCCGGTAGACGCCCTTCGGTTGTCCGGCCCGTGTCAGCTCAGCCGAGACAACCGGGGACCGGAGACGGGCTTCCGGTGCAGTTGCTCGGGGAGTTGCCGGCCACCAGTGAGAAGGTCAACGTCAGCGTCGTCCCGTCGTTGTAGATGCCGCCGGGAGCGGTGTTGGCGACATTGCTCCCCACCAGGTCGAGGTTCAGTTCGGCGGTGCCGCCCACGGTGGCCACGCCGGCACCGGACGCCCCTGCGGCCAGCGCCGAGTTGGAACCCACGCTGCTCAGGTCGGCCGTCACGTCACCCCCGGAGTTGAAGAGACCGCCGCCCAGCGCATCGGTGCCAGTGATGGAGTTGTGGTCGATGCTCGAGGCGGTGATGTCGAGGGTGGCGGTGTTCAGGATGCCGCCCCCGCCCGTGACAGCCGAGTTGTAGCTGATCCGGCTGCCGGCGTTGACGTTGAGGGTGCCGTGGTTGGCTACCCCGCCGCCCTCGCCGGCCGCCTGGCTGTTCCTCACCGCTGTGGCGTTGAGCGTCACGGTGCCGTTATTCAGAATTCCACCACCGTCGCCGGTGGTCTTGCCTCCGTTGACCGTCAACGCCGAGAGCGTGAGGTTCCCGCCCTCGGCCACCTCGAAGATCCTGAAGTCGGGAGCGGTCGAGCTACGGGTAATGGTGGTTGACGCGCCGACGAGGGTGATGTCCCCGGTGATCACGGGCAGGCCGTCCTCGTCGCTGTCGGCGGCCGTCAGGGTGTAGGTGCACCCCGGCGCCAGCAGCAGGTCGCCGCTGCCCGCGGTGTTGGCCGCGTCGATCGCGTTCACCAGGTCGGTCACGGAGCACGGCACGAGCACGGTCGGCTGAGCGGCGGCCGGAGCCGCGGGAACTAGCGCCAGGCCGGCCGCGAGCCCGGCGCCCGCACACAGAAGCGGAATTCGGAGCCGAAGCTTCATGGTTCTCCTCCCATGGGTGCGCTGTTGCGCGTTCTCACCTGCGGCCAAATTCAAGCAATTGACCCACAAACGGGGAAGGCGCGAAAAAGGGGAGACGGATGCGTTATGACTGTTGAACGCACTCCGGAAAGCGCATGCCGGGCATCGAGGTGGCAGAAGAAGCATATATCGCCCCGACAAATGAGAAAGGCCCGGGAGTGCCGCTTACGGCAAATCTCCCGGGCCGGGGAACAAAGGCGGTCAGTCCAGCGCCAGCCCCATCTTACGGGCCGTGCCGGCCGCGAGCGCGGCGAGCGTGGGATGCTGCCAGACGAAATTGCCGGGTAGTCGGACGCCGAGGTCGGATTCGAGCCTTACCCGCACCTCCATCGCCAGCAGCGAGTCGAAGCCCAGCGACCTGAGCGGTGTCTCGGGGTCGATCGAGGCGCTGCCGAGCCGCAGAACCGAGCGGATGTGACCCGCGAGGCAGTCCACCAGAACGGTGCGCCGCTCCAGGCCGGGCGAGGCGGACTCCAGGCGGGACCGGACGTCGCCACCTTCCCACCGCTCCCCGGGTGCCTCCCCGTCGGCAGTAGGCAGGAGCCGGGAGAAGAACGGCGCCCGCCGCCCGGCCGTCGGGATCCAGCTGAGCGGCGCGCCCGGGATCACCCCGGTGCGCACCCGCCCGTGCGACAGCAGCGCCGCGAGCGAGCGCAGCCCGACTTCGGTGGAGATGGTCTCGTAGCCACGCCCCGCGAAGCCGGTCGCCACCCCCGTCTCGCCCCAGGGACCCCAGTTGACCGCCAGGGTCGGCAGCCCACGGGCCGTGCGCCAGGCGGCGAACCCGTCGAGCCAGGCGTTCGCCGCCGCATAGGAGACCTGGCCCGGGTTGCCGATCAGCGAGGCCAGCGAGGAGTAGGCCACGAACCAGTCGATCCCGAGTCCCTCGGTCGCCGCGTGCAGTCGCCAGGCTCCGATCACCTTGGGCGCCCACACGCGCGCCAGCCCGTTATCGCGCACCTCCGTGACGGCCGAGTCCGCCAGCACCATCGCGGCGTGCACCACGCCGCACAGCGGACGATCGTCCTCCCTCGCCACCGCCACCAAGCGCTCCGCCATGCCGGGCTCGGCGATGTCCCCGAGCACCACGGACACCTTGGCGCCGCGCGCGGACAGCGCGCGCACGGCCTCGACCGCGGTTCCCGACGGGGCGGTTCGGCCGTTGAGCACCAGATGGCCGGCGCCGTTCTCGGCGAGCCAACCGGCGGTCGCCAGACCGAGCCCGCCGAGACCGCCCGTCACCACGTACGTTCCACCCTCCCGCACGCATCTCGGCCCGCCGGCCGGCCGAGCGGTGACGGTGCCCTCCTGCTCCACGGTCAACACCAGCTTTCCCTGATGGTGGGCGCCCGCCAGCGTACGGAACGCCTCCTCGGCGGACGACAGCGGAACGTCGGTGTACGGCAACGGCTCCAGGCGGCCGGCGGCCAGCTCCGCGCACACCTCGCGCAGCTGTCCTACGAACTCCTCGGGTCGCTCGCGCCGAAGCCCGATCAGGTCGACGGCCCGGAAGGTGACGTTGTGCCGCAGCGGCGCCAGGCCGAGTGGCGCGTCGGCGTCGATGTCACGCACCCCGAGTTCGACGAAGCGGCCGAACGGGCGCAGCGTGTCGAGTCCGGCCCTGATCGCCGGGCCGGACAGCGAGTTGAGCACCAGGTCGACGCCCTGCCCGTCAGTCGCCCTGATGACCTCCTCCCGGAAGTCGAGCGACCGGGAGTCGCCGACATACCCGATCCTCATCGCGCGGAGACGCTGGCGCTTTGCCTCGGTTCCCGCGGTGGCTAGCACCTCGGCCCCCAGCAGCCGCGCCACCGCCACGGCGGCAAGCCCCGTACCGCCGGTGGCGGAGTGGATCAGCACCCGTTCCCCTGGGACGAGCCCGCCGACGCGCCGCAGCGCGTACCAGGCGGTGAGGTACGCCACGAGCGACCCGGCCGCGGCGACCATACTCATACCGGACGGCACGGGGACCACCAGCTCAGCCGGTAGCGTGACGAACGAGCCGAAGCAGCCTCCGTTCAGTTCGACGCCCATCACCCGGTCGCCCACGGCCAGTTCGCGTACGTCGTCACCGAGGGCGGTGACCACGCCCGAGCACTCGAAGCCGATCCGGTCGGCCGGCTCCGGCAGCATCCTGAGCGCGGTGAGCACGTCGCGGAAGTTGAGCCCGGCGGCCGTCACCCGCAGTTCCACCTCGCCAGGTCCGGGCGCC
Organism: Streptomyces sp. 8K308; assembly: GCF_004348315.1. Classification (GTDB taxonomy): domain Bacteria; phylum Actinomycetota; class Actinomycetes; order Streptomycetales; family Streptomycetaceae; genus Streptomyces. The sequence continues at coordinate 28,961 of NZ_SMKC01000037.1, read as the reverse complement.
CGCCGATCGCGGGTGACGAGTTCCAGGGTGCCGAGATCGCCCTGGCGCCCGACCCGCAGCCCGAAGCCGTCCTCCCCGCAGCGCACCGTCCGCGCCGTGGCGGCCCGCTCCGCGTCGGTGAGCGGTGCGTAGTCGAGCCGGGCGACACGTCGCCGTCCCGAGCCCACAGCCACCTCGTCGTCCGGGCGGTCCGCCAGGAGTTCGGCGGCGACCTCGGCCATCGCCTCCTCCGTGGGCGCCGCGTCCAGCAGGGTGGGCCGCAACTCCGGATGCTCCAGTGCGAGCACCCGCACCACGCCCCGCAGAGCGCTCTGCGCGGGATCGGCGTCGCCGCCGCGCGTGACCGCGTACAGCCGAGGCACAGGGGTGGGAGCCACCGCGACCAGGGCCTGCGTCGCGGCCAGCAGCCACCGCACCCCGCGCACCGCGGAGGCGGCCGGATCACCGTCGTGGCCGCTACCGTTTCCCAGCAGGACCACAGCACGCGGCGGTGGATCGCCGGCCAGCTTCCCGATCAGCCGCTCGGTCAGGTCCTCGAGGGGCATGTCGGTGCCGGGCGCCTCCCAGACCTGGGTCTCCACCCCGGAGTCGCCCAGGGTCACGGCCAGCGGGGCGGCCGCGTCGATCGAATCGCCCGCGATCACCACGGGTCCGGCGGCGGCCGGCTCCGACGTCCGGTCGGCGGGAGGCAGCGGAACCTCCTCCCACCCGATCTGGAGGAAGGCGTCGTCGACCGGGACCTCGGCCTCCGGTGTGTGGCGGGCGAAGCGCAGTCCCTGGACGATGAGCAGCGGCCGGCCTGCGGCGTCGAGCAGACGAACGTGCGCCACCAGGGAGGCACCGGTGTTCTCCACCACGCGGGCGTGACAGTGCGTCGCGGTCGAAGGGTCTCCCGGCATTCGCACGCTCTCGATCGCCGCGGGAAGCAGGGGATGGGAGTCGCGCTGGCCGATCAGCGGAGCCACGGCGAGTTGCGCGCACAGGTCGAGGAGGACCGGATGGACGCGCAGCGAATGGTCGCCGAGGCGCGCGGCGGCCGGCAACTCCACTCTGGCCAGGAAGCTCTCACCACGGCGGGAGGCGAACAGCTCGGAGATGCCCTGGAACGCCGGGCCGTGGACGAGGCGGCGGGAGCGCAGGCACTGGTAGAGCTCTTCGGGAGCCAGCCGGCGGGGGTGGCGCAGCGCCAACGTTTCGAGAGAGGCCCACTCCACGCGCGGGGCGCCGCCGAGCCGGCGCAGCGAGGCAGTTGCCTGCCGTACCCAGTTCGAATCGGCCAGCTGGGCGTCCGCGCGGCCGAGGATCTCGCACTCGACGCACTCGACGCGGTCGGCGTCGCCGGGCGTCAACAGCGTGGTGACAATAGTGTGCTCGGCCAGTCGGAGCGGCGCCAGAAAGCGGAGGTCTCGGATCTCGATCTCGTAGGGCTCGGCGGCGAGCAGCTGGCAGGCACAGCTCAGCGCGAGGGCGTGGTGGACGGCACCGGGCAGAATCGGCTCGTCGTTCACCAGGTGTTCCGCGAGCCACGGCAGTTCGGCGGTTCCGACGTCGGCCGTCCAGGACTGCCGAGCCGGAGTGCCGGGGATCTCGGCGCGGTTGCCGGGCAACGGCCCCGGGCCCGAGGAGGTGGTCGCCGCCGCCGGTTCCGTCCAGTGGTGAGCGCGGTCGAAGGCGATGGTGGGCGCGTCTGCCAGCGTGCCGTCGCCGTAGGGCACGGACCAGTCCACGCTCCCCCCGGCGCAGTGCAGGGCGGCCAACTGGGTGCGGAAGGTCGCCCGTTCCTCTTCCTCACGGCGCAGGGTCGGCAGCACGACGGGGTCGGCCACCAGCTGGATCAGGTTCTGTCGCATCGCCTGGGACACCACGGGATGCGGGGAGACCTCGGCGTACACGGTGTGCTGGTCGGCCGCGGCCGCCGCCAGTGCGGCGGCGAAGCGGACCGGTCGGCGCAGGTTGTCGCACCAGTAGTCGGCGTCGAAGGGCGGCGTGTCCCGCGGGTCGTCCAACACCGTCGAGTAGAACGGCACCGCTGGGCGGCACGGCGTCAGGTCCCCGAGGATGTCACGCAGATCCGGGAGCAACGGGTCAACCTGGGGTGAGTGGGAGGCGACGTCGACCGCGACCAACGAGGCACTCAGGCCGCACGCGCGCCAGCCGTCCACCAGACGCCGGACGTCGTCCGGGCTGCCCGCGACCACGGTGGAGCCAGGTGCCGCGAGCACGGCGATCGACACCTGGTCTTCGAACTCGTGCTCCCGCGTCTTGAGCTCCTTCGCGACCGCCGCCGCGTCCAGCGCCACGGTGGCCATGCTGCCCCGCCCGGCGATGCGGTCGAGCAACAGCGACCGGCGGCAGATCACCCGAGCGCCGTCCGTCGGTGACAGGGCGCCGGACACCACGGCCGCCGCCACCTCACCCATGGAGTGCCCGATCACTGCGGCCGGCTCGACACCGTGTGCCCGCCAGGTGGCCGCCAACGCCAACTGTATGGCGAACAACAGGGGTTGCACGCGGCCGCAGCCACGCACCGGGTGCGCTCGGCGGATGATCTCCAGTACCGAGAACCCGGTCTCCGCCGAGATCAACGGATCGATCTCGGCCAGCGCCGTGCGGAACGCCGGCTCGACGGCCAGCAGTTCACGGCCCATACCGGCCCACTGGGAGCCCTGCCCGGAGAAGACGAAGACGGGACGCCGCGCGACGCCGGCCGTCACGACGCCCCGCACTACGCGTGGCTGCGCCTGCCCCTCGGCGAACCTCCGCAGGACTTTGGCCAGTTCGTCGTGCGACCCGGCCACCACTCCCAACCGCCCACGCCCCGAGTCGCGGCGCAGCGCAAGGGTGTGGGCGATATCCCGCAGCGGCGTGCCGGCTCCGTCGCCCGACACCCAGTCGGCCAGTCGCCGTGCCGCCTCCGGTAGGGCGTCGGCTGAGCCGGCCGGCACCAGGAACACCTCGGGCTCGGACGAGGGCTCCACAGACGAGGCGGGCTCGGGCCACCGGGCGCGTGGCACGGACGCCACCCGCTCGGAGGCGCGCTCGAGTACCGCGTGAGCGTTGGTGCCGGAAAAACCGAAGGAGGAGACGGCGGCAAGCCGAGCGCCGGTGAGTACCGGCCACGGAACCGGTCGCGCGGTCGGCACGAAGAAGCGGGTGTGCGCCGCGTCGATGGACGGGCTCCAGCGGGCGAAGTGCAGGTTGGGCGGCACCACTTCGTTCCGCAGACACAGCACCGTCTTGATGAACCCGACGATGCCTGCCGCCGGCTCCAGGTGTCCGAGATTGGTCTTCACCGATGTCAGCGCGCACGAGTCCTGCCCGGGATCGTAGACCTGCGCGAGGCCCGCGAACTCGGTTGGGTCCCCGACCCGGGTCCCTGTGCCATGGGTCTCGATGAGGCCCACGTCCCCCGGGTCGACGTCAGCGCTGGTCAGGGCGGCCTCGTAGACGGCGCGCTGAGCCGTGACCGAGGGCGCCGCAAGCCCCTCGGACGGCCCGTCCTGGTTGACCGCGGAGCCGCGCACCAGCGCCAATACCCGATCGCCGTCCCGCTGCGCGTCCCTCAGTCGCTTGAGCACCACCATGCCGCAGCCCTCGCCGCGGACGAAACCATCGGCGGAGGCGTCGAAGGTGCGGCATCGACCGCTCGCCGAGAGCATGCCCATGCGGGCGAACGACCGGGTGATCCTCGGTTGCAGGATGAGCGTGACCCCGCCCGCGAGCGCCAGGTCACACTCTCCGGCGAGCAGCGACTGGCAGGCCAGATGCAGGGCCACGAGCGACGACGAGCAGGCTGTGTCGAGCGCCATTGAAGGACCGTGCAGGCCGAGGAGATAGGAGATGCGGCCTGGCGCGACACAGTGCCCGTTGGTGAGGATCGAGCCCTCCAACTCACTGGGCCCGCCAGCCAGTTGCTCCATGTAGTCGCCGTAGCTCAGCCCGGTGAACACTCCGGTCGCCGACCCCTTGGCCCGGGTGGGCGGGATTCCCGCGTGTTCGAGCGCCTCCCATCCGACCTCGAGCAGCAGCCGGTGTTGCGGGTCGAGCACCGCGGCCTCGCGGCCGGAGACGCCGAAGAACTCGGCGTCGAAGCCGGCGACGTCGCGGAGGAAGCCACCCTCGGACGGGGCGTGGTTCCGCCACCCGCACAGCTCGATGCGCTCCGGGGACGGCGGGGCGACCGCGTCCCTGCCCTCCACGAGGGCCCGCCAAAAGTCGGCGGGCGAGTCGATGCCACCGGGCAGTCGGCAGCCCAGACCGATCACAGCGATGTGCTGGTTGTCCATCGAAATCTCCTCCCGCTTCGGTCATCCGGCGTCGGGGCTGCCCAGGAGGATGGCGTTCTTCACGCCGCCGACCTGGTAGTTGAAACTCAGCGCGTAGTCGAAGTCGAGCGCCCTGGGGATCGCGCCCGGCACGGGGTCGAAGGGCAGCCCCTCGGCCGGCTCCTCGCAGTTGGCGGTCGGGCACACCTCGCCGCGCTCCATCATCAGCAGCGTCAAGGCGACGCCGAGACACCCGGCAGGCGCGCCGTTGTGACCGAAGCAGCCCTCCTGGGAGGTCATGAGCAGCCCGGAGTCCTCCCCGTACAACTCTCGGACCGCGCCCGCCTCGAACGCGGTGACCACGGTGTTGCCGTCGCTGCCGCCGTGCACGTACGGGATCTGGTCGATGCGCCACCGGTCGCCGAGGCAGCCTCGCACCGCGCTCACCAGTTCCGCCCCGGTCTCGTCGGCTGCCAACGGGTTGGCTAGCCCGTCACGGGTCATGGCCGTGGCCAGCACCTGTCCGTAGGCGTGCGCCCCGCGCCGCTCCGCGTGCTCGCGGCTCTCCAGGATCAGGGTGGCGGCGCCCTCGCCGTGGTTGATGCTGGTCGCCCGCCGGTCGTAGGGACGCATCAGCGACTCGAAGGACGGCAGCAGTTCCGGCATGTCGCCGGAGCGGAAGGCGTCGTAGGTCCGCTGGGCACCGTGCAGCAGGCGCTGGATGTTCCTGATCAGCCCGATATTGAAGACGTCGACGCCCGTCACGATCGCGACGTCGACCTCGCCGTCGGCGATGAGCCGTCGCGCGTTGCCGATCTGCACGGCGGACGACGCGCAACCGCACGACACGGTGAAGCACGGGCCGTTCGACCGGGTGAGCGCGCTCTGCACCAGGGCCACGTCGGAGGGGGTCACCGCCTGCTCCCCGGCGACGAAGAGCTCCATGGCGGCGAGCGGCTCCGTACGCTCGGGGTCGGCGCGCAGGATGGAGAGGTAACTGTCGACGTTGGCGTCCACGCCGCCCCGCCCCACCAGGATGGCGGCCCGACTCAGGTCGTCCGCGTGCGGTTCGAACCCCGCGTCGGCGCTGGCCTCGGCCAGCGACACCAGGCCGTACCGGTGCGCGTTGGTGTAGTGCTGCGAGAAGAAGGCGGGCACATCGGGTAGGCGCTCGTCGAACGCGTCGTCGGAGAGGTTGACCGAGCCGTAGTAGAGCTCGTCGTGCAGGAGGCAGTGGTCGCCTTGAGAAGCGACAGCCCAGACGTCACCGGCAGTTAAGGTTGGCTTGGTGTGGCCGGGGAGACAAAATCCCATTCCGGTGACCATGACGTTCCGTGCGCCATTGTGTGGCATTGTGTTCGTTTACCTTTCCTGGCGCGGCCTATTCTGCGATGTAGGTGCGCCGGCGCCATCGATAGATGGGTGTTTGCACACCATCTATTTCGACTTGACTTCCTGTCAGTTCAAAATGCTCGTAGCCGTTCAGATGCCGGATCTTGATCTTTTTCTGAGTTTCATCCCGAGGGGCTGGCCAGAGAGGCGAGATCCCCGAGGGGCCATCGACCAAGAGAACCATCATCGGCCGGTTCATGAGAATACCGTACTCGCCGAAAAAGAGACCGGTAAGGTAGTGAGGACTCCCGCAGGGTGGTACGCGCGGCATTTTTCGAGAGGGTCGCCTGTAAGCGCCCTTGAACGTCAAATCCTGCGGGTCGGCGGGGTGCTCAGATTTCCGGCGCCGCGAGCCGCGTGTACGTCACCGGCCACTCGTCCCGCCAGGCCCCGACCGGTGATGGCCACCGGGCCGGGCCGGACCGTGGGGCCCTGCGCGGCGACGGAGGTGTCCGAGAGCACCGTGAAGGGGACGGGCACGCCGCCGAAGAACCCGTGGTGACGGGGTGAAGCCGCTCCCGGCGAAACGGACCGTGTTGCCGCCCGAGGCGGGGCCCCGGGGCGGGTTCACGGCGGTCGCCGAGCCGAAGCGGACAAGGGTGACGCCGGTCAGGCCCGTGCCGGCGATGGCCACCTGGTTGCTGCCCGCCGGCGGTCCCGAGTTCGGCGCCAGTGTCTGCGACACGGTCGGCGCGGGCGCCGGAACGTGGCTGTGCTACAGGCCCTCACTGCCGCCGCCGGGGTGTGACGCGGACGTCGGCGACGCCGGCCCCGGAGAGGGAGAGGACGGCCACCAAGGTGGGCGCGTTGCCGGTGCTGGTCGCCGACTTGGTGCCGAAGGTCGCCTTGGTCGCATGACAGAGATTGGTGCCGGTGATCGTGACCGCGGTGCCACCGCCGATCGAACCCTTGAGGGAAAGAGGCATGGGATTCTCCTCCTTCGAGAAAAAGACTCATGAACCGAGAGGACTTGCGTTTCCCAGTGCAATGGCTTAACCGAATTCGTCCTGTGGGCCTCGCATCGACCGACACCTGTATGCCTGTGTCAGCCGATGCATCCAACCCCGCCGGAAAAAGACCATTCGATCAGTCGCCGCCGAGCGCGGCAGGAACGAATATTCTCCCGGGATGAATGGGCGACCCACCGTTGGATGATTCCAGTAGTCCATGGGAGTGATGACCGCGCAACAGCCTTGCCACGAGGCCACCTGAACGAACGAGCGTGCGGGCCCGAGACGTACCACCGGGCGATCGCAGGGACAGCTCATTTGTCACCCTGTTTGGCGCGCGCCCTGCGGCAGTCGCGGGTGTCCGCGATGGCGTCGGCGGTATCCCGTGACCTGGATCCGAGGTTCTTCGGCGGCATGACGTGGTCGTTCAGTCGGCGGGCGGGAACGCGGAGCTCGGTCCACCGTCGCAGGTACTCGGCGATCTCCCGCTCGTCCCCCGGGCGGCTGATCGCCGCTGTCAGCGCGCCGTCCGCCAGTCCGGGCCTGGGAACGGTGGAAGTCGGCTCGGACGAGATGCTGGTACGCCTACCGCCGAGCACTGGCTGACCGCCGCCCCTTCACGCGCTGGCCCTACCGAATCGCTGGCTGGCCCGACGACACGCGCCACCACGCCATGACACACGCGTCGTTCCGCCGTACCACGCCTTCGCCATCACCTTCGACGGCCATATGGTGACGGAGGGATACGGCGATGACGGATTCGATCACCGATCAAGAATCACAGGTCCTCGCACCACGGCGGTCGTTGCGTGGGATTGACCGAATGGCTCGGTGTCAGTCCCGAGAGAGTTCGGTGCGACAAGATCAGCGACTCGGATGCGCTGTCATTCCCTCGGAACCTCGAGTTCAGGGCACGAGCCGCAATTTCCGCATGGTGGAGGCCCGATGCTCACGATTGGTCGTCACCGAAATGCGACACAGCCTCTCGTTTGACAGACCCGGACGGAGCCGTTCGGGCCGAGCTGCGATGAACGCCCCTCAGGCGCCCGCTCCTGGCCAGTCCGGCCCGACCAGGCGTGCGGTGCCGCCTTCCGTCGGCTGGTGTCCCTTGCGCCCGGTAATCCCCTGCCCTCGGCTCACCGGAAACCGTGTCGGAAAAGGCAATCAATCATCATACGAGAATCTCGAGCGCGGAGAGCGTCCCGGACACCTGCACCCAGAAACGCCACTTGTGCGCGGGGCGCAACTGCCTATGGCGTGACCTCACTTCTTGACGCGGTTGTCACGTGGAAGCAGGAAAACGAGAATGGTTGCTGTCATGTATGAGATAGGCGCAAGGAGCCCCTTGCCCAAATCGCCTCACGGGCGGCTGTCGGCAGGGCTGGATCAGGCTCTCAGGAGTTCATTGAAGGGAATAATCAGCAATGGCTGCCCGTCAGATCATTTCTCGTCAGCCGAACCAGCGACTTGAGGCGTTAATCCAGGAGGCCGGGATCTCGAACGCCGGACTAGCTCGCCGGGTGAACATCAGGGGCAGCAAACTCGGCCTCGACCTTCGGCACGACAAGACCTCCGTGAGTCGGTGGGTGAGAGGCCAGCGCCCCCGTGGCCGGACAGCCGCGATCATCGCCGAGGTGCTCAGCGAGAAACTCGACCGCACCGTGTCATTGGAAGAGATCGGTATGGCGTACGGAAAGAACCTGGCCAGCGGGGTCGGCCTGCAGTTCCTACCCAACCTGGCCAGCGCCGTCAAGATGACATGCGAACTGTGGTCCTGCGACGCCGACCCCCGAGGTCTGATCTTCGGGCCCACCGTGGCGGTGTCCACTTTGATCGGCCCGAGCCGCGACTGGCTGATCACGGCGTGCGACGCGGAGATCTCCCGGAAGGGCGGCTCACATGTGCGCGTCGCCGACGTCGAGGCGGTGCTGGAGACGACACGGGCCCTCGCCAACCTCGACCGCAGGTTCGGCAGTGGCCACATCCGCTCCGTCGCGGTGCACTACCTCAACAGCTTTGTCTCAGGGCTGCTCACAGGAACATACGCCGAGGGGCTCGGCCGCCGCCTCTTCGCCGCCGTCGCACAGCTCAACAAGCTCGCCGGCTTCATGGCGGTGGACACCAACCGGCTCAACCTAGCGCAACGCTACTACATCCAGGCACTCCGGCTGGCGCAGGCCGCCGGCGACCGCGCCTTCGGCGGATTCGTGCTGGCCGACGGCATGGGCTACGTCGCGCCACACCTTGGCCATCCGGGCGAGGTGGTGCAGCTCGCCCTGGCCGCGCGCGGTGGCACCCGCGGCCAGGTCACCCCGGCCATGGCGGCGTTGTTCCACGTCGCAGAGGCGCGCGGTTACGCCCTGCTCGGCGACGCCCACGCCTGCGAGCGGAGCGCGGAACGGGCCATCGAGGAGCTGGACGGAGCCCGCCCGGACAATGAACCCGAGTGGATCGCGTACTTCGACACAGCGCATCTGGCCGACGGGCTGGCGCGCTGCTTCCGCGACCTCGGCCGCCCGCACGAGTCGGCGCGCTGGGCCGAGATGGCCCTCAACAGTCTGCCGGAACGCTACGTTCGCCGCCGCACCCTCGATCTGCTGCTGCTCGCCACCGCGCGGGTGGAAACCGGGGATGTGGCCGAGGGGTGTCACCACGCCCTGCGCGCGGTGGAGTTGCTCGGCGGACTGCGGTCCCACCTCGGGGCGATGTACCTCAAGGACTTCCGCGACTGCCTGGCGCGCTGCAGCGACAGTGGAGAGAGAGCGGAGTTCGAGGACCGGCTGGCAGGCGCTGGTGTGATGTCGGGATATTGAGAGGGCCAGGGTTCGAGGAGACTGCGCCGTGGGCCGGCGCGGATTGCCGCCGGCCCACGGTCATGCCTCCCCGCGTCTACGCGCAACGTGCCCAACGCGCTGTGGCTGACGACGCCGCCGCTACGCGAGCGAGTGGTGAGCTCAGCTCTGCCCCCAGGCCCATGCGTTGGGACATCCGTGGGCGAGCGCCGCCGGGCCTCGCGCTCCCGCCTGAAAGTCTGTAGAAATGCGCGTGCCGGCCGACCTTGGAAATCCACGTCTCGGATTTCCGGGATTGGTTCCGGACTGCACAGGCGGGTGCCCGAGCAAATTCCTCAGCGCCAGGAAACCCATCTCCGTGAGAAGGGTCTGGTATCCGCGCCAGGCGAAGTCAGTGACGGTGCCGGTCTCACCCCAAGGGCCCCAGTTGACCGACAACGTGGGCCGCCCGGCAGGACGTCCGGAAGGCCGCCAAGGCATCCAGCCACGCGTTCGCCGCCGTGTGCGCCGCTGGGCCCGGATACGCTGCCTCACCTGAGCAGTGTTTCTGTCCACGGAACTTGAACCTCGACAAGTCCTGTCGCTGCAGGTCAGGAGCGCTTCTCGCGTTTGTGACCGAGCCTGGAACAGCCCACCCAACGAAAGCGTGAGGCCAGGCAGCGACGAAGAGCTCCATCCGGGGCGGCGCGCGGCGAGCTTTTTCCAGGGGGTGAGATTCACAGGTGCCGAAGCATTTCGGCACCGCGCGAACGGAACAGCACTCGCTCAGGAGGGAGACTGGGAGCCCCGGCCGGCCGGGGGGCAGGTCCGGCCGGGGCCGCTAGAGATGAGAGTAACCGTCACACGCCGGCGGAGGCGTCGGCGAGGTTGGTCCTCCTGATGGTGACCGCGATCCGCCGCCAGTCGATCCCAGGCTGGGTGAGAGGAACACGGTCGTCTCCCTGGATCACGATTCGGAATCACGTTTTCCGGATTCCCGGATCGGCTGCGTTCGGGATGTGCGCTTGGCGCCGCCGCAGTCGAGATGGGCTGATAGAAATGAGCCGCTCCAGCCGGTGCCAAACTGGCACCGGCTGGCGGTCCAATCCCTCTACGGGGGCACACCCGCATGGCAATTGGCACTCTCAGCCGCCATCACCCCAGAGAGGATGGCGGCCCATCGGTTGGACAGTTCCAGTACTCCATACGAGGCACCCGGCCGCAATAGGCGGTGCGCGAACTCACCCGTAAAGAGGAGCGTGTGACCCGAAAAAGTACCACCGGCGCAATGGCGACGTTCCAGGGCCTGTTCTCGTCACAGCGACCCCTTGCATAAAACCGCAACTTGCGCTGCCGTGAACACACCTTCGCCACCACCCACGCCCTGTTTATGTACATTCAAGTGAGGTCAGTCTGATCGTACTGAATGAGAGTGCCGGTTCCCGGAAGGAAAAATCGGCGTCAGGCATTCGGTACTCAAAGTGATCCTCACGGTCAGGAGTGACTGGGAATGAAAATGCGAACGACACGGCGTTCCACACGGTGCCTGGCGGTCGGTGCCGTCGCCGCATTGGCGCTGACTGCCTCGGCCGCCGGCACGGCTTTCGCCGCCCAGCCGGCCCAGCAGGTGCCAACGTACGACTGCGACGAGGGCAACGAAGCCTTCGGCCTCGTCTCGGCCTTCGACTGCGACGCGTCGACCGGCGCCCCGACGCTGGGCACGATCAACGGTCCCTTCGTCATCAACACGCCCTCCGACAGTTGGACCTGTGACAGCGGGCTGGCGGCCGTGCCGTTGGTAGTGTTGGGGTTCGACTGTGAGTGACCCGGCCCAGGTTCGCTGACCCGAGCCGTGGCGGGGGCGGCCGCACACTGCGCCCGCCCCCGCCGTGTGAGCTGATGTCGAGCCCCGCCAGGCCGAACGCTCACGCTGGCCCACGGCACCTTCCACCGCGAGGCGCCGACGATCCGCGAATCCGCCATCGGGCGACTGAGCACCCAGTTCCTCCCACCGGTGTTCTGACCCGCATCTGGGCACCCTCTGCGCCGGGCCACCACACGGCGGCCCGACGCAGACCCGTGGACGGTCTCAGAACGGGACCGGGGCGTTCAGCGGAGACACGTCTCGTACCAGTCCTCGACTCGGCGGGCCACCCTCGGCCAGTCCAGTGCCTCCGCCGCCTGCCGGCCCAGCGCACCCATCCGCTCTCGCGCGGAGGGGTGGTCAAGCGTCTTGGCCACGGCCGCCATCAGCCCCGCCGCCGAGCCCGACGCGAAGACGCGGTACGCCATCGGGTTGGTGACGACCGGGTCGAGGGTGGCGTGGGACGAGACGATGACCGGCGTGCCGAGGGCGAGTGCCTCCAGCGCGGCGGTCGGCACGCCCTCGCCCTTCCCGGCGAGCCTGCGGGAGGCGAGCACGAAGAGTTGCGCCCGCCCGACGAGGTCGTAGACCTCCTCCTGCGGCAACGCGCCAGACAGCGTCACCCCGGGGCCCGCCGCCGCCAACAGTGCGAGTCGGTCGCGTTCCGGGCCGTCGCCCGCGATCACCAGCCGAAGTCCGGGGCGATCGCGGCTCAGCCGGTGGAACGCCGTGATCAGAAGGGCATGGCCTTTCATCGGGTTGAGGGTGCCGACGCTGACGATCAGGCCGGGCTCGCGGGCGGACGCGGGAACGGGTGGTGGCATACGGGAGAGATCGAGTCCGCTGGACATGACGAGGATGCGCCGCGCCTCCACGCCCCGCGCCATCAGGTCGGCGGCGGTTGCCCCGCCCAGCGCGACGAACCCGGCCGCGTACCGGAACGCGTGCCGGGCCAGCCGGCGGTGGCGTTCGCTGAGCGTGGCGTGGACGGTGACGAACAGGGGAACGCCCGTACGCCAGCACGCCGGTCCCAGCACGAGGGCCTCGACGTGGTCGCCATGCAGGTGCACCAGGTCCACGCCGCGCGGGCCGCCTGGCACGGTGCGCAGAGCCTGGGCCGCCTGCGTTGCGAAGGCCAGCCTGTCGGACACCGTGGCCATCACGCGGGACGCGGCCGAGGGCCGCAGCGGTATCCGTGCCGCGCCGCCCGGAACGCATGCCCCGTGTCGGAACGCCAGCGACACCTGGTGCCCGGCAGCGATCTGCTCGCGGGTCAGGCGCTCGACGTGGCGCTCCATTCCGCCTGGCTCGGGAGGGACCCGGTAGCTCACCCGCGCGATTCTCACACCACCGCAGTATCGCCGGTGACCAGGCAACTCGCGGCTTCTGCGCTACTTTTCACCCGAAAGCATGAATTAGTTGATTAATGATCATCATCGGTGATTTTTGGGGCAACTTCCCCGCGATGCAGGCAGAGAGGAGTGCCGATGTGCGGAATCGCGGGGGCGGTCTCGGCCGAACACGTCGATCCACACGCCCCCCTGGGCATGCGCCGCCTCGCCGTCATCGACACCGCCACCGGCGACCAGCCGGTCTGTGACGAAGGCGGCGGTGTCGTGACGGTCTTCAACGGCGAGGTGTACAACTTCGCCGTCCTGCGGGCGGAACTCACAGCGCGAGGCCACCGGTTCACCCCCCGCGGCGATGCCGAGCGCCTGGTCCGCCGCTACGAGGAATTTGACGACGACCTGGCACGGCAGCTGCGCGGCATGTTCGCCTTCGCGGTCTGGGACGGCGGCCGACGCCGCCTGGTGCTTGACCGCGACAGGTTCGGCAGGAAGCCGCTCCACCACCGCGCCGACGGCCAGTCCTCGCGGCTCGCCTCTGAACCGAGGTCGCTCGCGCAGGACGCCGGGATGGCCCGCCGGGTGGACCCGATGGCTCTCCACCACTACCTGACCTTCGCGCACGTTCCCGCCCCCTGGTCGATCTACCAGGGCGCTGGCAAGTTGCCTCGGGGCCATGTGCTGATCTGGCAGGAGGGCACGGCGACGCCGCGCCGCTACTGGCGGCTCGACCTCACTCCCCGGCCGGTGACACACAAGGTGGTGCTCAACCCTTCGGGGGCGGGCAAGCTCCTGCCCTTGATCTCCTGGCACTTCGACGAGCCGTTCGCCGACTCCTCGGCGCTGCCGACGTTCTGCCTGGCCCGGATGAGCAGCGAGCACGTCACCGTCGTGCTCATCGGGGACGGCGGCGACGAGATATTCGGCGGGGACCGGCGCTACGCGCTGATACGCCGGGCGGGCCGGCTGTTCCCCCTGCGTCCGGCGGGGACCTGCCTCGGCCGTCTCGGCGACTGCCTGGCCGGACGCGGCAGTTCCCGATCCCGGTCGCGCGACGCGGCCCGGGTGCTCCAGCTTCCGGCTTGCCCGGTGAATCGCCGCTACGGGCGCGTCATGTCCTGCTTCACGGCCAAGCAGAAGCGGGCGCTCTGCACCAACGGCATGCGCGAGCGGATCGCCGTGGACAGCGAAGTACCGCCCGACGAGGCGTGGCGTCCCGCCCGGGCGACGGGCACCGTGGGGCGGCTGGTGAAGGTGGACGTCCACACCTACCTGCCCGGTGACCTGAGGGGGCGCGGCGGCCGGACCAAGTACCTGCTGAGGAAGGCGGCCCAGCCGTGGCTGCCCGCCTCGGTTCTGGACCGGCCCAAGGTCGGCTTCGGGGTGCCACTGGCCGACTGGCTGCGCCGTGCGCTGCGGGACTTCGCCCACGATCTGCTCACCGATACCACCTCAAGGAACAGGGGCCTGTTCCGCCCCCAGGCGGTCGCCGCGTCGTTGCGCGAGCATCAGGAGGGCCATGACCACGCCCACCGCGTCTGGGCCTTCACCCAGCTCGAGCAGCGGTACCGCCACTTCGAACGTGTTCGGCCCGTCCCGTCTGGCAGGCCGCCGTGTCAGGGGGGCGCCTGATGGTGCGGGTGTGCGAGGTCATCAAGACGCTCGACGTGGGCGGCGCGGAGGTGCTGCTGACCGAACGGCTCGGCCTTGCCCCGCAAGACGGCCTGTCGTACACGGTGGTGTGCCTGCGCACCCGCACCCGCGGGCTGACCGACCAGCTTCGGGAGGCGGGTGTGCCGGTCGTCGACCTGTCCTCGCCCATGGGGCCGGCCCGCTACCTTCGTCTGGTGTGGACGGTGGGACGGCTGCGTCCTCACGTGGTCAACGTCCACTCGCCGCTGCTGGCCAGCCTGCTGCGGCCCTGCGTCCGGCTGCTGCGGCGCCGGCCACGGCTGATGTCGACCATGCACAGCGTCCGCCTGCGCTGGCCGACCGCCGGCCTCAACCGGCTGACGATCGGGCTGGACGACGTCACGGTGGCTGTCTCCCCTCTCGTGGCCCGTGCTCCCACCACCCGCGGCGCCCGGCACCTCGTCAGCCGGGTGCACGGCATCAACCTCGCCGAGCAGCGACACTGGGCGGAACGAAAGGCTGCCGTCCGGCGGGAGTTCGGCGTTCCGGACGGGGCGTTCCTCATCGTCTGCGTCGCCAACTTCACCTGGATCAAGAATCACGGGCTGCTGGTGAGGGCCGCCGACCGAGTGGTGCGCCGCAGGCCCGACGCGCTGTTCCTGTTGGCCGGCGACGGCGAGCTGCGCGCCGGGGTGGTCCGTGACATCGAGCGGTGCGGGCTGGGCGAGCGGGTCCGCGTCCTCGGCCAGGTGCCGAACGCCAGGCGGCTGACTGCCTGCGCCGACCTGTTGGTCCTCAGCTCCCACCACGAGGCACTGCCCGTGGTGATCATGGAGGCTCTCGCGGCGGGAGTGCCGACTGTCTGCCCCGCCGTTGGCGGGGTGCCCGACCTGGTGCGCCACGGGCGCAACGGCATCCTCACCGAGCCGGAGTCGGCCGAGGACCTGGCCGCCGGGATTCTCGAGGCGATGAGTCCGGGCACCCACCGGAGGCTGCGAGCGGGAGCCCGTGAGAACGCCGGTCTGGTCGACATGGCTTCCACCGCCGTGTGGTTCGAGCACCTCTACAAGGAGCTCGCCGCGGGCCGCTCGCGCCGACCCCGACCCATCCCTCCCCAGGAAGGAACCGACACGTGCCCACCACCGTCCACGGCATGATCAAGATGATCTGGAGCCACCCCGCCAACCGGGGGCGCCGGGGCCGCGCCCTGGCCACCACGGTCGGCTGGCAGGCGTACAAACGGCTTGTCGGGAGGCCGTTCGACCTCAGCGTGTACGGCGGCATGCCGTTCCGCGCCTACCGCGACAGCTCCCAGGCGGGCCGGTTCCTCTACTTTGGTGGGCTGCCGGACTACGAGGAAATGACCTTCATGGAGCGCTTCCTCCGCCCGGGGGACGGCTTCATCGACGGCGGCGCCAACGAGGGCATGTTCACCCTGCTGGCGGCCAAGCTCGTGGGCCCCACCGGGGCGGTGCACGCCTTCGAGGCGGTCCCGACCTATCTGGACCGGCTCCGGGACAACGTCCGGGCGAGCCAGCTGGACTGGGTCACCGTCCACGACGTGGCGATCGGCGCGGAGCCAGGCCGGGTGCCGTTCGTGCTCAACGGCGTCGGCTCCCGCATCCGGACCGAGGCCGACGAGGCCACCGGCCCTGAGGTGAGCGTCCGACGGCTCGACGACGTGCTGCCCGAGCGGCCGTTCGCCATGGGCAAGCTCGACGTGGAAGGTGCGGAGCACCAAGCCCTTCTCGGGGCCACCCGACTGATGGCCTGCGGGGAGCCGGCGGTGTGGATGGTGGAACTCGTGGACCGGTTCCTCGGCCGCTACGGATCCTCCCGCGCACAGCTCATCGGATGGCTCGACGACCACGGCTACGACCTGGCGCTCTACGACCCGGACCGCAACGAGCTGACGCCGACGTCCCGCCCCTCGGCTGAGGGACCGGACGTGCTGGCCGTCTCGCGGCGCCGCATGGCCTGGGTCCGGGATCGGCTCTCCTGACAACGAAAGGAAACTCCTCCGTGAACACGACGAAACCCACGCCTCGCATCGAACGCGCGGTCGTCACCGGTGCCGCCGGCTTCATCGGCTCGCATCTGGTGGACGCCCTGCTACGGCGCGGGGTCACCGTCCTCGGCATCGACCGGCGCTCCCCCCGGAACGATGACACGGCGGCGCGGAACCTCCGCGACGCGCTCAGTGAGCCCGGCTTCCGGCTGGTCTCGGGCGACCTGGTCACCGACGAGCTGAAGCGGTGGTTGGAGGGCGCGGATGCCGTCTTCCACCTCGCCGGTGTGCCCGGTGTCCGACCGTCGTGGGGAGACGCCTTCCACGAGTACCTGGCCTGCAACGTGCTGGCCACGCAGCGGCTGATGGATTCCATCCAGTCGCTCAGCGTGCCACGCCTGGTCCTCGCCTCCTCCTCCAGCGTCTACGGCGACACGGCTGGTACCGGCCCGCTCCGCGAGGACGGCGTCACGGCCCCGAGTTCACCGTACGGCGTCACCAAGCTTGCCGCCGAGCGACTCGCGCTCGCCTACGCGCTGGCGCCCGGGAGCCCCACCAGCGTGGTCGCGCTGCGCTACTTCACCGTCTACGGCCCCCGGCAGCGGCCGGACATGGCCATCGGGCGCATGCTCCGCGCTGTGCTCACCGGGCAGCCGTTGGCGCTGTACGGGGACGGACAGCAGCGCCGGGACTTCACCTTCGTCACGGACGCCGTCGAGGCGACCATCGCCGCCAGCGTCGCGCCCGCCACCGCCGAGGCGGTCAACGTCGGCGGAGGAGACAGCGTGACGGTACGCCAGGTCCTGCGGCACGTCGCCGACATCACCGGAAAGGAAGTCCCGGTGCGGGCCGACGAGCAACAGGCTGGCGACGTGCGAACCACCGCCGCCGACCTCTCCAAGGCTCGCACGCTTCTCGCCTACCGGCCCTCGGTAGCCCTGCGAGAGGGCGTCGAACGCCAGTGGGCCTGGCTGTCATCCCAGACCGCGTAGAAGGGCAGGGACCATGCGGATCTTTCTCGATGTCGGGGCACACTACGGTGAGTCGCTGGACATCGCGCTGGATCCCCGGTGGGGATTCGAGCGGATCTACTCCTTCGAGCCGTCGCGGGCCTGCCATCGGATTCTGCGCGGCTTCCGCGACTCCCGGGTCGTCATCGTGCCGGCCGGGTTGTCCAACAGAGCGGGCGAGGCGACCCTGTTCGGCACCGGCCTGCTCGGGGCCAGCGTGTACGCCGACAAGGGACAGCACGCTCGACATCTGGAGGCGGAGGTCATCGCCCTCACACGCGCCACGGACTGGCTGCGCGCGAACACCTCGCCGGCCGACGAGATCTACCTCAAGCTCAACTGCGAAGGCAGCGAGTGCGACGTGCTGGACGACCTGCTGGACAGCGGTGCCATCGACCGCATCCGCAGCGTCTACGTCGACTTCGACGTGCGGAAGGTGCCCAGCCAGGCCCACCGCCAGGCGTTCGTCGAGCAACGCCTGCACGAACGGGCCACGCCCTTCGTCACGCCCGGCACGCTGGCGCTTCCCGCCGGCGCCCCGGCCGTGCGGGCATGGCTCGCCAGGGTGCGTCCGGTCGAGCGCGCCGCGCCCGGCCGGTGGCGGTACCGCCTCGGCCTCCACCGGCCTCCCTACCTGTGGGCCAGCCGCGCCGCGCGCGGCGCCCTGCCAAAGCCGGTCTACGCCCTGGCCGCGCGCCGTCTGGGCGCCCGGTCCCGGCAGGGCCCCGTCCGCTGACCCAGCCGGCACTCACGGCGTCCCGCAGTCACAACAGGTCGTGGAGCATCGCGGCGACGCGCTGGGGAGAGAACTCGCGCTCCGCTCGGGCTCGCAGTCGCCGTCCCAGCGCCCGCCGCTCCGCTGGAGCGGCGGACATCACGGCGCATACGTGGCCAACGAGCACGTCGAGGTCGCCGACGGGTGCCACATACGGGTAGCCGGCGCCGACGACGTCGCCGGATCCGCCCGCGTTCGTCGTCACCACAGGGGTGGCGGAGGCCATGGCCTCCAGCAGGACCCGAGGAAAGCCTTCCTCGTAGCTGGGCATGACCAGGCAGTCGGCCGCCGCGTACAACTCGGGCAGGTCCCGGTTGGGCACCGCGCCCAGCAGCGACATCCGCCCGCCCAGCGCGGGGTCGGCGGCCTGCCGCGCCAGGCGGGCGCGCTCGGGGCCGTCCCCGACCACGACAAGACGGACACGGATCCCGGATGCCGAATCAGCCGCGGACGCGTCCGTCTGCTCCTCGACGACCGAACGGACGCGGGCGAGCAGCGGGGCCAGGAGCCGAACTCCCTTTCGGTATGACAGTCGGTGGACGAAGAGCAGGACAAACTCGTCCTCGCCCCACCCCAGCCGCGCGCGGGCTCTCGCCCGCCCCTCCTCGTCCAGCGGCGCGAACCGCTTCGCATCCACGTCGTTGTACAGCAGCCGCATCCGGTGACGTGGTATCCCCCAGAGCCCGGCCATGAAGGGGACCATCGTCTCCGGGCCAGTCACCAGGCAGTGCACCAGCCGTGCCGTCACCCGGTTCACGGCGTCGTGGACCCCGTCCCCGAGAGTCTTGCGCTGCTCCGGCCCTCGCACGTCGGGCAGGCCGCTGCGCCACAGCAGGATGCGGTGGCGGTAGAGCGGGCGGGTGAGGATGAGAATGATCAGGAACAGGGTGGAGTAGCGCAGGAAGTACGTGCGATAGCCTGCGCGGGCGCAGCGGTGGATCGTAAGAGCCGTGCCCAGCGCCCGGCCGAGCCGGCCCCGGCGCTGGCCGGGGACGCGCAGCAGCAGCCGAACTCCGGGCAGTTGGGCGGGGGGCGTGCCGCGCTCGACGGCTGCCGCGACGTCGATCCGCTCGCCGAGCGCGGCGAGCAGCGCCGGGATGTGCGCGAAATGCTCGGACTCGGTCTCGGACAGGTGGGGCACAACGTAGACCAGCTGGGGCCGCGCCTCCCGCGAAGCCTTGGTCGGCCATCTCATCGGCTAGCCCACCGGCTGCGGCTTCTCGGCACGCGGCTGGGGCGCCGCTGCCAGGCGCACCGCACCGGTGATCTTCCTGGAGTCGAAGAGGAACGCCGGGCGTTGGCCCTTGGCTCCACAGAAGTCGAGGAACGCCCTGCTGCAGTTCACGTCGTCGCTCGCGAGGACTCCGCCTGGGGCCATCCGGGACCAGGCCTGGCCGTACTCGAACAGCTGCGGCAGGTACATGTGGTCGCTGTCGTGGAAGAACAGGTCGATCCGCCCGATGCGGGCCAGCGACCGTCTCAGTGAGGTCTCTGGTGACGTGGCACTGAGGACCTCCAGCCGCCACCGGGGGTGCTGGGCCACCAGGCGGCCTGCGGAGTCGCTGATGTCGAAGCTGTGCAGCACGCCGGCTCCGTTGCGCTCCAGGGCGGAGAGCAGCAGCCAGGATGAGCGGCCGTCTGCCACTCCGGTTTCCACGACCGATTCCGGCCGCAGCAGCCGGCCCAGCCCGTACAGCGCGGCGCTGGTCTCGGCCTCAACGCCGTGGGTCCTCGGGTAGTGGAGCTCCGTTTCGGCGTAGCGGGCGGCCAGTTGCTCGGAGACCTCCTGATACTCACCGAGAACCTCGGCGACCTGGTTCGGTTGCCACCCCAGGCTCTCCAGGAACGCCCCCGCTGAGGTGGCCAGCCGCCCGCCGGAGCTGGTGAAGTCCGCGATGCCTGGCGGGGTGCACCGCCGGATGCCCGCTCCCAGCGCGCGCATCGCCAGATGCCCACTCAGTACCGAGGCGACGGGCCTTACGCCCGCCTGCCTGACCCATCGGCGAAGCATGCCCGCCCGCCTCACGGTGTTATGGCTCATGTTCTGGTGTTTCCCTCTGTGTCAGTCTGAACAGGACGGAGTGCCGGCCACGGAATGGAAGAGAGTGGCCAGCATGTCGATGTTGGTCTCGAAGCCATACGTCGCGAGGGCACGGCGCCGCACCGCGTCCAGTTGCCCGGCGCTGTGTGGAGACTCGAGGACGCGGCGCACGCCCGCCGCGATGTCCGCCGGCTCGGGGGCGACCAGGGTCACGCTCTCCCAGCCATCGGTGGCCGCCGGAATGCCGCCCACCGAGGTGGCGACGACGGGAACGCCCGATGCCGCCGCCTCCATCAGCGTGCGCGGCATTCCCTCGTCGCGCGAGGAGATGACGAACAGGTCCGCGCCGGCCATCTCCTGGCGCACCCCCGCCACGTCCCGCGCGCCGAGGAACGCCACATGGCCACCCAGCCCCAGGCGGTGGGCCTGCTGCGCGAGGGCCCCCCGGAGCGGCCCGTCGCCCACGATGCGCAGCCGCAGGTCGGGCAGGGTTGTGATGAGCCTGGCAACGGCGGAGAGTAGCAGGTCGTACCCCTTCGAGCGGTGAAGCCGGCCGACCGCCAGCAGCCGGGGAGCGGACGCGTCGAACAGGGGCGGCCGAGCGCGCGGCAGTGGTTGCTCCCAGATGGGAAGCAGCCGGGAGGGGATGAGGACCGAGGAGATGCCGCGTCGATCCAGCGCGTCGGCGATCGACCGGGCGACGACGCGGCGGGCGTTGGCGCGCCGGGCGAACGTCACGACGGCACGGCGCAGCACCGCCCGGCGCCAACGCCCCAGGGAGGCGACCGGCAGTCCGAGGTAGTCGCCGTGCACGTCCATCAGCCAGGGGCGCCTCACGCGGCGAGAGACCAGCCACGCGGCGAGCCACCCCCACGGCTCGGCTCCGTTGAGCACGACGACTTCGCCCCGGCGGGTGGCTTCACGCGCGAGGCGCGCACCGTTCCTGGCCGCCTCGGCCACCCACACCAGCGAGTGCGGGCCGGGTCGGCGTGGCTGCCTGACGACGTGCAGTGATCCGCTCCGCAGGTCCAGCGACGGACCCGCCCACACGCAACAGGCCCGCCCGAGCTGATCGCCCAGCGCCCCCCAGGTGCGGAAGTCCTTGGAGTCGGTGACGTCCGGCTGCCGGGCTCCGGAGAACGTCACGACCGTGAGCGGGGGTTGAGGGTTCCGGGCTGTCATGTGGGACTGAGCCGATAGCGGGACAGCAGCGACGGCAACTCGGGTCGGTCCAACCGTGCCCAGGCGTCAACCGCCGAGAGGCATGGCACGAACGGCGCGTCGCCCTGGTCGTACGTGGGGTGGTCGAAGTCGAAGAATCTCACCGCGATGCCCTGCGCGGCGAAGGCCGCCAGGTCCAGATAGTCCCGTCCGGAAGGGCCCGAGAGGTACTCGTCGGCGCCCACCGCCCGGCACAGGTTGACCAGCAGCTCACTCCGGGTCCCGGCCATGCGGAGCGCGGAGGCGCGTACACGGGGCACCGTGACATCGAACTGGGCCAGCAGCCAGGCGGCGAGGTCGAGGTTGAGGTCGGCCAGGTGGCCGCCGGCGGGTGCCGCGTCGATCAGTTCCAGCACAGGTCCGATGTGGTTCGCGCCCGGGGTGACGGCGAGCGCCTGCGTCAGCCGCCCCCGGTAGCGCCGCCGCCAGTGCGGCGCCTCGTAGATCCGCACCTCGTGGATGGGTGTGCCGAGAGGTGCGAACACGGGTACGGTCAGCCAGGTGGGACGCCCACCGAGCAGGACCCGGTTGCGGTTCTGGACGTAGTTCTTGCGGTACGGGACCGAGTCGAGCACGATCCACAGGTCAGAGGCGGCCACCTTGGCGAGGAGGCCGAGCCACGGCAGGTGCTCGGGCTGGTGGATGGTGACCCTCACGATGCCGCCCCCATCACATCAGGGCTTCCATGCGGGAGATCTCGAACGCCTCGCCGTACCGGGCGCCCATCTCGTAGCCCCGGTAGCGGGAGCGGGCCTCGACACCCTCGATCCACTTCTCCCCACCGTACTTCTCGTACTCCGACCGGTGCTGGCGCAACGCCCGGAGCTTCAGCTCGACGGTGTCGTCGATGTTGACGTACAGCTGGGGACGGAAGCCGACGTAGCTGCGCCCGGCGGGCGTGATCGGCTCGTACATGACGATGGAGTTGTAGTACCTGCCGGCGGCGATGGTGGCGAGCGCGGTGTTGGCATGGGACCGGTGTGTGTCGAACGGCCAGTGGGTGAAGACCATGGTGGGTCTGAAATCGTCGACGACCTCGTTGATGGCCTCCACCACGGTCGAGTGGTTCTCCACGTCCTTGGCGGGAAACTCCAGGATGTCAAGCTGCCTCACGCCCAGGGTCATGGCGGCTCCCCTCCCCTCCGCCACCGCGACGTCGGCGTCGCGGTGGCGGCTGCCGTCGTACGCGGTGTACGCGGAGGTGCTCATCACCAGGAAGCGCACCAGCGCCCCAGCCTTGACCAGGCGGGCGGCGGTGCCCGCGGCCGCGAGCTCGATGTCGTCGAGGTGGGCCCCGACGAAGAGACTCCGCTCGAATATCGGGTTACTGCAGAGCATCGTGGTGTCCTCTCAGCGTTCTGCCGACGTCCTGGGCGGCACGGCACGGCCCGCCGCCGCGAGCGCGGCCTTCCCGGCCGGTGTGCTGCCCGTTACGCGGAATCCCGCCCGCTCGTAGAGCGTGAGCGCCGGCTTGTTGCGCGGGTCGCAGACGACGGTCACGGTCCCCGAGACCTCGGCGAGGAAGCGGTCGAGCAGCTGGGAGGCGGTGCCGGTGCGCCACTGGCCGGGGTCGGTGGCCAGCCGGTGGATGTGCGTCACGTGCTGCTGCCGGGAGGCGATGAGGAAGCCGACCGGCCTGTCCCGGACCACGGCGACGAGGCTCAGCTCTCGCTTGCCGGGCAGCGCGCGGGTGAAGTTCTCCGCCCGCCACGGCTCGTCGTCATAGTGGCTACTGGCCTGGTGGGCCCGTCGTTCCACCTCGACGAGCTCGAAAAGGAGATGGTCCGCCACATGCTCCAGCCGCAGCAGCTGCCGCGGTGGGTGGCCCGCGTCCGATTCCGCCCTGCCGTCCATGCAGACTCCCGGAGTCGAGATGTCGCCCTCTGTCATCAGAGTGACACGCCATGGAGCCATATGGGGGATGTTGCGTACGATTCACCCGAAAGGCGTATCTAACCCGCTTGCACACCCCTTCAGGACATGCGGCACGGCAAACTGAGCACGGCCCGTCGTCGGAAGCGCAGGCGGAGGAACCGTGCGACATCGTGTGATGCGGAACCTGTCCCGGGATGCCGCCCTGCCGCTGGTCGGGGCGGTAACGGGCCTGCTCCTGCTGATGTACGGCCTCGTCGCGCACAGCGATCTGGTCGCCGGTCTGCTGGCGTCGCCGGAGTCCGAGGCGGCCCAGGCGGGGGGTGACGCGGGGTGGCAGGTGGCCCTACTGGTCGGGGCAGTTGCCGTCGTCGCCGCTCTGCTGCCGCCGCCCGGCGTGCTGCTTGCAGCGGCCGTCGTGATGGTCCACGGGCTGGGCTCGGCCGCGCTCACGGCCCCGGTGATGGGGCCGCTGCTCGCCAGCGACCTGCTGCTGCTGGTGTATCTGGTGCGCGTGCCGGCGCCGCCACGTCAGGAGGGCCGGGGAGCGGCACGCCGGCTGGTCGGCCCGTCCCTGGCGCTCTTCCTGGGCTGGTCCGTCCTGGCCACAGCCATCGCCGGGGCCTCGGTCACGCCGCTGCTGCGAATCGCCGTCTACGCCGCCGTGTTCCTGGCGCTGTCGCGTCGCGGGACCAGCGAACGGCGGGTGGTCTACGGCGTGGTCCTCTGCTACGCGCTGGTCAACCTCGCCGGCGGTGTGCTCCAGGGGCAGACCCGGCTGGTGGGTCTGGACATCGGCGATCCGGCGCAGACCGGCGCGCTGCTGCTGGCGGCGCTGTGTCCCCTGCTCAGCGGCGAACTCCGTTTCACCGGCCGTTGGGTCGTCGCCGCGGCGCTGCTGGGCGGGATCTTCCTGACGCAGACCCGCGGTGTGTGGTTCGCAGCCGCCGTCATGCTCCTCGTCTGGCGGATGCCAAGGCTGTCGCCGGTCCAACTCGTGACCCTCCTCCTGGGCATGGCGGTGCTGGGGTTCAAGATCGTTGACTCGGTGTCCCAGCGTTTCGGACTCAACGGGGACAGCGTCGGCTACCGGGTACACAGCATCGTCAACGGGATTCGCGACGGCCTGGCCAACCCCGTCTTCGGGAGCGGCTGGGGGGAAATCTCGTCCATGGAGTACCTCAGACAGCACCTGTCGGACCTTCCAGAAGAGGTCAGGCCCTACAACCTGTTCGTCAGTGTCTTCACCTTCACGGGAGTCCCGGGCCTGCTGCTGCTGACGCTGTTTCTGGCCGCGCTGCTTGGCCCGCTGCTGGCCGCCCGCCGCGGCGCCCCGCTGCTGTTCACGGTCGCCGTGCTCACCATGTCCCTCTCCGAGATGACGTTCTTCGCCGGCTCCATGCTGACGCTGCTGTTCTTCGTCTACGCCGGCCTGGGTCTCGGCCGGGAGGACGCCCCACCGTCCGGTGACGGGTCGGTCAAGAAGGAGAATCCTCCGCCGCCACGTCGCGGCTCGGCTCCGCCGGGCCACGTGGCGGGGGCATCGCCCTGACGAGAGACCGCAGGGCGGCGAACCAGCCGACGGTGCTGAGGGCCACCAGGCACAGCGAGCCCCAGGCGAAAGCCGCGGTCACGGCCGAGGCGCCTGACCAACTCCGGGCCGCGACCACCAGCAGCCCCATCAGACCCAGGCCCTCGGCCGTCACGAACGCCAGCCGGACACCGGGGCGGCCCAGTGCCGATGGCAGCACCTTCCCCCACACGACCGTGCCCCGCAGCGCGGCTGCGGCCAGCAGCACCACGGCGGGCGTGGCCAGTGCCGTGTACGCCGGGCCGTAGACAAGGCCGAGCACCGGACCGGACAGGGGAACCGCCACCGCCACGCCGGCCCCACCCACGGCCGATGTCACGGCGCTGGAGCGGAGCGCGTCACGCATGACCGCCGCACGGCGCCCACAGGCACGTGCCCGCGCCAGGCGCGGGTGAAGTTGAGCGGACACGGGGTTGATGACGCTGGCGAGGAGGCGTCCAGGGGCGGCGACGACCTTGAGGTACGTCACGAGGGTGGGTCCGCCGAGCAGCCCGGCCAGCAACGAGACCCCGTTCTCGGCGGCCACGGCCACCGACGCGGTGGCCGAACTCTTCATCACGAAGGGGACCAGGCCTCCGGGCAGCCGGGCGTCGCCCTCTTCGTCACCTCCCCCACCGACTCCGCCGCGAGGAACGCCACAGGCCCGGCGCACGTGGCGGCAGGCGTCAGCGGTAAGCAGGGCCGTCGTCGCCAGGCCGGAGACCGCGCCCGCCGCCAGGTAGCCGGCCGGTCCGGCGGCCAGCAGGGCCAGCAGCGTCACCACGCACCCAACCAGGGCCAGCGCCACGCGTATTCCACCGAGCCGGGACAGCCGGTCGGCGAGGGCATAGCCGGCCGACGCACTACCTGAGGGAGTGGCCGTGCCCGCTGCCAGCACCGCCAACACCAGGAACGTGCCCTGTCCGTCGGGAAGCGCTCCGGAGGCGGCGACGGCGATCGCGGCCGCCACGCCGACAACCGTGGCCACCGCGCCCGTCGCGACGTCCACGCGCAGCAACCGGTGGTAGAGCCGGGTACCTCGGCCCGGGCCGCCCCGTCGCGCGGCGGGCACGAAGTGCTGCATGGCGTCCTCCATGCGTGGGTCCCACACCAGAAACCAGACCGTCGCCACGGACTGCGCGAAGAACACCTGCCCCGCCTCCGCCGCACCGGCGAGCCGGACCAGCATGGCGGTGGTGACGAACGACAGCACCGACTCAACCTGGCCGGCGGCGCTGAGCGAGGCGAACGCGGCGAGGTGGCGCCGGTATGGCAGCCACGGGCGCGGGATGCCCGCGGCTCGCGCCCGCGGGGTGCCCACCGGAGCGGTGCCCGATGATCCGCCGGGCACGCCCTACAACACCTCGACGTTCTCACCGCGGCGGCAGCGGTTGCGCGTGTCGAACACGTACGCCCCTGCCCGCTCGACGAGCGCGTAGTCGAAGGCGTCGTGGTCGGTGGCGACCACCACCGCGTCGGCCGCGCGGACCTCGGCCTCGGTCAACTGGACGCGGGTGATGTCCTGGGGCAGCAGCGCGGAGTCGGTGTGCGGCTCCACGGCGACCACTCGGGCGCCGAGCCCGACCAGGGACCGTGCCAGCGCGAGGGCCGGCGACTCGCGAATGTCGCCGGTGTTCTTCTTGTAGGCCAGGCCCAGTTGCAGGACGCGGGAGCCGTTGACCGGCTTGCCGCGCGCGTTCAGGCCCCGGCTGATCCGTGCCACGACGTGGTCGGGCATGGCGCCGTTGATCTCGTTCGCCAGCTGGATGGTCCTGACGTCCTGTCGCAACAGGCGCCTGACCTGCCAGGACAGGTAACAGGGGTCGACCGGCAGGCAGTGCCCTCCCACGCCGGGGCCCGGGCGGAACGGCATGAATCCGAACGGCTTGGTCGCGGCGGCCTCGATGGCCTCCCAGATGTCGGCGTCCAGCGATCTGGAGACCATGGCCAGCTCGTTGACCAGTGCGATGTTGACGTGTCGGAAGGTGTTCTCCAGCAGCTTGCACAGCTCGGCGGTGCGGCAGGAGCCCACGGGCACGGTGCGCTCCACAAGGCGGCCGTAGAAGCGCTCGATACTGCGCAGCGAGGCGGCATCGATGCCGGCGACCACCTTGGGGGTGTTCTCCAGCCGCCAGCGGGTGTTGCCGGGGTCGATCCGTTCAGGGCTGTAGCCCAGGTGGAAGTCGGAGCCGGCCTGCAGGCCGCTGCCGTCCTCCAGCAGCCGCCGCAGCAGGCACTCGGTGGTGCCCGGATAGGTGGTCGACTCCAGGATCACGGTGGCGCCCGGCGTGATGTGGGGCGCCAGGTTCAGGCCCGCACGCTGGACGTGGCGCAGGTCGGGGACGCCATCGCGCAGCGGCGTCGGCACACTGATCGTGCAGACGTCGAAGTCGGCGGCCTCATCATGGTCGGTCGTCGGGTGGTACCGGCCGGTGGCGAGCGCGGCCTCCAGCCGTGCGTCGCTGACATCCTCGACGTACGAATCACCAGACTCCAGGTGCTTGACCCGCAGTGCGTCGGTGTCGAGCCCAATCACGGTGAATCCGCATTCCACGGCCCGTACGGCCAGGGGAAGTCCTACATATCCCTGTCCGACGACCACCAACTTCTGACGCCTGCCGCGACTGTCGCTATACACAGCCCACCCCTCCAAAAATACTACGATGCCCCCAAGTCCACGTGATTTCCTTCGGGTTGTATGTGCGCAAGACGGTGCGGCTACTCAACCGAGAACCGAGGTTCACTCTTACTGGGTAACCGGGTGCATATCCGAAAAGAGCGAGTGGCCACCACTCCATCAGCGGTGACAATTGGGTGACTCGCAATTCCCCAGAGAGCGGAGTGACGGCTCTATGAATGACCGCATGACGTACCTTGTCACGGGCGGGGCAGGATTCATCGGCTCGCATCTCGTCGATGGCCTGCTGACGGCGGGCAGGCGGGTGGTGGTACTCGACAACCTCTCCACCGGGCGCGCGGAGAACCTGGCGACGGCCAGGAAGCACAGCGCGTTCCGGTTCGTTCACGGCTCCGTGCTCGACGCCACGCTGGTGGACGCGTTGACACGGGAATGTGACGCCGTGGTGCACCTCGCCGCAGCCGTCGGGGTCAAACTGATCATCGAACAGCCGCTGACGTCGTTCATCACGAACATCCGAGGCACCGAGACCGTCATCGACGCGGCGCATCGCCACGGCTGCGGAGTCCTGCTGGCGAGCACGTCGGAGATCTACGGCAAGAATTCACATGGCGCGCTCGGTGAGATGGCCGATCGCATCCTTGGCAGCCCGTCGGTTGCCCGGTGGTCGTACAGCACCGCGAAGGCCGTGGACGAGGTGCTGGCCAACCTCTACCACCGTGAGCGGGGTCTGAAGACCACCATCGTCCGGTTCTTCAACGTCGTCGGCCCTCGGCAGAGCCCGGCCTACGGCATGGTCGTCCCGCGTTTCGCCCGCCAGGCGGTCGCCGGGTCCCCCCTGACCGTCCACGGGGCCGGCCGCCAGCGGCGCTGCTTCCTCCACGTGGCCGACGCGGTGGCGGCGTTGCTGCTCCTGCTGGACAACCCGGCCGCGGACGGGGAGACGTTCAACATCGGGGGTGAGGAGGAAATCTCCGTCGGTGAGCTCGCCGAACGGATGATCGCCCAGGCTGGGAGCGCGTCGACGGTACGACAGCTGTCCTACGACGAGGCGTATGGCCCGGGCTTCGAGGACATGGAACGCAGACTGCCCGACACCACGAAGTTGCGCGAGCTGACCGGATGGCGGCCCCAGCACTCCCTCGCCGAGGTGATGGCGGCCGCCATCGCTGAGGCCCGTGAGCAGCAGGACGGCACCGAACCGGCGGACGCGCCGGGAGTCCCGGGTCGGCGAAGGCCGGCCGCTCCCTCGGCGCCGGTCGCGGAGGACAGCAGATGAACCCCTCGCTCGCCGCGGTTGCCGCCGGCGCCGCACTGATGATCGTGGTGCTGCTGACGGAGCCGCTGCGGCGCCTCGCTCTCCGCCACGACCTGACCGACCGGCCCGGCGTCCAGAAGGCGCACGCCGCGCCGACGCCGTACCTCGGCGGCGTCGCGGTCGCCGTGGCCACGCTCACCATGGGTGCCGGCACCGCGCTCGCCGGCGGCCTGCTCGACCCGGCGTTGGGGGTCCTCCTCGGCGCCGCCGCGGCCGTGGCCGTGCTCGGCCTCGTCGACGACGCGCGACCGCTCAGCCCCAGGCTGCGGCTGTGCGTCGAAACGCCGG
>NZ_SMKC01000379.1 GCF_004348315.1 Streptomyces sp. 8K308 | reverse complement strand
GTTCAGGGGTGGGTCAGGGACATCCCCGATGGCGGGGCGCCGCGGTGGGGCGTCACCCTCGAATAGCCGATATCGGCTATTCGGCATCGGCTGTACTGACGAGTCGAATCCTAGGGAGAGGACCACCGATGACCGACCACGCCTCCGCCACCAGGCGGTGGCCCACGATGGGCAGCAGGGGCGCGCTCGTCACCCTGTGCTGCTACGCAGTCCTGGCCCTCGCCCTCGCCCTGCTGCCGCCGTCGGTGCCCGGCGCGCTGCGCTTCCCCGAGGCACGCACCCCCGTGTGGCTCGCCTGCTCCGCGCTGGCCAGCGGCATCGCCCTGCTGCTGACGACCAGGGCCCGCCCGGCCCGGCGGACCGTGCTCCTCCTCGGCTGGGCGCTGTTCCTGCTCACCACGGCCCAGGCGTTCGTCGTCACCGAACTGCTGGCCCTGGCCGGGCTCTACGCCACCGCGCCGGTGCTGGCCTCGCTAACCGGGCAGCTCACCGGCCGGCCGAGGAAGGCCCTGCTGGTGGTGCACGTGATCTCCTCGGCCTGCTGGATCGGGGTGGCCCTGATGATGTCGGCGGTCGGCGTCACGGCCCTGGCCGGTGACGACATCGACACCGTCGCCGCCTCCTACCACCTGATGGAGACGTTCGACGTCACGCTGCTCGGCTGGCTCAACTTCACCGCCACCCTGTCGGGCATCGCCGTCGGCGTCACCACGCAGTGGGGCGTGCTGCGCCATTACTGGGTGGCGGCCAAGCTCGTCATCTCCCTGGCGGTACTGTTCCTGGCGTTCGGCTGGGTGCACGACACGCTCGAGGCGACCGCCAGGGAAGCCGAACGGCTCGCGGCGACCGGCGGCACGGTCGACCAGCTCGGCGGCTCGCCGACCACCGTGGCCGCCGGGTTCGGCTTCGCCTTCCTCCAACTGCTGCTCGCCATGCTGCTCTCCCTCTACAAGCCGGGCGGCCGAACCAGGCGGGGCCGGCGCGCCCTGGCGGCCCGGCGCGCGGCCCGCGCCCCGGTGCCCAGGACCGCCGGCTGAGCTGGGCCGGCCGCGAGCCCCCTCCGAGACACCCGACAGAAGAACGGACGAACGGACACCGAACCATGAAAGACGAGGCACTCGACAGGCGCCGGCTGCTCGGCCGGGCCGGCGCGACCGCCGCGACCCTGGCCGCGGTCGGCGGCGCCGGCGCCCTCGGCGCTGAGCCGGCCCGGGGCGCCGAGCCGGAGCCGGCCGCCACGGGCCACGACCGGGACCGGCTGCCGCGCCTCTTCACCCACCCGGTGATCGGCACCTGGCGCGGCACGGTCAGCCGATCCGACGGCGAGGTCGAGCAGACGCTGCTCGGCTTCTACCCCGGGGGCATGTTCACCGCCTTCACCGACGGCTTCCACGTGGCCGTCGGTCGCTGGGCGGACCGCGGCGACACCCGGGTGACGTTCGGCCTCTGGCAGGTCCTGCCGGTCGACCTGTACGGACGGCCGCACTCCTACCAGGGGGAGGTCCGAGCCCTGCACGAGGCGGAGCTGGCCGGGGACACCCTCGTCTCCCGGGGCGTCGGCAAGGGCATCGACCTGGCGGGCGAGGTGCTGCTCACCGTGGACGTCGAGGTCCGGGCCACCCGCTTCGGCCTGACGCTGCCCGGCGAGTGACGACGGCCGGGCCCGGGCCGCCGCCGGGCCCGGGCCCGGCCAGGTGGTTCAATCGGACCCCGACCGATCGAGGAGGTCCGTTGCCGCAGGAACGCCGGAAGGTCAGCAACCCGCTCGCGCTCGCCGTGCTGGCGTTCCTGGTTCAGCGGCCGATGCACCCCTACGAGATCGGGCGGCTCCTGAAGGACCGCAACCTCCAGGAGAGCGTCAAGTACCGCGGCAGCTCGCTCTACATGGTCGTCGAGCAGCTGGAGCGGGACGGCTACGTGGTCCCGGGCGAGACCACTAGGGAGGGCCGTCGCCCCGAGCGCACCACCTACGAGCTCACCGAAGCCGGCCGCGCCGAGCTTGGCGAGCGGATGCGGGAGCTGGTCTCGACCCCGGTCAAGGAGTACCCCAGGTTCCAGTCGGCGCTGGCGCTCCTGGTGGTGCTGGCCCCCGACGAGGTCGTGGACCTGCTCGTGGAGCGCGGACGCGCGCTGGCCGGGCGCGGCGCGGAGATCAGGGGCCGGCTGGACGCGGCGCCCGACCGCGGAGTGGACCGCCTCTTCCTGATCGAGCACGAGTACGCGCTCGCCCTGGTCGAGGCGGAGCAGGACTTCGTGCGGCGGCTGTCCGAGCGGATCCGCGAGGACCCGGCGAGCTTCGGGGAGTTCTGGCGCTCGCTGCACGGGGACGGCGGGCGCTGACGCCGCGGGGAGCGGCCGGCGAAACCCTCGACGCGTGGTCTGGAACGATCGTCGACCATGAAGTAGGGTCGCGAAAATTCGCCACGGCAACCGGCCAAGAGCCGCAAGGGTTCGGGGGTAACGCCTGGGCGCGGGCTCGATCTTCCTGTGGGAGCTGCTTGGCGCAACGGTGTTGATACTTCTGGGCACCGGCGTCGTCGCGAACCATGTGTTGCGGAAGACCAACGGCAACGCCGGCGGCCCCCTCTTCATCAACATCGAGTGGGTTTTCGCCGTCTTCGCGGGCGCGAGCGTCGCCGCGCCGAGCGGCGCCCATCTCAACCCGGCCATCACGATCAGCCTGGCCGTCGCGGACCGGACGGAGTGGGCGGACGTCCCCGTCTACCTGGTCGCCCAACTCCTCGGCGGCGTCCTCGGCGCGTTGCTCTGCCGGGCCGCCTACAAGCTGCGGTTCGACGACCACCCGGAGCCAGGCGGCACCCTCGGGATCTTCGCCACCGCGCCGCAGATAGCCGACAGGTTCTGGAACGTGGTCACCGAGGCCGTCGGCACCTTCGTGCTCGTGGCGTTCGTGCTGTTCTCGCCCGTCTTCCGGACGACCGAGGAAGGTGTTCAGAACTTCGGCAACTCCGCGCTCGGATACGCCGGAGTGGCCTTCGTCGTGCTCGTGATCGGCGCGTCGCTCGGCGGCCCCACGGGCTACGCCATCAACCCCGCCCGCGACCTGGGGCCCCGCGTCGCCTACGCGTTCCTGATGCCCATAAGGGGCAAGGGCACCGCGCAGTGGGGCTACTCCTGGGTCCCCGTCGTCGGCCCGATCGCCGGCGGCGTGCTCGCCGCGCTGCTCTTCCTGGCGTATCCGGCCGCGTGACCGCGCCGGCCGCCGGCGATCTCCGGCCGGCGGCTCAGGAGAGGAAACCGCCGTACCGGCCGTTCAGGATCCCGCTCTTCTGCGCCTGGTTGAGTGGCAGTCGGGCTACTGGTAGAAGGACGCCAACATGGGTGTGCCGTCGGTGAACGACGAGTCGGGCAGCCCGAGGGCGTGGCCGAGCTCGTGCACCATGCCGCCGTACCACCGGTTCATGTCACCGCCGACGCCCGCCGCGCCGTCGGCGTCGTGGCCGCTCAGGATCACCCAGCCGCTGCCCCCGCCGCCACCGGAGACCCCCGGGATCTCGGCGCTGATCTCGCCGACGCACAGCCAGCGCGAGTCCGGGGCGCCGAGACCGAAGCGGGTCATCAGCTCCCGCTGCATGTTGAACACCACCCACCAGTACTCCTCGCCGCCGTTCGGCGTCGTCTCGTACCAGGCCCGTTCGTGTTCGCCCGTCCACCTCCACAACCGGGTTGTTCAGTGTGAAGGTCACGCCGAGCTCCTGCCGGTAGTAGCGCTGCGCCTCCCGCATCACGTTGGCGATGCCGTCGGGATAGCGCTGGTCGTTCGCCACGTCCCTGGGCCTGAGCCAGAACACCCGTACCGTCCCGTTCGGCGGTGCGGCGGCCGAACTCGCCGCCGCCTGCGCGGTGCCCGCGAACGCCGCGGCCCCCATCGCCGCCGGGCCCCCTGCCGACGTGGCCAACACCGCGCGGCGCGTGATCCCGCAGGTTGCCACCGGACGCCTCCTCATTGAGGTGTGATCATGACAAATCAAGCTAGCGGCGGCCTGCGAGATGGCAACCATGTTCGAAATGTCGAATGCGGCGATCGGTCGGCGGTCCGCGCCGCTCCGGATGCCGACGGCTCGTCCGCCGGCTACCGTGACGAAAGTGGCACGTCCGTACGAATGGAGTCGACATGAACGGCGGCGCGATGGACAGGGCCAAGGGCAAGGCCAAGGAGATGCTGGGCCGGATCACCGGCGACGACCGCAGGCGGACCGCGGGCAGGGCTGATCAGGTCAGGGGTGGCCTGCGGGGCGCAGCCGGGAGCGCGCGCGAGAAGGCCAAGGGTGTCCGTGACTCCCTGCGGAACCAGCGGAACCAGCGGAACCAGCGGAACCGGTAGCCGCCGAGCGTCCGCCCGCGCGCCGGCGGCTCTCCGAGGGCGAGGGGCCCCCTCCTGACAGGAGGGGCCCCTCGTGCGTTCGGGGGCGGCTGCTCAGTGCCGGCCGGCCGTGATCGGGCTGCCGCGGTGCCAGGATGAGCGCGCCACGGCGCCGCTGAGCGCGGCGAGCAGCGCCCCGACCGTGGCGGCCAGCATCTCGGTGTCGAAGAGGTCGACGACGGCGCTGTGGACGAACAGGGCGCACAGCACGCCGGTCACGATGGCGAGCAGGGTCCAGATGAGTCGCATGGGTCCTTCCTCCTCCGGTCGGTGTGCCGGTGGGTTGGGCCGCGGTCCTCTGGTTCGTGTGCCCTGCCGTCGGGCGGTCATGTCGCCTTTTCTCGGACATACCGGGCTGAGTTCGGCTCGCGCACCATGAACACGTCCACCGGGTCCTCGGTCTCGAGGGTGAACCCGAGCCGCTCGTACAGCCGGCGCGCCGGACTGCCCTGCAGCACGTTCAGCCGGACCAGGTCGCCGTCGCGGTCGCACCGTTCGAGCAGCTCACCCAGCACGGCCGTGCCGATGCCGGCGCCCTGCCAGCGCGGGTCCAGGTAGAAGTGCTCGAGCCAGTGGGCGTCCTCGGCCGGGCGCAGCGCCACGCAGCCGGCGAAGGCGCCGCCCACCTCGATCACCCAGGTGTGTGCCGGCGTGAACCCGTCCCGCAGCCGCTGCCTGACCCGCCGCTCGTCGTACCGGCCGACCCGCTCCAGGTCCGGCCGCATCACCACGGCCCGCAGCTCGGCCACCGCCTCGACGTCGGCCGCCGAAGCCGGCCGAAGCTCCCAATCCGCCATGACCGCGAGGCTACCGATCCGGTGCGGGCGCGAGCCGCCGGGGGCGAGGCTCAGCAGATGCCGTCGGTCGGCCTGGGGTTGGCCAGGCCGAACAGCGGCCGCAGCCGGAGGCCGG
The DNA here is from genome assembly GCF_004348315.1 of Streptomyces sp. 8K308. GTDB lineage: Bacteria > Actinomycetota > Actinomycetes > Streptomycetales > Streptomycetaceae > Streptomyces. The sequence continues at coordinate 1,163 of NZ_SMKC01000379.1, read as the reverse complement.
CCCAGGTCCCGAGCAGGGCGGTGGCGCCCCAGATCCAGCCGTGGAGGCTGCCGGAGGCGATGCCGGCGAGGTAGGCTCCGATGTTGCGGCCGACGGCCAGGCGGGCGCCGATGCCCATCAGAATCCCCCCGAGTACGGCGGCGACCGCGGTGCGCCAGGGGACGTTCCGGTGCAGGGCCCAGGCGCCGCTGAGGGAGGCGGCGACGGCGGCGCCGATCATGATGCCGATGTCGGTGAGGCTGTTCCTGTCGGCGAGGACGGGGCCGGCCAGCATGTCGGCGTTGCCCGGCTGCTGCCAGAAGGTCCAGCCCTCCGGCCGGGCGCCGACGACGCCCAGCGCCTCGCTGCCCCACAGCGCGAACGCGCTGGGCACACCCCACGCGCCGGAGACCAGCAGGACACCGGCGCCCAGCACGGCGAACACGAGGGCGCCGGCGGCCAGCGGCCAGGAGCCACGCAGCGCGCGGGCCGCGAGGCCGCCGCGGCTGGAGGGGACGGCGCCGGTCGGCGGCGGGGTGCGGCGACGCTGGACGGCCCGGGAGACCGCCACGATCCCCGCGAGCGCCGCGATCGTCACCGCCCAGGAGCCGAACCAGCCGACGTGGTCGGAGAGCAGGTCGGGGTCGAGGGCCGGCAGGTCGTGCCAGAGGTCGAACTGCCAGGCCGCGATGGTCGAGCCGGCGATGAAACCGCCCAGGGTGAGCAGGATCGAGGACTGCCCTGAGCCCACGGCGAACAGCGTGCCGGACGTGCAGGCGCCGCCGAGCTGCATGCCGATGGCGAAGACGAACGCGCCGAGCAGCAGGCCCACGCCGAGCGGCCCGGCGGACGGCGCGGGCTGGGAGCCGAACAGTCCGGTTCCGGTGCCGATGATCAGCGCGAACAGGGTCGCGGTCGTGCCGAGCAGCAGGGCGTGGGCGCGCAGCCCCGTGCCGTTGCCGACCGCGACGAGCTGCCGCCAGGCCGAGGTGAAGCCGAACCGGGAGTGGAAGAGGGCGAAGCCGAGCCCGAGCCCGAGCAGCAGCAGGACGCCCGGCCTGGCGCCGTGCGCGGCGAACACGTAGGCGCTGAGGCCGGCGCCGAGCAGCGCGGAGACGGCGAGCGGTATCCGCCGGACCGGCGGCGCCTCGGGCGCCTCGGGCGGCGGCGCGCTGGTGGGGGAG
>NZ_SMKC01000378.1 GCF_004348315.1 Streptomyces sp. 8K308 | reverse complement strand
CCGGCACACCTCCCCCGCCGCCCGCTCCACCGTCTCCGCGTCGGCCCCCACCGCGAGCAGACAGAACTCGTCCCCGCCGAGCCTGGCCGCCAGCGCACCCGGCACGGCGGCGCCGCACCGCGAGAGCACCGAGCCGAACCGCTCGAGCAGCCGGTCCCCAGTGGCGTGCCCGAAGGTGTCGTTGACCTTCTTCAGACCGTTCACGTCGCAGACCACCAGGCTCACCACCTCGCCGGTCGCCCGGTGCCGCTCCAACGCCTCGTCCAGGCGTATCTCCACCGCCCTGCGGTTGGCGAGGCCGGTCAGCGGGTCGGTGAACGCCAGCCGCCGCGCCTCGGCGAGCCGCTCGTACTGCACGAGGCCGGCCGCCACCACGGACGCCAGCACCGAGGCGAAGTCCGCGTCCTCCCGCTCGAAGGACGCCACGCCAGAGCCGCGCGCCACGTACAGCTCCCCCCACGCCCGCCCGTGCAGCACGATCGGCGCCACCACGCAGCAGCCGCGGCCGCGCCGCCGCAGCACCGCCACCCGCCGGCTGCCGCGCGGCCCGGCCGCCGTCTCCACCCAGGCCCGCGGCTCGGCGCCGCGCGTCCACCGCTCGTGCAGGAACTCGGTGATCTCGGGGAAGTCGTGCACCGGATACGACTCGTCCTCCGGGTAGGGCTCCTCGCCGGGCGCCAGCTCCCCCGTGTTGACCAGCACCCGCAGCCGGCCGCGCTCACGCTCCCAGACCGACAGCGCGGCGAAGGCACCACCCAACGCCCGCCGCGCGCCCTCGGCGGCGGCGTGCGCGACCTCGGGCAGCGCCTGCGCGGCGGCCATCCGCTGCGCCAGCTCTACCACGGCACGCAGCCGGCTGTCCTCACCCATAAGCCCAGGCTATGGGCGTACGCCCCGCTTCGGGTCGTTACGCTAGCCCTTCACTCGCCTGGCCAGTCAGGGGTGCGCTTCTCGTTGAACGCGGCCACCCCCTCCTTGCGGTCAAGCGAGAACGCGACCGTGCGCCACGCCGCGTCCTCCACCTCGAGCCCGGACCGCAGGTCGAGGCCGAAGCCGGTGCGCAGCGCCCGCTTGGCGGCCCGCAGCCCCACCGGGGAGTTGGCCGCGATGGTGCGGGCCAGGGCCAGCGCCTCGTCCCTGGCCCGGCCGTCCTCGGTCAGCGCGTCGACCAGGCCGAGCTCCCGCGCCTCGGCGGCCGGCACGCGCCGCCCGGTGAAGATCAGCTCCGCCGCCCTGGCCGCGCCCACCCGGCGCGGCAGCAGCTGGGTGCCGCCGCCGCCGGGGATGACGCCCACGGTCACCTCGGGCAGGCCGACCACGGCCGTCGGGTCGGCCACGATCAGGTCGCAGGAGAGCGCCAGCTCGAAGCCGCCGCCGAGCGCGAAGCCGCGCACCGCCGCGATCGCCGGCACCGACAGGTCGAGCACGGCCGTGAACGCCCCGCGCAGCACCGTGCGGTGCCGGCCGAACTCCGCGTCCGACAGGCCGTTGCGCTCCTTGAGGTCGGCGCCGACGCAGAACGCCCGGTCGTGCGTCGACGTCAGCACCACGGCCCGCACCCGCCGGTCACTCGACAGGTCGGCGCAGGCCGCCGTCAGCCGCCACGCCAGCTCGGTGGAGAGCGCGTTCATCGCCGCCGCCCGGTCCAGCACCAACTCCCCGACGTGGGCCGCCTCGTCGATCCGCACCGACACCCACTCGCCATACCGCTGGGTCACCGTTCGCTCGCTCAGCTCGCTCATGGCCGGCATTATCAGCCCCCGCTCGACGCGCGTCAGCCGGTCTCGCCCCGGCGGCTCAGCAGCCAGGGCTCGATGATGCCGAGCCCGCGCACCGGGCGCTGGTAGAGGGGCTGGAGGGCGAAGCGGTAGCCGGCCGCGCGGCCGTCGGCCGAGTCGGCGGCCTTCTCCGAGTGCGGGGCGAGGCCGGCCGCCGTCAGCTCCTCGCGCATCACGCCGTCCACCAGGACCATGTCCTTGGGCGCTATCGACGTCAGCCGGCTCGCCAGGTTCACCGTGTTGCCGAAGACGTCACCCATCCGCGTCGTCACGGTGCCGAACGCGATGCCGACCCGCAGCTCGGGCATCATCGGGTCGTCGCCGAGCGTCTCCACGAGCCGCAGCCCGATGTCGGCCGCCACGCCCGGGTCGTCGGCCGCGAACAGCACCTCGTCGCCGAGGGTCTTGATGAGCCGCCCGCCCTGGGCCGCGATCTGGTCGGCCGCCGTGGTCTCGAACGCCTCCACCAGCTCGCCGAGCTGCTCCTCCTCGAGACGCCTGGTCAACCGGGTGAAGCCCACCAGGTCGGCGAAGCCGATCGCCAGCCTGCGGTCCACCATCTCCGTGTCGTCCTGGGCCTGCACCACCCGGCCGGTGGCCGCCGCCAGCTGCCGACGCCACACGTACACCAGGAACTCCTGGAGCTCCGGCAGCAGCAGCTCGACCAGCGGATAGGCCACGTCCGTCCTGGTCATGCCGGGCTCCGGCGGCTCGGTGAGCCGCTCGAGGAAGGAGTCGATCTGCCAGTCCGCGAGCCGGGCCGTGGTCTGCCCGGTGGACCTGGCCACCTGAACCGCCATCGACTCGCTCAGCAGCCCGGCCTCGACGAGGCCCGCGAGGCGCCGCAACGCCAGCACGTCGGCCTCGGTCAGTGCCCGCGCCTGGCCCACGTCGGGGAAGCCCATCGCGCGCCAGAACCTGGACGCCAGGTCCAGCGGAACCCCGGCCGCCCTGGCCGCCTGGAACGGGGTGTACCGCCGCTCGGCGCCGATGATCAGCGCCTCCACGCGCAGCGCGACGTTCTGGGCCTCGTCCTCCGCCGGGTCACCGCCGGTGACGGTGGTCTCGGACCTGCCCGGATCAGCCTCGGACACGGTCACCGCCCTCGCCCGCACCGCGCCTGTCGAGCCCTTCGCGCGTTCTCACGGCCCCAACCCTACGGCAGGTGTGCCCTATGTCACGTCGCACGGAGATGGATGATGTCAGCGGCCGCCACCGGCTGGCGAGATCCGGCCGCCTCGATGACGAGCCGGCCGTCGCCGTCCAGCGCCACCGCCTCACCGCGCAGCTCGCCGCCGCCAGGCAGCTCGGCGCGCACCGTGCGGCCCAGCGTCGCGCAGCCGGCCGCGTAGGCGGCGTCCAGGCCGCTGACCGCCGGATCGCCCGCGGCCTCCACCCACCGCCGGTACCAGTCGGCGAGCGAGCGCAGCACCGCGCGCAGCAGCGGGTCCCGGTCGGTGGTGACGGCGTTCGCCAGCAGCAGCGAGCCGGCGGTCGGCACCGGCAGTTCGTCGGCGCGCAGCGAGACGTTGAGCCCGAGGCCGAGCACCACGGCCCCGTCGTCGCCGACGACCCGCTCGGCGAGGATCCCGCCCACCTTGCGTTCCTCGCCGCCCACCGACACGAGCAGGTCGTTGGGCCACTTCAACGCCGTGTCCACGCCGCCGACCCGGGACAGCGCGGTCGCCGCCGCCACCCCGGCGAGCAGCGGCAGCCAGGTCAGCCGGTGCGCGGGCACCCCGGCACGCTCCGGGTCGAGCAGCACCGAGAAGAACAGGCCGGATCGCGCCGGTGCGCTCCAGCCGCGGCCGAGCCGGCCACGGCCCCGCGTCTGCTCCTCGGCGATCAGCACGGTGCCGGGCCGCGCCCGGCCGGCGCTCGCCGCCGCGGCGAGGTCGGCATTGGTCGATCCCGTGCTCTCGGTCACGTCGATCCTGGTCCACACGCCGTCCGGCCAGATCAGGGCGGAGCGCAGCGGGGAGACGCGCAACGGCGGCCGGTCCAGGTCGGACCAGCGGCTGGGCTGGGGAGTCATGCGGACAAATCTAAGGGAGCGGACCGTTCGGAGGGCGGCTGCCAGGGAGGCGCCCGCACGGCGCGCCGGGCCGCCGTTACCCTACGGATCGGTAGCCATCCGAGGACGAGGAGCCATGCCGGTGCCCGAGGACATCCAGACCACGGCCGGAAAGATCGCCGACCTCAGGCGCCGGGCGGCGGAAGCCGTCAACGCCGGCTCGGCGCGCGCGGTGGAGAAGCAGCACGCCAAGGGCAAGTTGACGGCCCGGGAGCGGATCGAATTCCTGCTTGACGAGGGTTCGTTCGTCGAGCTCGACGAGTTCGCGAGGCACCGCTCGACCAACTTCGGCATCGAGCACAACCGCCCCTACGGCGACGGCGTGGTCACCGGCTACGGCACGGTGGACGGCCGGCAGATCTGCGTCTACTCGCAGGACTTCACCGTCTTCGGCGGCTCGCTCGGCGAGGTGTACGGCGAGAAGATCGTCAAGGTGATGGACTTCGCGCTGCGCACCGGTTGCCCGATTGTCGGCATCAACGACGGCGGCGGCGCCCGCATCCAGGAGGGGGTGGTGGCGCTCGGCCTCTTCGCGGAGATCTTCCGGCGCAACGTGCACGCCTCAGGCGTGGTGCCGCAGATCTCTCTGATCGTCGGCCCCTGCGCCGGTGGCGCCGTCTACTCCCCCGCCATCACCGACTTCACCGTGATGGTCGACAGGACCTCGCACATGTTCATCACCGGGCCTGACGTGATCAGGACGGTCACCGGCGAGGACGTCGGCTTCGAGGACCTGGGCGGCGCCCGCACCCACAACACGCGCTCCGGCGTCGCGCACCACATGGCCGGGGACGAGAAGGACGCCATCGAGTACGTGAAGGCGCTGCTCTCCTACCTGCCTTCCAACAACCTCTCCGAGCCGCCCGTCTACGAACAGCGCTACACCGACGAGGAGTTGGCCGTCAGCGACGAGGACCGCGAGCTCGACGCGCTGATCCCGGACTCCGACAACCAGCCCTACGACATGCACCAGGCAATCGAACACGTCCTGGACGACGGGGAGTTCCTCGAGACCCAGGCGATGTTCGCGCCCAACGTCATCACCGGCTTCGGCCGGGTGGAGGGCGCCCCGGTCGGCATCGTCGCCAACCAGCCGCTGCAGTTCGCCGGTTGCCTCGACATCAACGCCTCCGAGAAGGCCGCGCGCTTCGTGCGCACCTGCGACGCGTTCAACCTGCCGGTGCTGACCTTCGTCGACGTGCCCGGCTTCCTGCCCGGCACCGACCAGGAGTACAACGGCATCATCAGGCGCGGCGCCAAGCTGATCTACGCCTACGCCGAGGCCACCGTGCCGCTGGTCACCGTGATCACCCGCAAGGCGTTCGGCGGCGCCTACGACGTGATGGGCTCCAAGCACCTGGGCGCCGACCTCAACCTGGCCTGGCCCACCGCCCAGATCGCCGTGATGGGCGCCCAGGGCGCCGTCAACATCCTGCACCGGCGCACGCTGGCAGGGCTTGAGTCGGACGAGGAGCGCGAGGAGACCAGGGCCAGGCTCACCGCCGAGTACGAGGCGGCGCTGCTCAACCCGTACGCGGCGGCCGAACGCGGCTACGTGGACGCCGTGATCGAGCCGTCCGAGACCCGCCGGCACGTCGTCCGAGGGCTGCGGGCGCTGCGCACCAAGCGGGCCCAGCTGCCGCCCAAGAAGCACGGCAACATCCCGTTGTGAGAGGTGAGGCGATGAGCGAGGTGCCGGAGCGCGGTCCCGAGCGGATCAGGGTGGTGCGGGGCAACCCGACACCCGAGGAGCTGGCGGCCGCGGTGACGGTGATGCGGGCGCGGGTCGCCGCGGCCGCGGCGTCCGCCGAGGCGGACGCGGAGCCGGGGCCACCGTCGGCCTCGGCCTGGTCGCACCCGGCCCGCACCGTCCCGCGCCGCCCGCCGGCCCCCGGGCCCGGCGCGTGGCGGACCAGTTTCTGGCCTGCCTGAACCCCGGATCTGAGTACGGATACTTAGGCGCCGGGCGGGCCCGGGCTGTCACCCTGGACGTATGCTCTGGTCCGATCTACACCAACAGCCGACCGACGACGGGGGATTAGCCGCCGCGCGGGCCAAGCTGCGCCGCGCCGGATGGCTGATCGCCGTGGCGGCGCCGCTGGCGCTGCTGCTGATCAGCCGCTGACCGTGTATCGGCGGCGGTGCCCGAGCCGTAGAACGCGTCGAGGGCGTAGGACTCCAGGGACCGCTCCTTCCGCCGCGCCAACTCGTCGCGCAGCGGCACCATCGGTGACGGGCGTCAGACACCTGATCTCGTACCGGTCGAAGGGCGTGCAGTCGGCCGGCCACGCTCGTTCGCGGCGTGCGTCGGCCTGAGAGAAGGCCTGTGAGATCGCGCGGCGGCTTTCTCATCCCGCTCTCATGACGCGCTCAGGATCCGCTCACGCCGCCGCCCTACCGTCCCGCCCATGATCCTCACCTACCTCCGCCGCGAGCTGCGCAGACGCCGAAGAACCCAACTCGTCGTCGCCGCCGGCCTGGCGCTGGGCATCGCGCTCGTCATCGTCGTCAACGCCGTCTCGGCCGGCATGCAACGCGCCCAGGACGAGGTGCTGCGCTCGCTCTACGGCCTCGGCACGGACATCACCGTGAGCAGGGCCTTCACCGCGCCAGGGGAGGGC
>NZ_SMKC01000377.1 GCF_004348315.1 Streptomyces sp. 8K308 | reverse complement strand
GGCGTGGCGCGCTCCGGGAGGCGGCGGCGTTCGGGGACGTGGTGCTGGTGGCCGTGCCGAGTCAGGTCGCGGTCGAGGTGGTGGAGGAGGCGGGGCCGTTGGACGGGAAGGTGGTGATCGACTGCACCAATCCGCTGGTGCCGGGCAGGGTCGCGTTGGCCACGGCCGGCGGTCCCGCCATGGCGGAGCGGATCGCGGCCGCCGCGCCCGGGGCCCGGGTGGTGAAGGCGTTCAACCTGGCCAGCAGCGAGTTCTGGCGGCAGGCCCCGGGCCCGGTGCCGCTCGGGGTGCCGGTCTGCGGGGACGACCAGGCGGCGGCGGAGACGGTGGGGCGGCTGGTCGCGAACCTGGGGTGCGTGCCCGTCCCGGGCGGTGGGCTCGACCGGGCGGGACTCCTGGAGGCGACGGCGGCCTATCTGATCGGACTGTGGTTCGCCGGGGTCGACGCGAGGACGGTGGTGCCGCCGCTGGCGCCGGACGGGGACCGGCCGACGCTCAACGCGCGCCCGGGAGGCGGTAGCGACCGTCCGGCAGGCGCTCGGCCAGGCCGTCCGTGAGCAGGCCCGACAGGGCGCGGGCCCGCTGCTCGGGGTCGTGCCAGACGCGGTCGAGCACCGACTGCGGCACCGGCGCCACGGCCTCGCGCAGCACGGCGAGCAGCTTGCCGCGCACCTGGCGGTCGGTTCCGGCGTAGGTCTGGCCGCGGCGGGCAGGGCCCTCGTGGGGCGGCGATCCCGCGCGACGCCAGGCGCACAGGTCGGCGATCGGGCAGCGCTCGCACCCCGGCGTGCGCGCCGTGCACAGCAGCGCGCCGAGCTCCATGGTGGCCGCCGCCCAACCGGCGGCGGTCGCCGGCTCCTCGGGGAGCAGCATCCGGGCCAGCTTGCGCTCGGCGGCGGTGGTGGCGTTGGGCGGGAACTGGGTGCCCGTCACCGCGCGGGCGAACACCCGCCGCACGTTGGTGTCCAGCACCGCGTGCCGCTGCCCGTAGGCGAACGACGCCACCGCGGCCGCCGTGTACTCGCCGACGCCGGGGAGCGCGAGCAACTGGTGGTGGTCGGTCGGGACCTCGCCGCCGTGCCGTTCCGCTATGGCGGCGGCCGCGCTGTGCAGGCGGAGCGCCCGGCGCGGGTAGCCCAGGCGGCCCCAGGCGCGCACCGCCTCGCCGGGCGCATCGGCGGCCAGGTCGGCGGGGCGCGGCCAGCGCCTGAGCCACTCCTCGTATACCGGCAGGACGCGGTTGACCGGCGTCTGTTGGAGCATGAACTCGCTGACCATCACGCCCCAGGCGCCGGCCTCGGGCCGACGCCAGGGCAGGTCGCGGGCATGCTTGCCGAACCACTCGATGACGCGGGAGTGGAGGGCGGTGTGGTCGTCGGCTGGCGTCGGCGCGCCGGTGGCGGTGCTCGTGTCGGTGGCTGTGGTCGCAGTCGTCGCAGTCATGGCAAGGCGATCCTGGCATGTCGCGGGCACGGCACAAAGCGGACCGCGCGCGCGTGTTGACCCGCGTAGTGCGAAGGGTGGGGCGCGAGAGAGTGACCGAAGTCTCGTAAGGTTTCCGCGTGGGATCTCTGCGTACTCCGGTCGGGCCGTTGCCCTCCTCCATCTACTGGCGTCGCAGGGCCGTTGTGCTGCTGCTCGCGCTGGTGGCGCTGCTCGTGTTCTGGGCGCTGCGCGGCGGTGGCGGGGGCGGGGGTGATGGCACGGACAACGCGGGCAACGACGGCGACGGCGGTCCCGCCGAGACCATCACGCCGGGATCGCCGCAGCCCTCGGAGTCGCTGATCGACGAACGCCCGGGCGGCCGTGAGGAGTCAACGGCCGACGAGGAGGACGGCTCGGCGGCCGCCGATGGCGGTGACGGCGACGGCTCGGGCGAGGACGCGGGGGCTGCCGACGGTGGCGGCGGGCAGCAGACGGACGCGGGCGGGAGCGGCGGCGGCGCGGCGCCCGACCCGGCGGGGCTGCCGGCCTGCGGCCCGGGCGAGGTCACGCTCTCGCTGCGCAGCGTGGCCAACGCGTACGGCCCGGACGACGAGCCGGAGTTGCGGCTGACCGCGCAGAACGCCTCGGGCGCGGCCTGCGCGCTGGACTTCGGGCTCGACCGGTTGACGCTCACCCTCTCGGACGCCGAGGACAACCTGGTGTGGTCCTCGGCGCACTGCCCGGAGGGCGCCGGCTCCGTGCCGACGGCCGTGCCGGCGGGCGGCACCGCGAGCCACGCGATCGCCTGGGACCAGCGGCACTCGTCCGGCGGAGCGTCAGACGTACCGCTCGAGGATGGAGGACTCGGCCAGCCGGGAGAGGCCCTCGCGGACCGAGCGGGCGCGGGTCTCGCCGACGCCGTCCACCGCCTGGAGGTCGTCCACGCTGGCGGCGAGCAGCTTCTGCAGGCCGCCGAAGTGGTCGACGAGGCGGTCGATGACCAGGCCCGGCAGCCTCGGCACCTTGGCCAGCAGCCGGAAGCCGCGCGGCGAGACCGTGGTGTCCAGTGCCTCGGGGGAGGCGCCGTAGCCCAACGCGCGGGCGACCGTGGGCAGTTCGAGCAGCTCGACGTGGCCGAGCGCGTCCAGGTCGGCGAGCGCGGCCGCGACCCGGCGGGAGCGCTTGCCGGCGGCGTCCGGGATGTAGTCCCGGACGATCAGCTGCCGCTCGGGCTCGACGCCGGCGATCAGCTCGTCCAACTGGAGCGACAACAGCCGGCCGTCCGTGCCGAGTTCAACGACGTACTCGGCGATCTCAGCGGCGATCCTGCGCACCATCTCCAGGCGCTGCGCGACCGCCGCCACGTCCCGCACGGTCACCAGGTCCTCGATCTCGAGCGCGGACAGCGTGCCGGTGACCTCGTCGAGCCGCAGCTTGTACCGCTCCAGGGTGGCCAGCGCCTGGTTGGCGCGGGACAGGATCGCGCCCGAGTCCTCGAGGACCCGCCGCTGGCCGTCCACGTAGAGCGCGACCAGGCGCATCGACTGGCTGACCGAGACCACGGGGAAGCCCGTCTGGATGGAGACCCGCTGGGCGGTGCGGTGCCGGGTGCCGGTCTCCTCGGTGGGGATGCTCGGGTCGGGCACCAGCTGCACGCCGGCCCGCACGATCCGGGAGATGTCCCGGTCCACGATGACCGCGCCGTCCAGCTTGCACAGCTCGCGCAGCCGCGTCGCCGTGAACTCGACGTCCAGCACGAAGCCGCCCGTGCACAGCGACTCCACCGTGCGGTCGACGCCGAGGACGATCAGGCCGCCCGTGTTCCCTCGGAGGATGCGCTCCAGGCCGTCCCGCAGCTGGGTGCCGGGGGCCACGGCGCTCAGCGCGGCCCGGAGCAGGCCCTCACCTCCGGAGCCACCCCCGGCCCTGGCCGGCCCCGCCGGCCGGTCGCTGGCTGCCATGCAATCCTCCGGGGAACGAGACGAATGCGCATGAGTCTACCGGCGCGCCTCCGCTCCCCGGCTGGGCTCTGCCGCCGGCGCCTCGTCGGCCGGCTCGCGCGGCCGCCTGGGACGGCGGGCGGGCAGCACCCGCAGCGCCTCCCCGATGTCCGCGACCTCGATCACCCGCATCCCCGGCGGCGCCTCGCCCGAGTCCGCCGGCACCAGCGCGTGCGTGAAGCCGAGCCGCGCCGCCTCGGTCAGCCGCCGCTGCACCCCGGTGACCCGCCGCACCTCGCCGGCGAGCCCCACCTCGCCCACCGCCACCAGGTTCTTCGGCAGCGGGGTGTCGCTCGCGGCGCTGGCCAGGGCCAGGGCGACGGCCAGGTCGGCCGCCGGCTCCGAGAGGCGCACCCCGCCCACGGTCGCCGTGTAGATGTCGTTCTTCCCCAGCGCCGCTATCTGGCCGCGCTGTTCGAGGACCGCGAGGATCATCGACACCCGCGAGGTCTCGAGACCCGAGGTGGTCCGCCGGGGCGAGGGGATCTGGGTGGCCACCGTGAGCGACTGCACCTCGGCGACCAGCGGCCGGCGGCCCTCCAGCGTGACCGTGAGGCAGGTGCCGGGCACCGGCTCGTCCCGCCGGGTGAGGAAGAGGCCCGAGGGGTCGGCGAGCGAGGTGATGCCCTCGTCGTGCAGCTCGAAGCAGCCCACCTCGTCCGTGGCGCCGTACCGGTTCTTCACGCCGCGCACCAGACGCAGCCTGGCGTGCCTGTCGCCCTCGAAGTGGAGCACCACGTCCACCAAGTGTTCGAGCAGCCGGGGACCGGCGATCGCGCCGTCCTTCGTGACGTGGCCCACCAGGATGGTGGCCATGCCGCGCTCCTTGGAGGCCCGGATCACCGCGCCCGCCACCTCGCGCACCTGCGCCATGCCGCCCGGCGCGCCGTCGATCTCCGCGGAGGCGACCGTCTGCACCGAGTCGAGCACCAGCAGGGCCGGCTTCACCACGTCCAACTGGCCGAGCACGGACGCCAGGTCCGTCTCCGCGGCGAGATAGAGATGGTCGTGGATGGCGCCGATCCGGTCGGCCCGCATCCGCACCTGGCCGGCCGACTCCTCGCCCGTGACATAGAGCGTCGGCTGCTCGGCCGAGGCCGCCTTGGCGGCCACGTCGAGCAGGAGCGTGGACTTCCCGACGCCCGGCTCGCCGGCCAGCAGCACCACCGCGCCCGGCACCAGACCGCCGCCGAGCACCCGGTCGAGCTCCGGCACCCCCGTGCCCCTGGCGGTGACCCGATGCCCGTCCACCTGCCCGATCGGCAGCGCCGGCGAGGCGACCCTGGCCACCGGCGACGTGCGCAGCGCGGGCGCCGCGCCGACCTCCTCCACCGTGCCCCAGGCGTGGCACTCGGGGCAGCGGCCCAGCCACTTGGCGGTGGACCAGCCGCACTCGGTGCACCGGTACGCGGGACGATCAGCTTTGCGAGCCATGCGCGGAACGTTACCGGCTGGCACTGACACCTCACCGTGGCCCCTGTCATCCTGAACTCACCCGATGGGGGGAACCTCGCGCGGGTGGCGTGGTGCGCGACCTTCGGGCGCCTACGGTCGCTGGGTGATGACCCGCCGTTCCAGCCTGCCGGCCTACCGTTCCGGCCTGCCGGCCTACCGGTTCGAAGGCGCGTCCCGCCGCGCCGCGCGCGCCGGCGCACGCGGCGCCGCGCCACCCGTCCAACAGCCGCGCGCCGACGCGCACCGCGCCCCGCCAGAGCGTGGGGCACGCGCTGAGCCACCGCGCGTCGAGCCGCAACGCGTGACGCCTTCGCGTGCGGAGCCCTGGCGTGCCGACCGCCAGCGCGTCGAGGCCGCGCTTGCCCAAGCGTCGCGTGCGGAGCCTGCGCCCGCTGACCGTGCGCAGGTCGAGTTCCAGCGTGTCGGGCGTGAGCGCGACGACCGGCGGCGCGACGACCGCCGCCGGGACGACCGGCGGCGCGACGACCGGCGGCGGAAGGCCGGCTCAGCGGCCGCGACCGGGCGGCGGCGCGGCGCTCGCCCGGCGGCCGGCGGGCCGGCGCGGGGCCCGGCGTACGACGAGGCGTACCTGGACGGTCTCTTCACCTACTGCCTGTCCATCATGTGCGAGCACGACGCCGCGACCGCCGCCCTCGGCGAGGTGCTGGCGCTCGCCGAGCGCCAGCACGAGCGCGCCCGCCGCCCCGCCGCGCCCGAGCTCCAGCGCCCCTGGCTCTACGCGCTCGCCCGCTGGGTGTGCGTGCGTCGGCTGGCCGCCGACCGGGACGGCGGCACGGCGGGCCCACGCGCCGTCGGCGACGACGCGGAGGCCAGGCACCGCCGGCGCGAGCTGGCCGCGCTCGCCTGGCCCGAGGCCGCCGGCACCACCCGGGAGCAACGCGAGGCCCTCGAACTCGCCGTCCGCCACCAGCTCTCGGTGCCCGAGGTCGCCCGCGTGCTGCGGCTCACCACCTCGGCCGCGCACGCCCTGCTCACCACCGCCGCCTGCGAGGTCGAGCGCACCAGGGCCGCGTTGGCCGCCGTCGACGCGGCCGGCTGCCCGGCCGTCGCCGCGCTCTCCGGCGACGACCGGATGCTGCTGCTCGGCCCCGGGCTCCGCGGCGAGCTGGTGCGGCACGTCGACGAGTGCCCGTCCTGCCGTCTCGTGGCGCAGCGGGCGATGGCCGGCGTCGGCTGGCCAGGCACCTCGCCGGGCGGCGCCGGCCGGCTCACCGTGCTGGCCGCCCCGTTGACCGCCGTGCGCGCTGCCAGGCTCGCGATCCACCGGGCCCGCGCCCAACACGGGCCCCGCTACGACCGGTTCGGCTTCCCGGTGGAGGAGCGGGACCGGGCGGCCCGCCGCGAGCGGCTGCGGGGCCGCGCCGTGACGACCACGGTGGTGGCCACCGTGCTGGCCGCGCCCGTGCTCGCGCTGTGGGCCGCCTACCGCTCGGCGCCCGTGATCGGCGACGTGGTCGACGGCGAGGACACCGCGGCCACCGCCGAGGACGGCGCCGTCCCGGGCGCCGAGCCGGTGCCGGACGGCGGCGGGCCCACGCCGGACGGGGGCGTGGCCGAGTGGACCGCCCCCGCCCCCGCTCCCG
>NZ_SMKC01000376.1 GCF_004348315.1 Streptomyces sp. 8K308 | reverse complement strand
GCGCCGGCCCCCGCGCCCGCCGTCCCGGCCCCCGTCGCCAGGACCGCGCACTGCCCCGGGCCCAGGCAGCCGGCCGCCGAGCGGTACCGCAGCCGCCTGCTGCGCTACGCCAACCGCCTCTCGCCCGGCGATCCGCACCGGGCCGAGGACATCGTGCAGGAGACCATGCTCCGCGCCTGGTTGGCCGCCGACGAGTTCGCCGGCGAGGAGGGCGGCTTCCACGCCGACGACGACCACCTCGCCGCCTGGCTGCACACCGTCGCCCGCAACCTCGCGGTCGACGCCCGCCGCCGCGACCGCAGCGTGCCCATCGGCATCGTGCCGGCCGCCCTGTTACACCGGGCCGCCGACGGCGGCGCCGACGTGGCCGACGCCGTCGTCAACCGGGTCGCCGTGGTGCGCGCGCTCTGCCGGCTCAGCCCGCTCCACCGCGACGTGCTGATCCACGTGCACCTGTGCGACCGGTCGCGGGCCGACGCCGCACACCTGCTCGGCATACCCAAGGGCACCGTGAAGTCCCGCGTGCACTACGCGCTGGCGGCCCTGCGTTCGGAGTTCGAGGTCGCGCACGCGGCGGAGGCGGCATGAGGACGACCGATCCCTTCGAGTTCATCGATCGCCACCGGGACACCATCTTCCGCGTGCTCGGCCTCGTCGCCGTGCTGCTGGTGATCTTCCTCGTCATCCGGTACCTGGCGATGCGCCAGGGCGGCTGGGGCAAGGCGTGGCGGCGGCTGCGCCGCGAGTTCGCCATCACCGGGCACGCGTTCGCCGCGCCCCTCCGCGCCTGGCTGCGGCACCGGCGTTCGCTGCGGACCCTGGTGCGCGGCCTGCGCGCCCCCGCCACCTGGCGAGACGCCGAGCGGGCCGTGGCCGCCGCGCGCGAGGCCGGCGGCCGGGCGTACGCGGCGCTGGTGGACGGCGAGGCCGTCACCGTGCTGGTCGCGGGCGAGAGCAGAAACGTTTCCCTCCCGGACGACCAGCGCTGGTGGCTCGCCGGCGACGACGCGGACGACCACTGGAGCGTCGCCCGCGCCGACCTGCCGCCCGTCGTCCCCGACCCCGACCAGGTGCACCCGGTGCTGGTCGCGGTCGGCGAGGTCGGCGGCCGCTGCGCCTTCCTCGACCTGGCCGTCGGCCCGCCGATGATCACCGTCGAGGGCGACCGGCGTTCCGCCGTCGCCCTGCACCAGGCCGTCGCCGCCCAACTCGACGTCCGCCTGCCCGAGGGTCTCGTGGTGGTCGCCGAGGGCGTGCACCGCGGCTTCGCCGGAACGCCGGTGCGCGCCGCGCACCGGGCGGCCCGCGAGCAGCGCCCCAAGCTGGGCCTCGCGCCGGTCCTGGTCACCGCCGAACTGCCCGACCCGGTGCCCGCCGAACTCTCCGAGCCGCCCGAGGCGTTCCCCGCCCTGCGGCTGCTCCTGCTCGGCGAGGGGCGTGGCCACCTGCGCACCCTGCTGACCGACCGGCACGGCCAGATCGCCGTCGCCGGCACCCCGCTGCTCACCACGGGCAACGCCCTCAGCCGGGCCGTCGCCAAGGTGCTCTCCGCGATTCCGCCCGTGCTGCCGCCCGCGCCGCCCGCCGGCGACGCCGCCGAGACCACCCGCACCTTCGCCGAACTGGACGAGGACGAGGCGGACGAGGCGGAAGCCGCGAGCGGTTCCAGCGCCGACGCCGACGCGTGGACGGGGTCCGCGACCGCCAGCGCCACGCCACGCCCGCCGCTCGCCGAGCTCGAGGACGAGTCGGACGACACCGGCGAGCACCGGCTGACGGAGCCAGAGCCGGAGACCGCGCCGCGCGGCGGCGCGCCCGCCTCCCCACGGGCCGGCCGCGAGACCACCCGCACGCTGCCGCACTGACGGCGCCCCGCCCCACCTCCCGACACTCCACCCACCGAAGCCGGTTGGACCGCCCGTGAAGCTCACCGTGACCACCGCCGACCAGCAGGGTCGGCTCACGGACCACCTGCTCGACCTGCCCGGGGACGCCACCGTCGCCGAGCTGGCCGCGGCACTCGACACCCCGAGGCTCTTCCTCGGCGAGCGCCTGCTCGACTCCGACGCGCCCCTCGGCACCGGCGGCGTCCGCGACGGCGTGCTGCTCGGCCGCGGCGCGCCGGCGCCGCCCCGGGCCAGTGCCGCCCGCGCCTGGACCCCGCCCGCCACCGACCCGGCGCTGCTCGAACTGCGCCACGTCTCGGGCCCCGGCGCCGGCCGGGTCTGGCGGCTCGGACCCGGCGCCTACGAGATCGGCACCGACCGCAGCTGCGCCATCCGCCTCGCCGACACCTCGGCCGACGACCCGAACGTGGACGACGGACTGCCCGCCACCGGCACGTGGATCACCGTGCACGCCGACGGCACGGCCAGCTACCGGCTGCCCGAGGACGCCGACCCGGACACCTGCGGGCTGCGCAGCCTCACCCCGCCGCCGCCCGTGGACCCCGAGACCGGCACCCCGCTCACCGACGAGGAGCCGGCCGGCGCGGAGGACGGCGGCCCGGGCGGCCACAGCGAGGAGCCGGCGCAGGCCGGCCCCGACGGCCTGCCGGCGGATCCCGAGCCACTGCCGCCGGGGCAGCTGCCGCCGCCCGACGACGGCTCGCGGAACTGGCCGTTCTACGCCGACCTGTCGCTCGGCGACCACCTGTTGCGCCTCGCGCCGCCGTTCGAGCCGGACGCCGCCGTCAAGCCGGCTGCCGACGGCCTGACCATGGACTACAACCGGCCGCCCCGGATCGTTCCGCCGCTGGACGCCGAGAACCTGAGCCTGCCGGGACCGCCGTCGCCCCCCGGGCCGCGCACCTTCCCGTTCATGCTCATGCTCTCGCCGCTGGTCATGGGCCTCGCCATGATGGCGATCTTCCGGTCCTTCTACTTCATGATCCTCATCCTGTTCACCCCGCTGATGGCGGTGGGCAACTGGCTGACCGGACGCCGCTCCAACCGCAAGCGGCACGAGGAGCAGACGCGCCGCTTCCACCTGCGCCGCGCCGCCCTCGAACTGGAGATGCGCCGGGCCACCGTCGAGGAGCGCGGGCTGCGCAACGAGGCGTCCCCCGACCCCGCCGCCGTGCAGCTCACCGCCACCGGTCCCGGCCGCCAGCTCTGGGAACGCCGCCGGCACCACGGCGACTACCTCACCCTCAGGCTCGGCACCGTCGCCCGCGCCTCCCTCAAGAAGATCAGCGACCAGGCCCGCGAGACCAACCACCGCCAGGTGCACTGGCGGCTCGCCGACGTCCCCATCGGCGCCGAGCTCCGCCAGCTCGGCGTGCTCGGCCTCACCGGCACCAGCCGCACGGCCCGCGCCGTCGCCCGCTGGGCCGTCGCCCAGGCCGCCGTCCTGCACTCCCCGCGCGACCTGCGGATCGTCGTCCTCACCGACGAGCAGCACGTCGACGACTGGGCTTGGGTCCGCTGGCTGCCCCACCTGCGGCCGACCCGGGCCGGCTTCGGCGCCCCGCTGATCGCGCTCGGCAACGACCCCGAGTCGACCGCGCGCCGGGTCAGCGAGCTGTTCGCCGACATCCAGGCCAGGACGACCGCCACCGGCGGCGCCAGCCGGGCCGTCGCCGTCGCCGAGCCCGACGTGCTCGTGGTGATGGACGGCGCCTACCGGCTGCGCGAGGTGCCCGGCGTCACCCAGATCCTCACCGAGGGCCCGGCCGTCGGCATCTTCAGCCTCTGCCTCGACGAACGCGAGCGGCTGCTGCCCGAGCAGTGCGCCGCCGTCGTCACCGCCACCGGCAACCGCCTCACCGTCCGCTCCTCAGGGCACCCGACCGTCAGCGGCGTGCGGGCCGACCAGGTCGACCCCGAGTGGTGCGAGGAGGCCGCCCGCGCCCTGGCGCCGCTGCGCGACGTCAGCGTGGACGCCGACGCAGGACTCCCCACCGAGGTACGTCTGCTGCCGCTGCTCGGCCAGGAGCCGCCGGACCCCGCGACGCTGGTGCGGGGCTGGGAGCGCAACCCGGCGAGCACCACCTTCGTCATCGGCTCCGGCTTCGAGGGCACCGCCCACCTCGACCTGGCGACCGACGGCCCGCACGGGCTGATCGGCGGCACCACGGGATCCGGCAAGTCCGAGCTGCTGCAGACCATGATCGCCTCGCTCGCCGTCGCCAACCGGCCCGACGAGCTGACCTTCGTGCTCATCGACTACAAGGGCGGCAGCGCGTTCCGCGAGTGCGCCGAACTGCCCCACACCCTGGGCATGATCACCGACCTCGACGGGCACCTGGTGCAGCGCGCCCTGGCCTCGCTCGACGCCGAACTGAAGCGCCGCGAGCAGCTGTTGGCCGACGTCGGCGTCAAGGACCACCGCGAGTACCGGGCCAAGCGCGCCCGCGAGCCCGAACTGCCGCCGCTGCCCCGACTCCTCCTCGTCATCGACGAGTTCGCCACCCTCGTGCGCGAACTGGTGGAGTTCGTCCCCGGCCTGATCAGCCTGGCGCAGCGGGGCCGGTCCCTCGGACTGCACCTGGTGCTCGCCACCCAGCGCCCGGCCGGCGCCGTCAGCAACGAGATCCGCGCCAACACCAACCTGCGGATCGCGCTGCGTGTCACCGACCGCACCGAGTCCACCGACATCCTCAACTCCCCGGCCGCCGCCGGCATCTCGCCCGCCACCCCGGGCCGGGCGCTCATCCGGCGCGGCGACGGACCGCCGCTGCCGTTCCAGACCGCCTGGGTCGGCGCCGAGCGCCCCACCGCCGACGGCGCCCCTGGCGCCCGCGTCGGCGGCCCGCGTTCGGTGCGGGGCGCCGAGCTGACCTGGCAGCAGCTCGGTCGGCCGGTGGCCGTGCCGACCGATTCCGAACCCCTCGTCGACGCGCCGGTCGACGACGGGACGGGCGAGCCCCAGGACCCGCCCACCGACCTCAGCGAGCTGGTGGCCGCGGTGCGCGCGGCGGCCGAGGCGCTGCCCGACTTCCAGCCGCAGCCCCGCCCATGGCTCCCGCCGCTCGACGAACGCCTCACGCTGGCGGAACCGGAGGCCGACCCCACGCCGGGCGCGCTGCGGCTCCCGCCGTTCCCCTACGCCTACTTCGACCTGCCGAACCGCCAGGAACAGCGCCTCGGCCACCTGGACTTCGCCACGTTCGGCCACCTCTACGTCATCGGCGCGCCCCGCTCAGGACGCACCCAGTCGCTGCGCACCATCGCCGGCTCGGCCGCGATGCACCTGACCACCGACCAACTGCACGTCTACGGCATCGACGCCGGCGGCGGCGGCCTCGCCGCGCTCGAGGCCCTGCCGCACTGCGGCTCCGTCGTCTCCCGCCACGACCCGGAGCGCCTCGACCGACTGATCCGCCGGCTGCTCGCCGAACTCACCGAGCGCCAGAGCCAGATCGCCCGGCACGACGTGGCCTCCATCACCGAGCTGCGCGCCAAGCTACCGAAGGCCGAACGCCCCGCCCACCTGCTGGTGTTGATCGACGGCTGGGACGCGCTCAACTCCATGCTCGACAAGTACGACGGCGGCCGGCTGCTCGAGGAACTGCTGCGGCTGCTGCGCGAGGGCGCCGCGGCCGGCATCCACGTCATCGCCACCTCCGAGCGGATCCTGCTCGGCGGCCGCCCCGCCCAGCACAACGACCGCCGGCTGCTGCTGCGCCAGACCGACCGGATGGACTTCGCCGCGGCGGGCATCAACCGGCGTTCCGTGCCCGAGCGCATCCCGGCCGGCCGCGGCTGGTTCACGCCCGGCGCCACCGAGGCGCAGATCCTGCTGCTGCCGACGCCGGCCGCCGGTGAACCGAGGCTGTCCAAGGGCGCCGTCGACCAGGCCGACGCGCTGCGCGCCATCGGCCGCCGCGCCACCGCCCGCGACTCCGGGATCGCGGACGAGCTCCGGCCGTTCCCGATCACCGAACTGCCCGGCGTGGTCGGCTTCCAGGAGGCCGCGGACCTGATCCCCGAGGAGAACCGCCGCCCGATGTGGGCGCTGGTCGGCCTCGGCGGCGATGAGGCGGCGCCGATCGGCTACGACTTCACCGCCGACGTCGGCTCCTTCATGGTCGCGGGACCGCCCGGCAGCGGCCGCTCCAACACGCTCGCCGCGATGTCCGTCTCGCTGCTGATGGGCGGCACCGCCCTCGTGGTCCTCACCCCCCGCGACTCGCCGCTGCGACGCCTGGCGGCGCACGGCCTGGCCCGGGTGTTGACCGCGACCGACCCGACCGGCGACGAACTCGAGGCGGCCCTCACGTCGCTCGAAGGACGCCCGGCCGTGGTAGTGGTCGACGACGCCGACATGCTGATGTCGGGCCGCGCCGACCAGGCGCTGCGCCGCGTCGCCTCGGCGGGCCGCGACCGAGGCCTCGGCCTGCTGCTCGCAGGGCCGGCGGACGGCATGACCGCGATGGGCTGGATCGGCATCGCCCGCCGCGCCAGGCGCGGCATGCTGCTCGCGCCGAAGAACCTGGGCGAGGGCGAACTGATCGGCGTCCGCCTGGCCCCCGAACAGCTCCGCCCCCCACC
>NZ_SMKC01000375.1 GCF_004348315.1 Streptomyces sp. 8K308 | reverse complement strand
GGCCACCGCGGAGCGCGCCCGCCCGGCCCTGGCCGGGCGGGCGCGCTCCTTCGAGCCGGTACGCCGGCAGGCGGTCAGGTCACCTCACCGAACAGGCGTGAAATCCCGCGCTCCGATGTAGTCAGGGCGGCGGATCGGCGCCGCGAAGGGCTCGACGGCCGCGTTCTCCACGCTGTTGAAGACGATGAAGACATTGCTGCGCGGATAGGGCGTGATGTTGTCCCCCGAGCCGTGCATGCAGTTGCAGTCGAACCAGGTCGCCGAGCCGGCCGCGCCGGTGAAGAGCCTGATGCCGTGCCGGTCGGCGAAGTCGGTGAGGGCCCGGTCGGACGGGGTCCCCGCTTCCTGCATCTGGAGCGACCTCTTGTAGTTGTCCTTCGGCGTCTCGCCCGCGCAGCCGAGGAAGGTGCGGTGCGAGCCCGGCATGATCATCAGGCCGCCGTTGGTGTCGTAGTTCTCCGTGAGCGCGATCGACACCGAGACGGCCCGCATCCGCGGCATGCCGTCCTCCGCGTGCCAGGTCTCGAAGTCCGAGTGCCAGTAGAAGCCGCTGGCCCCGAAGCCCGGCTTGACGTTGATCCGGCTCTGGTGGACGTACACGTCCGAGCCGAGGATCTGCCTGGCCCTGCCGACCACCCGGGGATCGCTGACCAGGTCGGCGAAGATCCGACTGATCTTGTGCACCTCGAACACCGACCTGATCTCCCCCGACCTGGGCTCGACGATCGACCGGTCGTCGTTCACGATCGCCGGGTCCGTGACCAGCCGGTCGAGCTCGGCCCGGTAGACGGCCACCTCGTCCGGCGTGATCAGCTGGCTCACGGTGGCGAAACCGTCCCGTTCGAAGGCCGCGAGCTCGCCGGCCTCGAAGGGGCCCGGCGCGCCCGGCTCCGACCACACCACCGGGTCCTGGCGCGGCGTGGCCACTTCCTCGGTGCCTCGGGTCGGGTACAGGTCGGCGGTGCGTTCGGGTGCGGTGGTCATGTGGCCTGCTCCTTCCTTCCGTTTACGCCTCGGTCGTCGCCGCTTCGGTGAGAAGCGGGTAGACGCCGTTCTCGTCGTGGTCCTCCCGGCCGGTGACGGGTGGGTTGAAGACGCACAGCACGCGCAGGTCGGTCTTGGGCCGGACGGTGTGCTTCTCGTGGCCGTCGAGGAGGTACATGGTTCCCGGCCTGATCCAGTGCTTCTCGCCGGTGTTGTCGTTGCTGAGCTCGCCCTCGCCCTCCACGCAGAACACGGCCTCGACGTGGTTCGCGTACCACATGGAGGTCTCGGTGCCGGCGTAGAGCACCGTCTCGTGGAGCGAGAAGCCCACGCCCTCCTTGGCGAGAATGATGCGCTTGCTGCGCCAGGTTCCGGACGCCGAGTGCACGTCCCGCTCGGTGCCCTCGATGTCGCTGAGCGATCGAACGATCACGGTGTGGGGTTTCCCTTCGGTGGGTCTCGTCAGTCGGTCTCGCGGACGGCGCGTGTGAGGACGCGCAGGCCCTCGTCCAGTTCGTCGGGGCTGATGGTGAGCGCGGGCAGCAGCTTGACCACCTCCCCCTCGGGTCCCGAGGTCTCGATCAGCAGGCCGAGCTCGAACGCGCGCCGGCAGACGGCGGTGGCCCGGGTCGGGGCGGCGAAGGTCAGGCCCCAGACCAGGCCGCGGCCGCGGTAGGAGGCGCCGGCCGAGGCGTGCTCGGCGGTCAGCATGCGCAGCGTGTCCTCGACCTGCTCGCCGCGGCTGAGGGTCTGCTTCTCCATCTGGCCGTCGGTCCAGTAGGCGTCGAGCGCGGCGGCCGCCGTGACGAATGCCGGGTTGTTGCCGCGGAACGTGCCGTTGTGCTCGCCGGGCTCCCAGATGTCGAGCTCGGGCCGGAACAGCGTCAGCGCGAGCGGCAGGCCGTAGCCGCTGATGGACTTCGAGACGGTGATGATGTCGGGGACGATCCCCGCCTCCTCGAAGGAGAAGAACGGTCCCGTCCGCCCGCAGCCCATCTGGATGTCGTCGACGATCAGTAGCATGTCGTGGCGCCGGCACAGGTCGGCGAGGCCGCGGAGCCACTCGGCGCGCGCCACGTTGATGCCGCCCTCGCCCTGCACGGTCTCGACGATGACGGCGGCCGGCTTGTTGAGTCCCGAGCCGGCGTCCTCCAGGAGCCGCTCGAACCAGATGAAGTCCGGGGTGCGGCCGTCCAGGTAGTCGTCGAACGGCATCGGGGTGCCGTGCACCAGCGGGATGCCGGCGCCGGCGCGCTTGAACGCGTTGCCGGTGACGGCGAGCGCGCCGAGCGACATGCCGTGGAAGGCGTTGGTGAAGGAGACGATCGACTCCCGGCCCTTGACCTTGCGGGCCAGTTTGAGCGCCGCCTCGACCGAGTTGGTGCCGGTGGGGCCGGGGAACATGACCTTGTGGTCCAGGCCGCGCGGGCGCAGCACCACGTCCCGGAAGCTCTCGAGGAAGGCCCGCTTGGCCGTGGTGGACATGTCCAGGCCGTGGGTGACGCCGTCGCGCTCCAGGTAGTCGAGCAGGGCGCGTTTGAGCAGCGGGTTGTTGTGCCCGTAGTTGAGCGAGCCGGCGCCGGCGAAGAAGTCGAGGTAGGTGTGGCCGTCCTCGTCGTACATGTAGCTGCCCTGGGCGCGGTCGAAGACGGTGGGCCAGCCACGGCAGTAGCTGCGCACCTCGGACTCCAGGGTGGTGAAGACGCTCAGGTCCGGCTGGGTGATGGTCACGACGAGCTCCTGGTGGGGGTGGTGGTGCTGAGGGAAACGGCTGGGGACTGGCTGAGGACGGTGGTGGCGCCGGAGGCTATGGGGCCGATCCGGTACAGCACCTCCGGCTGGTGGCCCGCGTCGGGGAAGGCGTCGGCGGCGAAGAGCACCTCCCGGGTCAGCGGGGCGTCGTGCCGCGCGGCGAAGGAGGTGAAGAGTTGGTCGGAGGCGACGTTGTCCGGCGTGATGGTGGTCTCGATGACATCCACCCCCAGCTTGTCTCCCGTCCGGTGGGCCAGCGTGTCCAGCATCGCGGCGGCGAGGCCGCGGCCGCGGTGCCCGTGGTCGACCGCGACCTGCCACACGAGCAGGGTGCGCGGGGCCTCCGGGCGGCTGTAGCCGGTGATGAAGCCGACGGGTCCGGCGGAGGCGTCGCGGGCCACGATAGACGTGTTCGCGTAGTCGCGACACCACAGTAGGTAACTGTAGGGGGAGTTCAGGTCGAGTACCCGGGAGTCCCTGGCCAGGCGCCACAGCGCTGCCCCGTCCTCGGGTCGCGGGCTCTCGAGTTCGAGCCCGAGAAATTCCCCGTCCATTCTGCTCTGCCTGCTCGGACTGCTCGGACTGCTCGGAAAATCGTCGTCTGCTGCACGTGCACGGTCGGGTTGTGCGGGGGTCATGCAGATCGAATTTACCGAGTGGATCGTGAAATCGCATCGCGGGCAGGGGTTACCTGGGTGGAGAGTATGTGTTATCGCGTGCGCGCGTAGTCCCTCGGGTCGCATCCGGCAAAAGGGGATGGTTTGTCCGTTAGTTGCCGGGCAAAACAGGCACATGAGCGGGTTTTGTCGCGATTCTGTAACGATGGTGTGTCGCGCGTGGTCGTCGTTGTGACCTTCCGGGATTGCGGCGAAAGGGTGTTTGCGACCCGGGAAACCGGGCAGAAGAGGCCCGCAAGCCTGGCCTGGATTCCACGGTAAACGAGGTTTCAATTCCCGGCGAAATCCAGAGTGAAGGAATTATCCCAGTGTTCGGCGAGAACGCTCGTCGAATGGCGCCGCGTTCAACCGAACGCGCCGCTCGCCGACACCGGACCCTCGGGTCCCGTGCCCTCCACCAGGAAGCGGTCCCCCGAGGCGTCCCGCGCCCCCAGATCGTGGTCGTACTGCCCCGCGAACACGTGCTCACCCGCCGGCACCGCCGCCCCGGGACGCAGCTCCCAGCGGAACACCAGCAGGTCGTCCGTCAGTCTCGTGGTCAGCTCGAAGTCCTCCTCGGGCAGGGTCCGCCACGCCCCCGTGTCCCTGACCCCGTCGCCGGCCACCACCCGCAGCTCGACCGAGAGCGAAGTCAGCGGCCGGCCGACCACCACCGTCAGGTCACTCTGCGACCAGTACGGGTTGCTCCCCGCGTTCACCCGGCCGGAGGCACTCAGCACCGGCGCCGCCGCCGGCGGCTCGCCGTCCCCGCCCCCGCCCACGCCCGTCGAGCGCACGGCCAACGAGGCCGCGCCCAGCGTCACCACGAGCGCCACCACCGCGCCGAGCACCCTGCTCCACCCGACACCCGGCCTGGACGCGCGACGCGGAGCGCCACGCGCCATCCGGGCCAGCATGCGCTCCCGGTCAGGGAGATGCCCCTCGGCCGCCTCCCGCAGCAGCCGGGCGACGTCTGGACGCTCTGGCATCGGACCTCTCCGGTGTACTCACCAACCCCGCCGCTCCACAGGCCCGGAGCCGAGCCCACGCAGGAGCCCCCTCGGGTCCTCCTCGCCCGTGGGCGCGGCCGCCTCGGTGAGCATCCGCTCCAACTCGGCCATGCCGCGCGACGTCTGGCTCTTCACGGTACCCACCGAGATGCCGAGCGCGCTCGCCGTCTCCCGCTCCGACAGGTCGAACGCGTGCCGCAGCACGACGCAGGCTCGCTTACGGTACGGCAGCCGGCGAAGCGCCGCCCGCACGTCGAGCATCGCCGGCACGTCGGGCCCCTCGGCCGGCTCCCCGTGCTGCGACCAGAACAACGCGATCCGGCGGCGCTCGCGCGTCCTGCTGCGGATCCTCGAGCGTGCCAGGTTCGCCACCACCCCGCGCGCGTACGCGAGCGGATGTCGCGCGGCGCGCACCCGGTCCCAGTGGTGCCAGATCGCCACCAGCGCGTCGGCCGCCAGGTCGTCCGCGCTCTCTGCGCCGTCCGGTCCACCGAGCAACAGATAGGCGAGCCGAGACAGTTCGGCGTGGTGCTGCTCGAAGAAGGCGTGGAACTCATCGTTGGGGCTGGCCACCCGCCGGCCTCCTCGGTGTGCGGCTCGTTGGCCCGCCGACATGGTTCGACAGGCCGTACGACAGGTCGTGCAACGTTCGTCCCTGCGTGCAAGCCCCCAACGAGTGGGGAGCGTAGCAGGCAATTTGTAGGCTGCCGAGGCATGAGTGAGAGTGCGGTGGTGCACATCAGGGGGCGCGTGCTCGTCGGCCCGGGAGCCGAGGGCCCCGACGGGGCGATGGACGACGGGGTGTTGGACGAGGTGTGGGTGGTCGGCGGCCGGATCAGCCGACAACGACCGTCCCTGGCACGCGAGGTGGTCACCGTCGAGGGCTGGGTCCTGCCGGGACTCGTCGACGCCCACTGCCACGTCGGCCTCGGTCCCCAGGGCGCGGTGGACGCGGCCACCGCGGAGCGCCAGGCGCTGACCGACCGCGACGCCGGCGCCCTGTTGCTGCGTGACGCCGGCTCAGCCGCCGACACCCGCTGGATGGACGAACGCGAGGACCTGCCCCACCTCATCAGGGCCGGCCGCCACATCGCCCGGCCCAAGCGGTACATCCGCAACTACGCCCGCGAGATCGAGCCCGACCAACTCGCCGCCGTGGTGCGGCAGGAGGCCAGGCGCGGCGACGGCTGGGTCAAGCTGGTGGGGGACTGGATCGACCGCGAGCGCGGCGACCTCGGCCCCTGCTGGCCGGCGGACGCGGCCCGCGAGGCGATCGCCGCCGCCCATGCCGAGGGCGCCCGCGTCACCGCGCACTGCTTCGCCGAGGACTCGCTGCGCGACCTGGTCGAGGCCGGCATCGACTGCGTGGAGCACGCCACCGGGCTCACCGAGGACACCATCCCGCTCTTCGCCGAGCGCGGGGTGGCCATCGTACCCACCCTGGTCAACATCGCCACGTTCCCCGCGCTCGCCGACGGCGGCGCCGGGAAGTTCCCCCGCTGGGCCGCGCACATGCGGCGGCTGCACGAGCGCCGCTACGACACGGTGCGGGCCGCGCACGACGCCGGCATCCCGATCTTCACCGGCACCGACGCCGGCGGCGGCCTCGGTCACGGCCTGATCGCCCGCGAGGTCGCCGAGCTCACCCGGGCCGGCATCCCGCCGGTGACGGCCATCGGCGCCGCCACCTGGCGGGCCCGCGCCTGGCTTGGCCGGCCGGGGCTCACCGAGGGCGCGCCCGCCGACCTCGTCGTCTACGACGCCGACCCGCGCCGCGACGTCACCGAACTCGCCCGGCCGCGCCGGGTGGTGCTGCGCGGCCGGATCGTCGCCTGACCGGGCGGCGCGCCGCCCGGTCAGGACGTGATGATGAAGATGCCGTAGCCGACGGCCGCGGCGCACAGGGCGAAGGAGAAGTAGCCGGCCGGCCTGGCGGCCGGCTTGGCCGAGCGGCTCAGGCCGGCCCTGATGCCGACCGAGAACAGGCCGACGACCGCCACCGTGAGCAGCACCGAGACCAGGATGACCTGGCCGAGCGTGGCCCAGTCGACGTTCATGTGCGGATACCTCGGTCTCGGGCTAGGCGGACGGGTGGGAGG
>NZ_SMKC01000374.1 GCF_004348315.1 Streptomyces sp. 8K308 | reverse complement strand
GGGCATCACACCGCCTACTCGTACGACGCCGCCGGCGGCCTCACCGAGATCACTAGCGCCGGACGGCGCGTACGCTTCGAGCACGACCGAGCCGGTCGCGAGACGCGACGAGAACTGGGACCCGCGGCCATCCTCAGCCACGAGTGGGACAGCGCGGGACGGCCCACGGCCCAGATCGTCACCCCCCTCACCGGTCCCTCGCGCCGCCGGGCGCACAGCTTCCACCCCAACCGGCTGCTCTCCGGCATCACCGATTCCCGCGCCGGGGACATCGCCTTCACCCTCGACGCCGAGGGGCGGATCACCGCGGTCGACTCACTGACCGGAGGCGAGAGCTACCGCTACGACAGCGCCGGCAACCAGACCGAGGCGCGGTGGCCGGCCGAGCTGCCCGACGCGGAGGCGACCGGCGACCGGTCCTACTCGGGAACCCGGCTCACCAGGGCCGGCCGGATGCGCTACGAGCACGACGCCTGCGGTCGCGTGGTCCTGCGCCGGCTCAAGCGGCTGTCCGGCAAGACCGACACCTGGCGCTACACCTGGGACGGCGAGGACCACCTGGTCGGACTCGTCACGCCCGACAGCACCACCTGGCGTTATCTGTACGACCCGTTCGGACGGCGTGTGGCCAAGGAGCGGCTGGCCGAGGACGGATCGATCGCGGAGCGCACCGACTACACCTGGGCCGGCTCGGTCGTCACCGAGGAGACGACCGCCAGTCGGGATCACGACCGGCGCAGGACCCTCACCTGGGACTACCGCGACCTGCACCCGCTGGCGCAGACCGAACGCGTCACCCCGCCGGCTGAGGCGCGCCAGCGCGACATCGACGCACGCTTCTTCGCCATCGTCACGGACCTCGTCGGCGCGCCCGCCGAACTGATCGACGAATCAGGGGAGACCGCTTGGCGGGCCACGGCGACCGTCTGGGGCGCCGTCGGTCGTGGTGCGGACGCCATGACCGACACGCCCCTGCGATTCCCCGGGCAGTATGCCGACCAGGAGACCGGTTGGCACTACAACTTCCACCGCCACTACGACCCGGCCACCGGCCGGTACACCTCTCCCGACCCACTCGGCCTGGCTCCGGCGCGCAACCCCATGGCCTACGTGCCCAATCCCCAGGCCATGAGCGACCCCACCGGTCTCGCTCCCTGCAACCCCACGCCCTACCGCCCTCGATCGCCCAGGGGACGCCCCGACGGCCAACTGGTGTTCAGCGGGCACGGCGGCTTCCGGGTGCTCACCCTCTTCCAGCGCAGCGTCGTGGTGCCTGAGGGGACGAGCATCGCCTTCTACTCACGCCATGGTCAGGCGATCGCCAACACGGTGGGCGGCGCGGTCGAGATCGGTCGTCCACTGCCCATCGTTGACACCGCCACCGGCAACGTGGTCCGTGTCGAGAACCCCGTTCCGGTCCAGGTGTTCGGCCCCGGCGACCGGGTGCCGAACTACACGCTCTACCCGCCGGAGGAACTCCGTGTCCGGGGAGACCCCATTACGGTGGGCTCACCGACGCGGCTGGGAGACCTGCTCCAGCCCAACCTCGGGCAGGTTCACTGGGCGGCGTGCCGCAATCGCATGCTCTGATCGCGAGCGACGGAGAAACGCATGACGTACTACCCGGATCGCTCCGCGTACCACTACCTCGCCGAGACCGTGCCCGCCGACGTGACGGCCCTGAACATCGGCTGGCTCTCGAGCCTCCGCCGCTACCCCAAGGGCGAGGCCCCGGAGGGCTTCACGGAAGCCCTCGCGCTGCTGTGCCGGGACCAGCCGCGGGCCAGAACGCGCGGCGTGCACGCGTGTGGCCTGCCGCACCGGCTCGGTGAGAGCAGGCAGCCCGTCCGCATCGAGGTGGGAGGGGAGAAGGTGCTGTTGGGCACGGCCGAGGTCCGCGTCATCGCCAAGACCGGCGAGTGGCTGATCGCGCCCACCCTGGTGCACCACTACGTGACCCGGCACCGGTACCTCCCGCCGCCGGAGTTCGTCGAAGCGGTCCTCGCCGGGCGGGTCGCGGGTGAGGCCTGAGGGGGCGGGGCGTGCTTATCCTGCCCGCATGGACGCTGCCCGGACAGACGACGTGCCGCCCGTCATAGCCCGCCCCCCGCATCCCGATCCCCTCCGTCAGCTCGGCCTCGACGAGCTACGGCGGCGCACCAGCATGAAGTGGCGCACCTACCCGGCGGACGTGCTGCCGCTGTGGGTGGCCGAGATGGACGTGCCGCTCGCCGAGCCGGTCGCCCGGGCCATCGTGGACGCGGTGGCGCTCGGCGACACCGGTTATCCGGTGGGGACGGCCTACGCCGAGGCGCTGGCCGGCTTCGCCAGCGAACGCTGGGGCTGGGACGGCCTCGCCGTGGCGCGCACGTCGATCGTGCCGGACGTGATGCTCGGCGTCGTCGAGATGCTGAAACTGGTGACCGGCCCCGGCGACGCGGTGGTGGTCAACTCGCCGGTGTACCCGCCGTTCTACATGTTCGTGCGCAGCATGGACCGCCGCGTGGTCGAGGCGCCGCTCGGCGCGGACGGCCGGCTCGACCTCGGCACGATCGAGGACGCCTTCGCGCGGGTGACCGCCGGCGGGCGACGGGCCGCGCTGCTGCTCTGCAGCCCGCACAACCCCACCGGCACCGTGCACAGCGAGCAGGAGCTGACGGCGCTCGCGGCGCTCGCCGACCGGCACGGGGTGCGGGTGGTCGCGGACGAGATCCACGCGCCGCTCACCGACCCGGGCACGCGCTTCGTGCCCTACCTGAGCGTGCCGGGCGGCGAGAAGGGCCTGTCGCTGATGTCCGCCTCCAAGGCGTGGAACCTCGCCGGGCTCAAGGCCGCGCTGGCCGTCGCGGGCCCGGCGGCCGCCGCCGACCTGGCGCGGATGCCGGAGGAGGTGACGCATGGGCCGAGCCACGTGGGCGTGCTCGCCCACACCGCCGCGCTGCGGGACGGCGGCGACTGGCTCGACGCGCTGCTCGCCGGCCTCGCCGACAACCGTCGGCTGCTGGCGCGGCTGCTCGCCGAGTCGCTGCCGGCGGTGCGGTACCGGCCCTCGGCCGCGACCTTCCTCGCCTGGCTCGACTGCCGAGACCTCGGCCTCGACGCCGAGCCGGCGGCGTTCTTCCTGGAACGGGCCCGCGTCGCCCTCAACCCCGGCCCCGACTTCGGCACCGGCGGCACCGGCCACGTCCGGCTCAACCTGGCCACCTCCCCGATCATCCTGACCGAGGCGGTCCAACGCATGGCGACGGCAGCCGCCGCCTGACGGACACACCGCGCGGCGCAGCCACGCGGCTCCCGTACGCGCCGGCCGGCCCGAGCGTACCGGTGCGGAGCACCGGCGAGGACCACGCGCGGCGTGGCCCGCACGGCTCGGCGCGGCCGTGGCCGCTGCGACGCGCCTCACTCGGGGGACCCCCGGTTCGGGTGTGCTGTGTGTGCCGCCGGGGGTGGCGGCGCGAGGACCGGCTCACGCCGCTGCCGCGGCTCACGCCGCGCGCGCAGCGCTCGGTGGTCGGCTCAGGCGCGCGTAGCGCCTCGTAGGTGGTCCTCGGCCAGTCGCCTGGCGACCTGCTCGAGGAGCGGGCCGGCCTCGGCGATACAGCGTTGGGGGTCCGGTTCCAGGGCGGTCAGCGGGTAGGCGGCATCGATGCCGGCCGTCCTGAGGGCCGCCTCGTCGATGGCGAGGCGGCCGCAGACCGCCACCACCGGCCGGCCGGCGGCCCTGGCCGCGGCGGCCACGCCGGCCGGCGCCTTACCGCGCAGCGTCTGCTCGTCGAGCGAGCCCTCGCCGGTGATCACCAACTTGGCCTTGGCCAGCGCCCGCTCGAAGCCCAGCACCTCCAACATGACCTCGATGCCCGGGCGGAAGGCGGCCCTCAGGCCGATCAGCGCGCCGAAGCCGATGCCGCCGGCGGCGCCCGCGCCCGGCGCGGCAGCGCACTCCGTGGCCCGCGCGCCCTCGGTGCGCTCCAGTACCCGGGCGAAGTGGGCGAGCGCGGCGTCCAACGCCTCCACGTCCATCGGGTCGGCGCCCTTCTGCGGCCCGTAGACGGCGGCGGCGCCGCGCGGGCCGGTCAGCGGGTTGTCAACATCGCTGGCCAGCACGAACTCCGTGTCCTTCAGCCGTGGGTCGAGCCGGGACAGGTCCGCGGTGGCCAGCTCCCGCAGCGGGCCGCCGCCCTGCGGCAGCGGGTCGCCGTCGTCGTCGAGCAGCTGCGCGCCGAGCGCCGTCAGCATGCCGGCGCCGCCGTCCGTGGTGGCTGAGCCGCCCACGCCGAGCACGATCCTGCGCGCCCCGGCGTCCAGGGCCGCGGTGATCAACTCGCCGGTGCCGTGCGTGGTGGCCGTGAGCGGTGCGAAGGTGAACGGCGGCAGCAGCCGCAGCCCGGACGCCTGCGCCATCTCGATCACGGCCGTGTCGCCGCGGAGCGCGAACGAGGCGGTGACCGGCAGCCCGAGCGGCCCCGTCACCGTCGCCTCGCGTGGCGTGAAACCGCCGGCCACCGCCGCGTCCACCGTGCCGTCGCCGCCGTCGGCCACCGGCAGTGCCTCGACCACGACGCCCGGCCGGACCGCGTGGATCCCGGCCGCCACGTGCTCGGCCACCTCGGCCGCCGTGAGCGATCCCTTGAACTTGTCAGCGGCGATCAGCACGCGCCCGGTCCCCGTGTCCGTCATCTCCGGCCCCTGTGGTCGTTGCGGTTGCGTTCGTTGCGGTTGGGTGGCAAAAGGAACAGCCCAAGCGGCCCGACCCTATCCGGCCACGTTGTCCTGATCCATGGTGGGAGGGTGCGACGAACGCCACCCCCGGGTTCGGTTCCCGCTCAGACCGGCGTGTTCATCCCAAGGCGCCGCCATACGGCCTTCGCCGCGTTGTGCCCCGACATGCCGTGCACGCCGGGCCCGGGCCAGCTGGCCTGGGAGCACAGGAAGACCGCCGGGTGCGGGGTGGCGTAGGGAGACCAGGCGGGCCGTGGCCGGAACACGGTCTGCAGGCCGCGGAACTCGCCGCAGTTGATGTCGCCGTCGACGTAGTTGGCGTTCCGCCTGGCCAGCTCCTTCGGCCCGGCCACCGCCCGCGCCAGCACCAGGTCGCGGAAGCCCGGCGCGAACCGGTCGAGCTGCCGCTCGATGGCCTCGGTCAGGTCCCCGTCCCAGCCGGCCGGCACGTGGCCGTAGACCCACAGCACGTGCTTGCCCTCCGGCGCCCGACTCGGATCGATCAGCGTCGGCTGCGATGTGATCAGAAACGGTCGGTCCGGCGCCTGGCCGCGCACCGAGGCCGCCCGCAGCGCGGTGGCGATCTCGCCGCTCGACGGGCCGATGTGCACGGTCCCGGCCCGCCACGCCTCGGACGCCGTCCACGGCATGGGGCCGTCGAGCGCGTAGTCGACCTTGAAGGCCGCGGCGCCGTGCCGGAAGCCCCGGAACGCCCGCCCCAGGCCGGCGATCCGCGCCAGCGCCGAGGGCGAGGTGTCGAACACGTAGGCGCGCGCCGGTGGCAGCTCGTCGAGCCGCCGCACCTCGACGCCGGTGTGGATGATGCCGCCCAGGTCCCGCAGGTAGGCGGCGAGCGCGTCCGAGATGGCCTGCGAGCCGCCCTGGGCGATCGGCCAGCCGCGCTCGTGCGCGGCCAGCGCGAAGACCAGCGCGATGGCGCCCGTCGCCGGGGTGGTCGTCGGCGAGATCACGTGTGCCGCCAGGCCGCTCAGCAGCGCCCGCGCCCGGTCGTCCCTGAACCGCCTGGTGACCCAGGCGATCGGCTGCAGGCCCGTGAGGCCGAACCTGGCCAGCGTCACCGGGTCGCGCGGCACCCCGTCCCACGGGACCTTGAGGAAGTCCCCGACCAGCGAGTCCCAGCGGCCGAGGTACGGCGCGACCAGGCGCCGGTAGGCGCCCGCGTCCCGCGGCCCGAGGGAGGCCGCCGTCTCGCCGACCGAACGCGCCAGCACGGCCGCGCTCCCGTCGGGGAAGGGGTGGGCGAGCGGTAGTTCGGCGTGCAGCCAGCGCAACCCGTACCGTTCGAGCGGCATCCGGGAGAACGCGGGCGAGCCGATGCCCATCGGATGCGCGGCGGAGCACGGGTCGTGCCGGAAGCCAGGCAGCGTCAACTCCTCGGTGCGCGCGCCGCCCCCGATGGTCTCCCTGGCCTCGAAGACCTCCACCGACATCCCGCGCCTGGCCAACTCCACGGCGGCCGTAAGACCGTTGGGCCCGGCACCCACCACGACCACGTCACGCAACGTCGGCACTACGGCTCCCCTCACCGCTGAGGACCTGCCCGGTCGTCCGCTCGACCGGCCCCGGGGGACCGAGGATACGCGGCCGGCGCGGGCGCGGTTCGGCCGGCCGTGGCCTTCGGCGCGGCGCTCCGCGCGGCCCTGGGCGGACCGCCGCTACGCGGCACCGCCCGACGCCGAGCCGGTGAGGAGGGCGAGGACGCGCCGGGCCGTGGCCTCGTCCCGGGCCGCGGTGAACGGCAGCGCGTTGCCGCCGGTGATGTCGAACGGCCGGTCG
>NZ_SMKC01000373.1 GCF_004348315.1 Streptomyces sp. 8K308 | reverse complement strand
CTCCGCTGGTCAGCAACCCGGCCCCCGGGCGGTGGGGGAATCCCACCAGCTCCGCCAACCACCGCACAGCGGTGCGCTCCAGCAGAACGCCAGCGTGGTCTCCGCCCGCGCAGCTGGGGTTCATGGCCGCGGCCAGGGGGGCCATCAAGACGCCGGCGGGCGATGGCGGGGAGTTGACCCAGCCGAAGAACCGAGGATGCCCGTTGCCCATCGGATACGGCAGGACGCGGTCACGCACATCATCCAGCAGGTCCACCAACGGGCGACCGTCGGCGGGCAGCGGCTGCCCGGTGAGCCACGTGCGGTCCGCCTCGGGCACCGGCCGCCACACCGGCCCTCCTGCCACGCGCGCCAGGTGATCGGCCGCGAGGTCCGCCGCCGCCCTGGCCGCTCTCCGCAGATCACACATCGTGCCCTCCCGACATGCGGTGGAGCTGGGAGCCGGCGGCCGGGGCCAGTGCCATAGCCAGGTAGTACACACACGCGTCGACAGAGTCGTTGGCGAAGGCGTGCCGGCGGTTGCCGGGGAAATAGGCCGCGTCCCCGGCCTCAAGCCGGTGGGGGACACCGTCGATGGTCAGGCGCAGACGCCCCTGCTCCACTGCCACGTACTCGTGCGATCCCGGCGCGTGCGGGGAGAACTCCCCCGCGTCCACGCCCGGTTCCAGGGTGGTGCGCATGAACTCGAACTCGATGTCCGGCAGGACCGGGGAAAGAATCCGCCGTTCCCACCCGGCGGGATCCCGTACCACTTGCTGCCGGTCACCGGCCAGGACCACGACGTCCGGGCGCACCGGTTCGTCCAGGAGTCGAGCGATCGAGGTCCCCAGCGCGGTCGCCAAACGGTCGAGAACCAACACACTCGGTGTCTTCGCGCCGCGTTCCACCTCGGACACCATGCTCTGGCTCACGCCGCTCAGCTCGGCGAACCGCTCCAGGCTGAGGCTCCGAGCCCGCCGCTCGCCTCGGATCCTGGCCCCCAGCTCGGCCATTGACAGGCCGCTGGACAAGGTGTTGCCGCCACTCATGGGATCCACCATAGCGAAGAGCATCCGCTATTGAGAAGACAGCCGCGCCGCCAGCCCCCAACCGCCCGACGACCGCCAGGCGGGGCCTCGGGTCAGCCGTCCCATCGAACGGCGGCGGCGACTCGGCTCGGACTCGTTGACATGGGCGCGGCAAGCGCTAGCCTTGTCGGCACAATTTAGAAAGCGCTTGCGCCGCGAGGTGTGGGACCACCTCCCGGCGCGCGTCGAGTCGCCCCTTCACCCCACGGAAGGGAACCAACCTGTGCGCATTCCTACGAAGTTATCCCTCGGTGCCACCCTCCTCGCGGCCGTCGCCGCGTTCCTCACCCCCACGGCCGGCGCCGCACCAGGCGCCGCGCCCGACGCGCTCGCCGTCGCGGACGGGTTCGCCTCCGTCAACGCGCTGGACCAGAACGGCACCACCGGTGGCGCCGGCGGGGCCACCGTCATCGCCACCACGACGGCCCAGTTCCTCGACTACATCGCCCGGCCAGAGCCGCTGACCGTGCAGGTCAGCGGCGTGATCACGCTGCCGACCGGCGACAGCGACGGCATGCACGACGTGGCCTCGGACAAGACCATCATCGGCCTGGGCAGCACCGCCCGGCTGACCGGAGGCGGGCTGAACATCGGCCTGCCGGTCGACGACGACGTCACCTCGCCGCCCCCCGACGCCGTGCACAACGTGATCATCCGCAACATCTCGTTCGACGGCGCGACCGACGACCTGATCAACGTCCAGATGTTCTCGCACCATGTCTGGATCGACCACAACGACTTCTCGAACGGCGACGACGGGGCCGTCGACATCAAGCGCGGCTCGGACTACGTCACCGTCTCCTGGAACCGCTTTCATGACCACGACAAGACCTCGCTCGTCGGGCACGACGACGGGAACGCCGCGCAGGACACCGGCCGGCTGCGGGTGACGTACCACCACAACTACTTCGACGCCTCCGACCAGCGCAATCCGCGGGTGCGCTTCGGCGAGGTGCACGTCTACAACAACTACTACCGCGACAGCAGTTACGGCGTCGCCTCGACGATGAACGCGGGCGTGACGCTGGAGGGCAACTACTTCTACAGCGTCAACAACCCGGCCCGGGTCGACTTCAGCGGCGACCTTGGCCGCCTCGTCCAGCGGGACAACATCCTCGTGGACTGCAACCACGAGATCGAGACGCGAGGCACCGTCGCCGCCCCGAGCGCGTCGTACGCCTACACCGCGGACCCCGCCTCCACCGTGCCCACCGTCGTCCCCGCCGGGGCCGGCGTCGGCAAGATCTGACGAACCGAGGAGCCGCCATGAGCACACACGACTCCGCACGCCCCTCGATCAGCCGGCGCGGGCTGCTCGCCGGCACGGCCGCGACCGCCGCCGCCCTCGCCACCGCGGGCGCGGCCACCGGCACGACACGCGCCGCCACGAGCGCCCCGCCCACCACGTTCGCCACCACGCCGGACGGCTTCGCCTCCGTCAACGCCCTCGGCCAGAACGGCACCACCGGCGGCGCCGGGGCCCCGGTGGTGACGGTCAGCGACGCCGACACCTTCCTCGACTACTGCGACCGCAACGAGCCCTACACCATCCAGGTGCAGGGCACCATCAACATCACCAGCAAGCAGGCCCTGCGCTCCAACAAGACCGTCGTCGGCCTCGGCTCGAACGCCACGATCGCCGGCGGCGGCCTGGACATGTACCGCCGGCAGAACGTGATCATCCGCAACCTCCGGTTCGTCGGCGCCGAGGACGACGCGATCAGCATCCAGCAGGACTCGCACCACATCTGGATCGACCACTGCTACTTCGCCGACGGACTCGACGGCGCGATCGACATCGTCCGGGCCGCCGACTACATCACGGTCACCTGGAACCACTTCGCCGGCTTCGACAAGTCGATCCTCATCGGCCACTCCGACGGGAACGCCAGCCAGGACACCGGCAAGCTGCGCGTCACGTTCCACCACAACTTCTTCGACGGCAGCCGGCAGCGCCATCCGCGCGTGCGGTTCGCCGAGCCGGTGCACGTCTACAACAACTACTTCCGCAACAACGCGCTGTACGGCGTGGCCTCGACGGAGAACGCGGGCGTGCTGGTGGAGGCCAACTACTTCGAGAACGTGCCCCACCCCGTCTACTCCGGCTACGACGCCAGCGGCCCGGGGCGGGTGGTGCAGCGGAACAACGTGTTCGTGAACAGCGGCACACCCCAGACCCTCGGCACGGTCGTCGAACCGCGCACCTACTACGCGTACACCCCGGACAACCCGTCCACGCTGCCCAGCACGGTCCCGGCCGGCGTGGGCACCGGGAAGATCTG
The DNA here is from genome assembly GCF_004348315.1 of Streptomyces sp. 8K308. GTDB lineage: Bacteria > Actinomycetota > Actinomycetes > Streptomycetales > Streptomycetaceae > Streptomyces. Next base: position 3,215 of record NZ_SMKC01000373.1, on the reverse strand, counting down.
AGGAGGCGGCGATGAGTCACCGCTCCCCCATCAGCCGGCGCGGGCTGCTCGCCGGCACGGCCGCGACCGCCGCCGCCCTCGCCACCGCGGGCGCGGCCACCGGTACCGCGCGCGCCGCCACGAGCGCCCCGCCCACCACGTTCGCCACCACGCCGGACGGCTTCGCCTCCGTCAACGCCCTCGGCCAGAACGGCACCACCGGCGGCGTCGCGGGCCCCACCGTGACGGTGACCAACGGCGCGGACCTGGCGAGCGTCGCGGGCGCCAACACGCCCTACGTGATCCTGGTGTCCGGCCGCGTCCAGGTCGACGACATGGTGACGGTGGTCGCCAACAAGTCGATCATCGGCGTCGGTTCGACCGCGGAGATCACCGGCGGCGGGCTCCAGCTCGGCTCCACCACCCGTCCGGGCAACAACGTCATCATCCGCAACCTCCGCTTCACGGACGCATCGGACGACTCGGTCAGCGTCACCAACTCCGCCCACCACGTGTGGATCGACCACTGCGACTTCTCGGCGGGCTACGACGGCCTGCTCGACATCAAGCGGCAGTCCGACTACATCACCGTCTCCTGGAACCACTTCCACAGCCACAGCAAGACCTGCCTGGTCGGCCACTCCGACAGTTACACGGCCGACCGCGGCAGGCTGCGCGTGACGTACCACCACAACTTCTTCGACGGCACCGAACAGCGGCACCCGCGCGTGCGGTTCGCCGAGCCGGTGCACGTCTACAACAACTACTACCGGAACAACGCGCTGTACGGCGTGGCCTCGACCGAGGACGCGGGCGTGCTGGTGGAGGCCAACTACTTCGAGAACGTGCCCCACCCCGTCTACTCCGGGTACGACGAGAGCGGCCCGGGCCGGGTGGTGCAGCGCGACAACGTGTTCGTGAACAGCGGCACGCCCCAGACCCTCGGCACGGTCGTCGAACCGCGCACCTACTACCCCTACACGCCCGACGACCCGCGCACCCTGCCGGCCACCGTGCCGGCCGGCGTGGGCGTCGGCAGGATCTGAAGGCGGAGGTCGTCCATGAGGCTCACGATGAGGCTGAACGTCCTCGCGGTGGCGGCCGTCGCCACCCTGGCCCTCTCCGGGGCCGCGCCCGTGACCGGCTCCTCCGAGCCGGCGGTGGCCCCCGGGGTGGCCGCCGAGGCGGCCCCGACCGGGTTCGCCTCGGTCAACGCCTGGGGTCAGAACGGCACCACGGGCGGCGCGGGCGGGCCGACGGTCACCGTGTCGACGGCGGCCGACCTGATAGCCAACATCCGCGCAGAGGGACCGCGGATCGTGCAGGTCAACGGCATGATCACGCTGCCGGACGGGATGTACGACATCAGCTCGGACAAGACCGTCATCGGTCTCGGCGCCAACTCGGGCATCACCGGCGGCGGCTTCAACATCGGCCTGCCGGCGGACGACAGCGTCACCTCGCCGCCCGCGAACGCCGTCCACAATGTCATCATCAGGAACCTGAACTTCCGGGACGCCAGCGACGACTCGATCAACGTCCAGATGTTCTCCCACCACATCTGGATCGACCACAACGACCTGGCCCAGGGCTACGACGGGCTGATCGACATCAAGCGCGGCGCCAGCTACATCACCGTGTCATGGAACCACACCCACAACCACACCAAGAACATGCTGCTGGGCCACGACGACGACAACGCGGCCCAGGACACCGGGCGGTTGAAGGTCACCTACCACCACAACTGGTACGACCGGACCCCGCAGCGCAACCCGCGCGTCCGCTTCGGCGAGCCGGTGCACATCTACAACAACTACTACCACCGCAACTCCGACACCGGCCCGGCCTGCCAGGCGAACTCCGGCTGCTGGATCGAGGGCAACTACTTCGAGGACGTCGAGGAGCCCATGACCAACAGCTACTCGGGCCCCGACGGCCGGATCGTGGAGCGCGACAACGTCTTCGTCGGCGAGGAGGCCGGCGAACCGGTCGTCGGCGGCTCCGTGCAGAACCCGGCGACGTACTACTCCTACACGCTGGACCCCGCGGCCGACGTCAAGACGATCGTGACCAACGGCGCCGGCACCGGCAGAATCGGCATCTGAACCACGGTGGCGGTGGATCGTGACCGGCCCTGAGTACCCACCACCGGTCTGAGGACGGCACAGCGTTGGCCAGGCGGGTACTGGCGAAGACGGCCGACCGGGCCGCCGCGATCCCCCGGCGCACGGGCGTCGCCCCCCTGCCTGGCCACCGTGCCGGTCGGGGGCGACCCCGCCTCCGTGACCTGGGTCCGGACGAAGCACGGACGCCGACGGCGTCACCACGCACTCCTTCGCCGCGATGAGCTTCGGACTGCCCGGCTTCGTCTCCCGCACACCGGGCGACGTCGGGCGATGACCAGCGCCGTGCTGCGGCCAGTCCGGCCGCGCGGCTGGGACTGGCCGCCGGAGCCTAGGACGCGCGGCCGGGCCGAGGTGGCCTGACGGGAGAGGCGGGCAGGCGCGGGGGCCACTCGTCCTCGAGGATGCCGAACACCTCTGAGTCCCGCCATCCGTCCCGGATCAGGGCGACCTGCCGGTGCCGTCCCTCCCAGGTCATGCCGAGCTTGCGAAGTACCCGGGCCGAGGCGAGGTTCCGCGGATCGCAGGTCGCGTGGATCCGGTGCAGCCCCAGCGTCTCGAACCCGTGCCGAAGCAGTCCCCTGCCGATCGCCGTCCCCGTGCCCGCGCCCCAGGCCCTCGGGTGCACGATGTAGGAGATCTCACCCTGGCGTTGCGGGACACTGCGGATGCGCAACTCCCCCATGCCCACCACCGCGCCGTGGCGGCGAGCCACGAAGGCGAATCTCCCCTGCGGTCTGTGCGTCCACGCCTCGACGGCCGCGCGCACGAAAGCACGCGTCTGCTCCTCGGTGTTGGGCCCCCAGGGCTGGTAGCGGCAGGCCTCAGGGAGACGGGCCCAGGCGTGCACGTCGCGCCAGTCCGTGAACTCGATCCGCTCCAACGACACCACGTCTGCGTCTGCGTCTGCGCCCATGAGCTGATCGTGCCAGGTGACGGTGCGGCGGCTCGGGTCAGGGCATGGGTGAGGGGCCGGGGCGCGACGCCCTGGCCCCTCACCTTCAGGGGTGGTTCGGTGTTCCTACCGGCTTACAGGGGCGGGTAGGCGTTGGCCAGGAGCTCCTGGAACTGGGCGGAGAACCAGTGGCCGGAGAGCGGGGCATCCGCGAGTGC
>NZ_SMKC01000372.1 GCF_004348315.1 Streptomyces sp. 8K308 | reverse complement strand
GCCGACCCCGCCGCGTCCCCTGGCGGCCGGCGAACGGCCCCCACAGTTCGTCGTCGTCTCCTGGGACGGCGCCGCCGCCCTCGACGACGGTCTCTTCCCCCGCTTCCGCGAACTCGCCGGCGAACTCGGCGCCGCCATGACGTTCTTCCTCTCCGGGCTCTACCTGCTGCCCGAGGCCAGACGAGAGCGGTACCGGCCGCCCCGCAACCCGGCCGGCGCCTCCGACATCGGCTACCTCAGCGACGACCACATCCGCGACACCATCGAGCAGTTGCGCGCCGCCTGGCTCGAAGGCCACGAGATCGGCACCCACTTCAACGGCCACTTCCTCGCCGGCTCCGGCTCCGTCGGCAACTGGACCCCCGACGACTGGCGGAACGAGATCGCCCAGTCCAAGGCGTTCGTCACCGAGTGGCGCACCAACACCGGCTTCGACGACCTCGACCCGCTGCCCTTCGACTACGAGACCGAACTCGTCGGCGGCCGCACCCCGGGCCTGCTCGGCCAGGAGAACCTGCTGCCCGTCGCCGCCGAACTCGGCTGGCGCTACGACGCCAGCTCACCCGGCGGCCTCCAGGTCTGGCCCGAGCGGCGCGAGGGCGTCTGGGACCTCCCGCTCCAGACCCTGCCCTTCCCCGACCACGACTTCGAGGTCCTCTCCATGGACTACAGCATGCTGGCCAACCAGTCGGGCGACAGCACCCAGGGCGACCCGGCGATGTACGAGACCTGGCGGCGGCAGGCCACCGGCGCGTTCCTCGGGGGGTTCGAACGGGCCTACACTTCGAACCGCGCGCCGCTCTTCATCGGCAACCACTTCGAGCAGTGGAACGGCGGTGTCTACATGGACGCCGTCGAGGACTCGCTGCGCGAGATGGCCACCCGTGACGAGGTGCGCTTCGTCTCGTTCCGCCAGCTGTGCGACTGGCTGGACGCGCAGTCGCCGCAGGTCCTCGCGAACCTGCGGGGCCTGGGCGTCGGTCAGGCCCCGGCCGGCGGCTGGGACATGGTGGTGGCCGGCTGAGGAACGGGCGAGCGGCACGTGAGCGGAGACCAGGAAGCCGAGGCGCTGTTCGAGGCGGTCTACCCGCAGCTCGCCGGCTGGTGCCGCGGCCTGGTCGACGGCGACGAGGCCGCGCACGACATCGCCTCCGAGGCGTTCACCCGCCTCTGGTCGCGCTGGACCACCGTGGACAACCCCGAGGCCTACCTGTTCAGCGTCGCCGCCAACCTCGTCAAGGACCACTGGCGGCACCGCGACCGGGAACGCCACACCGTCCGCCGCCTCGACCAGGACGCCGAGCACGCGCCGGCCGCCGACCAGGGCGTCGACGTGCGCGCCCTCGTCGAGTCGCTGCCCGACCGGCTGCGGGTGCCGGTGCTCCTCCACTATTTCGCCGGCCTCCCGGTCGACGAGATCGCGACCGCGCTGCGGCGCCGGCCAGGCACCGTCAAGAGCGACCTCCACAAGGCCCGAGCGCGCCTGCGGACCGCCCTGAGGGGATTCCATGACCTCACCACATGACTCCGACCAGCGGGAACCGGCCGACCTCACCCGGGCGTTCGCGGTGTTCGCGGCCGAGGAGCGCCGACTCGCACCGCCCCCCGGCCACTTCGCGACCGTCCGCCGCCGCGCCACCGCCCGCCGGCGGCGCCGCGCCCTCCTCGCCGGCACCGCCACCCTGGCCTGCCTGGCCGGCGCCGGTATCGCCGCCACCACCCTGCTGCCGGGCGCGGCCCCCGACGACCGGCCGCTGGCCGTCGAGGAGCGCGGCGACTCGGCCGACCCCGCAGGACCCACCGCGCCAGCCCAGACGCACCCCGCGCCCGGCACCGCCCACCCCGACGGCGGCCGCGAGACGCTGCCCGTCTGCGCGAGCGACCGGCTCGAAGCCGCCGTCGCCGCCACCGAGGGCGCCGCGGGCTCCGTCGTCCTCACGATCAGCCTCACCAACGCCGGCGACTCGCTCTGCGCCATGACCGGTTTCCCCGGCGTCTCCCTCGTCGCCGGCGACGAGGGAACGCAGATCGGCAACCCGGCCGAGCGCGAGGACGACGCCGGCGGCTCGGTCCGTGTCGAGCTCGCCCCGGGCGCGGCCGCGGTCGCCGAGGTGCGGGTCACCCAGGCCGGGAACTACCCCGCCGACACCTGCGAGCCGGTCGCCGCCCGCGGCTTGCGGATCTACCCACCCGACCAGCGCGCCGCTCTCTTCCTGCCCCACGACGGGCTCACCGGCTGCGCCGCGGCGGACGTCACCGTTCTGGCGGTCACCCCGGTCCGCCCGGCCGACCTGGAGTGAGGCGTCAATCGGCTAAACACATTCTCCACCTTTGGGAGCAACCCGGCATGTCGAGCGCCGGAGCCGGACCGAAGATCATGCAGATTGCAGGGGAGTCCGAAAACCCCCCTCTCTGAGAGGAATGCCTGTGCGTATTCGTTCCGCGCTCGCCGTCGCAGCCATCACCGCCTCGATCTTCGGCACCGCCGCCGCCACCACCACGGCCGCCGCCGACGCCATCGTCGCGGTCGACATCACCCGCTTCGACTTCTGTAACGTCTACGGCCAGACCTGGGCCGACATCGTCGCCAACAAGGGCACCGAGAAGAACTACATCGCCTGCTCGTTCAACGAGTTCGAGCGCCACTGACCCGACCAGGTCAGCACCTCGACCGGCCCCGCCCAGCCTCCCCGGCCGGGCGGGGCCGGCCCGCGTCCGGGCGGCGTCCAGGATCCCGACCCATGTGGTCCCAGCAGGCGATACGCCGTGTGCTCGCCGACGGCGAGCCGGCCAAGCCCACACCGCTGCGCCCCGTCCCGCTCCCCGGCCTGCCGGGCGTCGCCCTCCACCTCAAGGACGAGTCCGCGCTCCCCACCGGCAGCCTCACGTACCGGCACGCCCAGGCGATGTTCCACCGGGCCGTCGCCACCGGCGCGATCGGCCCCGGGACCCCCTGGTCGCGGGCACCGGCGGGCCCTTCGCCGTCGCCGCCGCCCGCCTTGCGACCCTGCTCGACCTCCCCTTCACCGCCCTCGTCCCGCCGAGGGTGCCCGCCGCCGTCCGGGCCCGGGTCGAGGCCGCGGGCGGCCGGTGGCGGCTCGCCGAGGGCCCGCCGGCTGCGCTCCAACAGGATGCCCGCGTGTTCGCGGACCGCGTCGGCGGTAACTTCCTCGACCACTTCGCCGACGCCGCCCCCGCCATGGCCGCCTATCCGGGGCCGACCGTCGCCGACGAGATCGAGGCTCAGCTGCCGGTGCCGTTCCCCCGGGGCACCGTGAAGGCCGCGCCCGCGCCCAGGGCGGCGCCGGTGAGGAAGGCGAGGCCGAGCACGCGGGCGCCGTAGCGCCGGCGGCGCGGGGCTGGCGGCGGGGGAGGCGGTGCGGCCGGCGCCGCCGGGCGGCGTTCGCGTGCTGTCAGCCACCAGGTGTGCCGCCACTCCTCGGCTTCGCCGCCGCACGCCTCGACGAAGGCGAGCGTGACGTCGAGCGTCGGCAGCCGTCGTCCGCCCGCCGCTTCGGACAGCGTGGTGACCGAGTAGTTGCTGCGGCGGGCCAGCTCCCGGTAGCTGGGGCTGCCCGCCGCGTGACGCAACTCCCGCAGGCCGGCCGCGAATCGCGCGATCGGGCCGGTGGAAGGGTCTAAGGGTCTCTCGGGTCTGCCCATCGAACACCCCCTCTGACGGCGCCGGTCGGCGCACGCGTTGTCCGAGCATTGTCATGCAACCCCCCGAATAACAGCGCGTTGTCGGCCTTTGTTCGACAACGCCGTGTCCGCGCTGGCCGGACAACGCCTCCGGAGCCCTGAATGAGACGGACGAGGTCCGCCGTGGCCCTCACCCCCGAAGGGAGACTCCGTGAACAGAGCCTTACGGGTGTCGGTCGTGCTCGCCGTCGCCTCGGGCGGCCTGGTCGCCGTCGCCGCCGCCCCGGCGCAGTCCGCCGACGCCGACCGGGACACCTGCGTCGCCGTCCTGGCGAAGGGCGAGACGACCCCCGTCGACGCGGCCTGCTTCAGTGACTTCCGCGCCCTCGCCTCCTGGGTCACCGAGGGCGAGATCACCGACGCCCCGCGCGAGGCGGCCGTCGCCGCCGGGGACGAGGCGCTGCGGGACGACCTGGCGGCCCTGGACGCCGTCGTCATCGGTGTCGAGTACGAACACGAGTGGCTCGGCGGCGCATCCATCACCGTGATCGGCCAGGACGGCCCGTGCACCGGCGAGCTCACGGACCTGGAGTACGCCGTCGTCAACGTCGGCTGGGAGTTCGCGCCCCCGCCCGGCCAGTCCCACCCGTGGTGGAACGACCGGATCTCCTCCTTCACCACGGGCGGCAACTGCTGGTCCAACCACTTCACGGACGAGGGCTTCGGCGGCCGCAACACCGGCTTCGTGCCCATCCACAACCACCTCGGCGGCATGAACGACGAGACCACGTCCATCATCTGGAGCTGACCCGCCCGGGAGCCCCGCCGCCGACTCCGAGCCCGCTTCTCCGGGTACACCGTGGGGAGGCGGCGCGGATCCGCCGAAACGACACGACCCCGGAGGCGGCATGACGGTGACGCGGCTACGCGAGATCCCGGGCATCGGCGTGGACGCCGTCGGTGACGCGGCCGACGCCGTGGCCGACCCGGACTTCCTGCGTCTCGAGAACCTCGACACCGACCTGCGGCCGCCCGCCGTCGCCCTCGCCACCACCCGCGCCGCCGTCGACGACGACGCCGCCAACAGCTATCTGCCGTTCCAGGGGCGTCGCTCCCTCCGCGCGGCGGCCGCGGCGCACGTCGGTCGGGTCTCGGGGCGCCGCTACGACCCGGACACCGAGTGCGTCAGCGTGGCCGGCGGGCTCAACGGCATCCTCAACACGCTGCTCGCCACCGTGGAGCCCGGGCAGGAGGTCGTGCTGTGCGACCCCGGGTACGCCGGCCTCGTCAACCGGGTCCGGCTCGCGGGCGGCGTCCCCCGGTTCGTCCCCGCCAGGCCCACCGCGGACGGCTGGACCGTGGACGCCGAACGACTCGCCAGGGCCGTCGGCCCCGACACGGCCGCCGTCCTGATGATGGGCCCGGCGATGCCGACCGGCCTCGTGTTGGACGACGACCACTGGTCAGCGCTCGCCGACGCCTGCGAACGCCACGACGCCTGGCTGATCTACGACGCGGCCATGGAGCGGGTCCGCTTCGACGGCCGCCCGCCCAGCCACCCGGCCGCCCACGAACGCCTGGCGCCACGCACCATCACCGTCGGGTCGGCCTCCAAGGAGCTGCGGCTCATCGGCTGGCGCGTCGGCTGGGTCCTGGGCCCCGCCCCCATCGTCGCCGACATCCGGCTCGTCGGCCTGACCAACGTCGTCTCCCAGGTCGGTCTCGCGCAGGACGCCGTGGCCGCCGCGCTGGACGCGCCCGACGCCGACGCCGACGTCGCCGCGGCCACCGCCGAATGGCAACGGCGCTGCGAGACGGTCCTGGAGCAGCTCGCGGCCTACCCGGTCATCCGACCGCACGGCGGCTGGTCCCTCCTCGTCGACACCGGTCCCCTGGGGCTGACCCCCGCCGAGCTCTCCCGGCGGCTGTTCGAGCGGGCGAAGGTCGCGGCCACCCCCATGGACGGCTGGGGGCCCAGCGGAAGCCACTACCTGCGGATCGTGTTCTCCAACGAACCCGTCGAACGACTCGCCGGCCTCGGCGACCGCTTCCGCCTCGCCATCGGGTGACGGGGTGCTCAGCGGTCGGGCACCGTCCAGGACGGCGAGGCGGGGTCGGGCGCCGGCCGCACGGTCCAGGACGAGCGGTCCGCCCCCTCGTCCCAGTACGGGACGTCCCCGTAGTACAGGCCGTAGGCCCAGTGCTCCGGCAGCTCGTGGCAGATGATGTCGGGGTACGGGCCGAACTCCTGGTCCCGGAACGCCTCGTTGACCCGCGCCACAGCCTCCGGGAAGCCGATCGCGAACTCCTCGACCATGAAGTCGGCGATCTCGCGGAAGTACTCCTGCATCTCCGGGTCGTCGGTCGCCATGAGGAAGACCGACCCGGGCGGCCTCCGGGTCACGGCAGGAGTGAGCGGTTGAAGAGGCTGGCCACCTCCGGCGAGAAGATGGCGATCTGGTGGCCCCCGAAGACGGGGTCGGCGCCGCGTCTGAGGAAGGGACCGACGTTCATCAGCATGGGGCCCTCGACCAGGTCGTAGTTGTGCATCACGCCGCCGTTCCTGTGGTGCCGGATGAAGTCGGCCAGCTCCGAGCTCGGCCCGTCGAAGACGCGCCGGTTGAAGTTGGTCAGCTCATTCTGGGGCACCCGGAAGTGCAGCACCTCCGCCACGTCGCCGTTGCGGCCGGCCAGCCGGTTGGCCCACTGGCGTGCCTGGGCCAGGTCGTTGGTCACGTAGAACCCGCCGCGCCCGAAGTCCATGGCCCGCATGCTGTACGTCAGGTTGATGCCCGCCGTGCGGATGTTCCGGGCGGCGGCCCCGAAGGTGCCGTGGAAGAGGGCGAGCTGGCAGCCGAGGAGGCCGAGGGGGTCGGCCCACACGTGCGGATTGTGCGGGTAGGCGCGGGGGTTGGGCCCGGGGCCGAGACCCAGGG
>NZ_SMKC01000371.1 GCF_004348315.1 Streptomyces sp. 8K308 | reverse complement strand
CCCCGGAGCTGGCCGCCGTCCTCCCCCGCCGCACCGCCATCAACCGCGCCTCGGCCGGCGCCAGCTCCCACGCCCAGGCCCTGGCCGCCAACGTCGACACCGTCGCCATCGCCATCTCCCTCGCCGCCCGCGGCGCGCCCGGGCTCGTCGAACGACTCCTCGCCCTCGCCTGGGAGAGCGGCGCCCAGCCCGTCATCGTGCTCACCAAGGCCGACCTCGCCGAGCAGGACCCGGCCGAGTCCCTCGCCGAGACCGCCGCCCTGGCCCCCGGCGTCGACGTTCTCCTCACCAGCACCGCCACCGGCGAGGGCATCGACACCCTCGCCGCCGTCCTCACCGGCACCATCGTGCTGCTCGGCGCCTCCGGCGCCGGCAAGTCGAGCCTCGGCAACGCCCTCCTCGGCGCCGACCTCCTCGCCACCGGACACGTCCGCGAACAGGACGGCAGGGGCCGGCACACCACCGTCCACCGCGAACTCCTCCCGCTCCCCACCGGCGGCGTCCTCATCGACACCCCGGGACTGCGCAGCGTCGGCCTCCAGGACACCGGCGACGGCATCGAGCAGGTCTTCGCCGAGATCACCCAGCTCGCCCGCCACTGCCGCTTCGTCGACTGCGCCCACCAGAGCGAACCCGGCTGCGCCGTCCTCGCCGCAGTCGAGGACGGCGCCCTGCCCGAACGACGCCTCGTCAGCTACCGCAAGCTGCTGCGCGAGTCCGCCTGGGCCGCCTCCCGTGACGACGCCAGGCTCCGCGCCCAGCGCACCGCGGAACGCAAGGCCATCACCCGCCACCTCCGCGCCACCTACCAGCACCGGAAGCCCCGTACCTGACCGCCCGACAGGCGCCCGGGCAGCGGCCGGGCCCGGGCGCCCCCACCTCACCGTGCCTCCATGCGACGTCCATGCCACCTCCACCGCGACCAACAGAGGATTCCCAGGGGCCGAACGTCAGTTGAGGACGCTAACGTCAAGGGGGTAGGTACTAGACTCGCAGCCGGTTGAGGGGGCGCGACATGAGCTACGGCGACGATTACGACGACACGCGCGCCCGCGGCGTCCCCGCCGGCACCCGTACCCGCCTCCCCGAGCAGCGCGAACCGGCCACCCGCCGCCAACCCGCCTCCACGGGCCGCGGCCTCGCCGCCGTCATCGGCGTCGTCGTCCTGCTGCTCGGCGCCATCGTCTTCGCCAACCAGACCCGCGACGACGGCAACGGCGGAAGCGGCGGCGGCGGTTCGGAAGGCGACCGCGACGGCGACCGCGCCCAGGCCACCGCGCCGAGCGGCCAACCCCCCGTCGACACCTCGACCAACGGCATCCCCGTGGGCCACCCGCAGACGGAGCTGGGCGCCCAGAGCGCCGCCGCCAACTACGCCGTGGCCCTCGGCGGCACCGAGATGTTCGACCCGCAGCGCCGCCCCACCATCGTCAACACCGTCTACGCGCCCGACGTCGCCGCCGACCAGGCCGCCGAGTACGAGCGCACCTACAGCGACCCCGACTTCCTCACCCGCATCGGCCTCACCGAGGCCGGCACCGCCCCGGACGGCACCACCTTCGTCGCCCGCGTCAACCCCGTCGGCACCAACACCGTTCAGTACGCGGGCGACACCGCCCGCGTCGCCGTCTGGTACTCCACCCTGTTCGGCCTCGCCGGCGCCGACTCGCGCAACCCCGTGACCGAAGGCTGGTACACCACCACCTACGACCTCGTCTGGGTCGAAGGCGACTGGAAGATCACCGCCTTCGACGAGCAAGAGGGCCCCGCTCCGGTCGGACGGGACCAACGCGCCTCAACGGCAGAGGAGATGGCCGATGCGGTCGAGCAGTTCGGCGGGTTCACCTATGCGCGCTGACCACCACGGGCGCCCGCCGCGCGGCGGGCGGCTCGCGGCCAGGCTCGCCACCCTCACCGGCGGCCTCGCCGGCCTCCTCGCCCTCGGCACCGCCCTCGCCACCCGCGCCGCCGCGGTCGAGGACGGCGAGGACTGCGGCCTGCTCAGCGGCCAGGCCAGGGACATCTGCGAGGGCAACCCGGAGGACGGCGGCGGCGGTGACGGCGACACCAACGGCGTCACGGACGCCCTCGACCCGCTGTCCTCCCTCGCCCGCGGCTGCGCCGACGCCGCCGCCTGGATCGTCAACGAGCTGTCGGACCTGGTCAACTCGACCACCAACGTCGACTTCACCAACACCTCGTTCCTCCGCCAGTACGCCGTCGTCTTCGCCGCCTCCACCGTCCTCACCCTCATCCTCTGGCTGCTCGCCATCGTCAAGCGCGCCGTCCGCGGCGTCCCGTTCGCCACCGCGCTCTCCGAGGCCATCGGTTACCTCTGGCTCACCGTGATGGCCTCCGCCTTCACGCCCCTCATCCTCTACGTCGTCGTCTCCGCCACCGACAACGTCACCGACGCCATCGTCACCGGCACCGGCGACAACTCGGCGTCGTTCTTCGGCGACTTCGCCGCCGCCCTGGAGGCCGGCGAGGACATCGGCGGCGGCCCGATCATGCTGATCGTCGTCTCCCTCATCTCCATCCTCGCCGCCGGCGTCCTCGCCCTCGAACTCGTCATCCGCGCCGCCATGCTGTACGTCGGCGCGCTGCTCGGCACCGCCGTCTACTCGGGGCTCGTCGACAAGAACCTCTGGGGCCACGTCCGCGGCTGGGCCGGCATCATGATCGCCGTCATCCTCATCAAGCCGGTCATCGCGATCGTCCTCGGCCTCGCCGCCGCCCTCACCAGCGGCGAGGAGAACGGCCCCACCGCCGTCTCGGCCATCATCTCCGGGCTCGCCATCATCATCCTGGCCATCTTCGCCTCCGCCATGATCTACCGCTTCGTCCCCGGCTTCGGCGACGAGATCGTCAACCACCGCGCCATGCGCCAGGACACCAGCAGCCGCGCCGCCCGCGCCGCCGTCTCAACCCCGGCCAGCCTCGTCCGCGAAGGCATGTCCACGCACGGCGCCCGCGGCGGAGCGGCCGCCGGCGGCGCCGCCGGCGCGGCCGCCGCCAGCGGCGGCCAGGGCCCCCGGCCCACCAACCCGATCGCCGGCGGAGTCGCGGCTCACAGTTCCCGTACCGGCCAGTCGGGTTCATCATCGACGGGGACGAACACCAGCCGCACGGGAAGCCCAGGCCCCGAGAACCGAGGAGGTAGCCGGTGACCACCCCGCCCCACACCCTCACCAGGCGCCGCACCTATCTCATCGGAAGGGCCAGGCCGCAGGCCATCGTCGGCAGAAACCGCGAGGCCGGCGAGATCGCCCTCATCGTCGCCGGCGCCTTCCTCGGCATGATGAGCGGCATCCTCATCCCCGCCCTGACCATCCGACTCGTCGGCCTGGTCGGCTTCCCCATGCTCGCCCTCGCCGCCGTCTACCTCCCGTACAACGGCCGCACGTTCTACCGGTGGTTCGAGATCAACCGTTCCTTCAGGCGCACCCAGCGACGCGGCGCCACCTACCGCTCCGACGCCCCCGAAGCCGGCATCACCCTCGACGGCCGCGAAGTCGCCGTCGGCGCGCCCCCCGGCGTCGGCCGCGTCGAATGGTGCCCCACCGCCTTCGGCCCCGACGAGCTCGCCGTCCTCCTCCACACCGACCGGCGCACCATCACGGCCGCCATCGAGATCGAGGGCCCGGGCGTCGGCCTGCGCGACAGCGAGGACCAGGAGGCCCTCGTCGAGCGCTTCGGCACCCTCCTCAAGCACGTGGCCAACGGCGACGGCTACGTCACCCGCCTCCAGATGCTCGCCCGCACCCTCCCCGCCGACCCCGACGCCCACGCCAACGACGTCCGCGAGCGCGGCGACACCACCGCCCCCGGCTGGATCCAGGACTCCTACGACCAGCTCCAGTCCATGGTCTCCACCTCGAGCGAGCAGCACCGGGCCTACCTCATCGCCTGCATGCACCACTCGCGCGACCTCAGCAGCGAGGCGCAGTCCATCGCCCGCGCCGCCCGCACCACGGGCGGCCGCCGCCGCATGTCCCAGGACGAGGCGCTCGCCGTCGTCATGGCCCGCGAGCTCACCGACATCTGCGCCCGCCTCACCGAGGCCGACATCCGCGTCCGCCAGCCACTCGGCGAGGCCCGCCTCGCCTCCCTCATCCACTCCATGTACGACCCCGACCACCCCATCGACCACATCCAGGCCATGTCCAAGCGCAACGCCTGGCCCGCCGAGCTCGACGCCCGCGAACCCACCTACCTCCAGGCCAAGACCCGCGAGTCCGACACCCGCGAGCCCTGGTGCCACGCCACCGCCTGGGTCAAGGAATGGCCGATGACCCCCGTCGGGGTCAACTTCCTCGCCCCGCTCCTCGTCCACACCCCGGACGTGATCCGCACCGTCGCCGTCTGCATGGACCTGGAGCCCACCGAGGTCGCCATCGAGCGCATGCTCACCGAGAAGACCAACGACGCCGCCGAGGCGTCCCGCGCCGCCAAGATGAACCGCACCGTCGACCCGCGCGACGTCGCCGCCCACGGCCGCGTCGACCAGCGCGGCGACGACCTGGCCACCGGCGCCGCCGGCGTCAACCTCGTCGGCTACCTCACGGTCTCCTCGCCCAACCCCGAGGCGCTCGCCAGGGACAAGCGCACCATCCGCGCCTCCGCCGGCAAGTCCTACCTCAAGCTCGAATGGTGCGACCGCGAGCACCACCGCGCCTTCGTGAACACCCTCCCCTTCGCCACCGGGATCAAGCGATGACACACCGCCCGGTGACATCCCCCGTGACATCCCCCGTGACATCCCCCGTGACGTGGACCGTGAAAGAGGTGCCGCCATGCCCCCCCGCGATCCGCTGAGCGTCATCACCGAGGCCTTCACCAGCCTCCTCTTCGGCCGCACCGAGACGACCCGACTCCCCGTGCGCACCTCGACCGGCCAGGCCCAGGCCGTCTACCTGCCCACCGCCGCCCCCGGCCTCGGCGACTCGGGCGTCATCATCGGCCGCGAGGTCTACTCGGGCAAGGGCTACATCTACGACCCCTTCCAGCTCTACGGCCAGCAACTCCCCGCCCCCCACTGGCTGGTGCTCGGCGAGTCCGGCAACGGCAAGTCGGCCCTGGAGAAGACCTACGTCCTGCGCCAACTCCGCTTCCGCGACCGCCAGGTCGTCGTCCTCGACGCCCAAGGCGAGGACGGCGTCGGCGAATGGAACCTGATCGCCCAGGAGTTGGGCATCACCCCGATCCGCCTCGACCCCATGGCCGCCCTGGACGGCAGCGTCCGGCTCAACCCGCTCGACCCGTCCATCACCTCAACCGGTCAGCTCGCCCTGCTCCGCACCATCATCGAGGTAGCCCTCGGCCGCACCCTCGACGAGCGCTCGGGCTTCGCCCTCAAGGTCGCCCACGCCTACGTCAACCAGCACGTCACCGGCCGCCAGCCGATCCTCACCGACATCGTCGAGCGCCTCCGCCACCCCCAGCCGGAGTCCGCCGACGCCATGAACGTCGCCCTGGAGGACGTCCGCGCCTGGGGTCTCGACGTCGCCCTCGTCCTCGACCGGCTCGTCGACGGCGACCTGCGCGGCATGTTCGACGGCCCCACCACCGTCGGCATCGACCTCGACGCCCCCCTCATCGTCTTCGACCTCTCACACATCGACCGCAACTCCATCGCCATGCCCATCCTCATGGCGATCGTCGGCGTCTGGCTCGAGCACACGTGGATAAGGCCCGACCGGAGGAAGCGCATCTTCCTGGTCGAGGAGGCCTGGCACATCATCAACTCGCCGTCCGTGGCCCAGCTCTTCCAGCGCCTGCTGAAGTTCGGCCGCCGGCTCGGACTCTCCTTCGTCGCCGTCGTCCACCACCTCTCGGACGTCGTCGACGGCGCCGCGGCCAAGGAGGCCGCGGCCATCCTCAAGATGGCCTCCACCCGCACCATCTACGCCCAGAAGTCCGACGAGGCCCGCGCCACGGGACAGGTACTCGGCCTGCCCCGCTGGGCCGTCGAGATCATCCCCACCCTCACGCCCGGCATGGCCGTCTGGGACGTCAACGGCAACGTCCAGGTCGTCAAGCACCTGGTCACCGAGGCCGAGCGCCCCCTCGTCTTCACCGACCGCGCCATGACCGAGTCCTCCGCGATGCTGCTGGCCAACGAGGAGCTGGCCGACGTCGACGCCTACGAGGCCGAGACGGAGGCCCGTGTCATGTCCTTCGAGAAGCGGCAGGGCGTCGGTTAGGACATGGCCCCATGAGCAACGACGCACCAGAGCGCCGCGGCGGCGTCCCCGACGCACTGCTCGTCGGCGCCCTCGGCCTGGCCCTCGGCATCACCGCCCTCGTCTGGACCGCCACCGGCATCGCCGGGCTGCTGCGGCACGGCGCCTGGCCCGAGGGCGTCACCTTCCTGCGCACCGCGGGCGCGCTCCGCTCGTTCCTCACCGCCCCGCGCGACGTCGCCGCCGCCTGGCCGGCCGCCGACCCGGCGACGCTGCCGAGCGCCGGCCTGCTGTGGCTGACGTTCCTCGGCCAACTCATCGTGCTGTTCTCCACAGCCCTGTGGATTTCCATCCGGCTCGCCCACTTCCGCGCCCGCCGCCGCCACCGCGACCACCCCGCGGAC
>NZ_SMKC01000370.1 GCF_004348315.1 Streptomyces sp. 8K308 | reverse complement strand
GTCCCCGAGGCCCTGGCCACCCCCCAACAGCTGGCGGCCGCCGCCGCGTTGTGGGCCGCCGGGGCGGCCGCCCTGGAGGCCGGAGTGGACGGTGCCGGGGCCGTCACCCAGGCCGAGCTGCTGGCCGCCGCCCACGCCGCCCGGCTGGCCGGGCTGCCGCGCCCCGCCGCGGCGGCCGTGAGCGTCGTCGGCCGGTTGCGCGCCGCCCGCGCCGCCGACCCGGCGTACCGGCTCGCCGACCTCGTCGAGGCGCTGCGCGAGTTGCTGGCGACGGCCCACGGGATCGCCGGTGCCACCGGCCCCCGGCTGGCCGACCTGCGCGGCACCGCCCGCCGGCCCTACCTGCCCGGTGGCTCACTGCGGCTTTACGGCCTGTTCAGCGAGCCGGTGCTGGCCGGCAGCGGCCACGCCGGCGTCATCACCTGGACGGCGGACGCCGAGGGTCGGCTGTTCCGGGTGGCCGACGTGGCGCCCGGCGGCGCCGCGCGGGCGGCCGCCGCCGCGGAGCGCACCGTGCGCCTGGGGGACGCGTCGCTCACCCACCGGGAGCTGGCCCGCGCCGGCCTGGTGGTCTCGGGCGCCACCGTCTCGCCGGACGGCAGCCTCGGGGCCGGCGCCGCGGTCCGCGCCGTGCAGGCCGGCGGCGCGGGTTGGCACGAGCCGCCGCTCGACCGGCTCTGGGCCGAGCCGCCGCACCGCCAGGCCGAGCGCGCCCTGGCCGCCGCCGCGCTCCCGGCGGAGCAGCGGCCGCCCGGCGCGGAGCTGCTTTTTCTCGACCTGACCTGCCGCCGGCCGCTCTCCGCCGCCGGCGGGGACGTGCTGCTTGCCGACTGCGCCGGCCTGCCGATCCGCCTCACCGTCGCCGACGAGGACCCGGCCCTCGCTCACCGGGACAATCTGCGGCTGCTGGCCGCCGCCCCCGGCCTCAGGCTCCGCGTCATCGGCCGCCTCGTGCCCGGCGCCGAGCCCAGGCTGCGGCTGCTCGCCGCCGGCCTGCCGCCGGGCGAGGAGGGCGCAGTGCTGCGGCTCGCCGATTCGCGCGGCCACCTCGACCTGGGGTACGACCGGCTGCAGCGCACCGACCTGCCGGAGCCGGGCGCCGCGTCGGCGCCGCCGCCCGCCGCCGCGCCCCCGGCCGACGAGAACGCCCGGGCCCCGGTCCACCTGCTGCGGCGCCGCGCGGACCGGGCGGTGGCCGCCGGCCGGCGCGCCCTGGCGCTGCCTGGCACCGTCGGCGACGACCGGGTCCGGCTGGGCCGCGCCGGGCTCGCCACCGGCGCCGAGCTGCTCGAGGAGCTGCACCGGGCGGCTGCCGATCGCGGCAGGGACGTCTTCGGCCGGCTGCTGCCGGCGGACGGCGACCGGTTCGCCCGCGCCTGGCTGGCCGCCGCGGTCTACGCGGAGTCCGTGGCGCACGCGCTGTGCGCCGCCGCCTGGGCGGCGCCGGCCGCCGAGACCGGGGCGGTGGGCGCCTGAGGCCACCGTTATCGTGGGACCCCGCGCCCGGCCGGCGCCGCGCCGCCGGCAGCCGGCCAGGTCACCGCCGCTTCCCGAGCCGAGTGAGAGGTCCCATGGCGTTCTCCCGCTTCAGCCCCGAGGCCACCCCCACCGCGCGGATCGGCCTCGGCCTCGCCGCCGTGGGCCGCCCCGGCTATATCAACCTCGGCCGGGACCGCGACCTCCCGGCCGATCGCGGTCCCGAGGCGCTGCGGGAGCGCAGCCACCAGCTGCTTGACGCGGCGCACGCGCACGGCGTGCGCTACCTGGACGCGGCCCGCTCCTACGGCCGCGCCGAGGAGTTCCTGGCGAGCTGGCTCGACGCGCGCCCCGAGGCCGCGGCCGACGTGGTGGTGGGCAGCAAGTGGGGCTACACGTACACGGCGGACTGGCGCACCGACGCCGAGGTGCACGAGGTCAAGGACCACGGCCCGGCCACCTTCGACCGCCAGTACGCGGAGACCAGCGCCCTGCTCGGCGAGCGCCTCGACCTGTACCAGATCCACTCCGTCACGCCGGAGAGCCCGGCGCTCACCGATCCGGCCGTGCTCGACCGGCTCGCCGGGCTCGCCGCCTCGGGCGTGACCGTCGGCCTGTCTACCAGCGGCCCCGGCCAGGCCGAGGTCATCCGTGCCGCGCTCGAGGTCGAGGTGGAGGGACGACCGCTGTTCGCCACGGTGCAGTCCACGTTCAACGTGTTTGAGACCTCGGCGGGGCCGGCGCTCGCCGAGGCGCACGCGGCCGGCCGCACGGTGATCGTCAAGGAGGCGATGGCCAACGGCCGGCTGGCCGGGAGGGCCGCGCCGCCCGCCGTGCGCCGGATCGCGGAGGCGGCCGGTACGGGCCCCGACGCGGTCGCGCTGGCCGCCGTGCTGCGCCAGCCCTGGGCCGGGATCGTGCTGTCCGGCGCCGCCACCGTCGCGCAGCTCGCGGGGAACCTGGCTGCCGCCGGGCTCGACCTCGACGAGGCCGCGGCGGCCGTACTCGCCGAGCTCGCCGAGCCGCCCGCCGCCTACTGGCGCCAGCGCTCGGGCCTGCCCTGGCACTAAAGCGTGTTGCGAAAGCTCCGCCGGGCCCGCGCAACCAGCTACGGCAACGCTGCGCGCGCATACGGCCGCGCATGAGCTGCGCTGCTGCCGATGTGCGGCTCCGCCGCGCGGGCTCGCTCGGCTCAGGCGGCCTTCACCTTGGTGGCGTACATGTCCACGTACTCCTGCCCGGAAAGACGCATGACCTCGGTCATCACCTCGTCGGTCACGGCCCGCAGCACGTAGCGGTCGCGGTCCATGCCCTCGTAGCGCGAGAAGTCGAGCGGCTTGCCGAACCGGACGGTGATCCGCCGCCCCCGGCCGATGCGGGGCAGCCCCTTGCCGCCGGGCTGCACCTGGTCCGTGCCGATCATCGCGAACGGCACCACGGGAACGCCCGTCATCAGGGTGAGCCGGGCGATCCCGGTGCGCCCCCGGTACAGCCTGCCGTCGGGGGAGCGGGTGCCCTCCGGGTAGATCCCGAAGACCTTGCCCTCGTCGAGCACCCGGCGGCCGGTCATCAGGGCGGCCACCCCGCCGTGACCGCCGTCCCGGTCCACCGGGATCATCCCGACCGCGGTGAAGAACCACGCCATCGCCCGCCCCTTGAGGGACCGGCCCGTCACGTAGGACGACTTGCCGATGAAGAAGACCTGGCGCTTGCTGATGAGGTTCAGGATGACCGAGTCGATGAACGTGAGATGATTGCCCGCCACGATCACCGGCCCCTCGGCGGGTACGTTCTCCGCCCCCTCGACCCGAGGCCGGAAGAAGAGCCTCAGCAGCGGGCCGATCAGCGTCTTCATCAGGACGTATCGGGACAACTTCCCCTCCGGTTGTTCATGGTCATGCGCTCCGCCGCATGCGTACGGGACGATACTCGCGCTTCGCCCCCGCTCGCGCACGGGGTTCACACGACGGATACTCAGCTTTGATGTGCCTTCGTCAGCTGTTTCCTCGGTCGTCCCCGCCAGGACAGTGCCGCGTCCCTACCATCAGCCGCGACCACAGGGAGGCACCATGGCAGCTCGGCAGGCGGCAGGCGCGAAGCCGGCGGACGTGACGGACTCGACAGCGGCGCAGGGCCACGGCGCCACGGGCCAGGAGGGCCCGGGCCGGAACGGGATGGGCCGGCGCGCCCTGCTCGGCGCGGCCGTGGCCGCCGGCGCCGGCGGCGCGGCGTTCGCCGCTGCCACCCCCGCGCATGCCCAGAGCGTGCGCCCCGCGAGCGCTGCCACGCGCCCCGCGAGCGGACGCGGGGACCGGTTCGACGAACTGCCCACCCCCACCGTCGTCGCCCACCGCGGCGCCTCCGGCTACCGCCCGGAGCACACCCTCGGCTCCTACCAGCTCGGCCTGGACCTGGGCGCCGACATCATCGAGCAGGACCTGGTGCCCACCAAGGACGGCCACCTCGTCTGCCGCCACGAGAACGACATATCCGGCACCACCGACGTCGCCGACCATCCCGAGTTCGCCGACCGCCGCACCACCAAGACCGTCGACGGCCAGTCGCTCACGGGTTGGTTCACCGAGGACTTCACGCTCGCCGAGCTCAAGACCCTGCGCGCCACGGAGCGCATCCCCGACCAGCGCCGCAACAGCACGCTCTACGACGGCCGGTGGACCGTCCCCACCTTCGAGGAGGTGCTGCGCTGGGCCGCCGAGCAGGGCCGGAAGCGCGGCCGCCCGGTGTGGCTGTACACCGAGACCAAGCACCCCACCTACTTCCGCTCCATCGGCCTCGGCCTCGAACAGCCGCTGGCCAGGCTGCTGCGCAGGTACGGCCACGACCGGGCCAGCTCCCGGGTGCTGCTCCAGTCCTTCGAGCCGACCAGCATGCAGCGCATGGCCGAACTCGTCGACACGCCACGGGTGGTGCTGCTCTCCAGCGCCGACTCCCGCCCCTGGGACCTCCAGCAGAAGGGCGACCCGCGCACCGTCGCCGACCTCATCACCCCCTCGGGGCTGCGCGAGATCTCCCGCTACGCCCAGGGCATCGGTCCCACCCTCGACCTCGTCATCCCGCGCCGCTCCGACGGCAGCCTGGCCGAGCCGACCCGCCTGGTCTCCCAGGCGCACACCGCCGAACTGCTGGTCCACCCCTACACGCTGCGCAACGAGAACCGCTACCTGCCCGCCGAGTTCCGCCGCGGCGCCGACCCCAACGCCTACGGCGACGTCTTCGGCGCGGTAGGCGCGTTCTTCCGCGCCGGCATCGACGGCGTCTTCGCCGACCACCCCGACACCGCCCTGCTGGCCGCCGCCGACCACCGCCGTTGACCGTGAACCACCCGATCGGCGGGCAATCATGGTGCCCGAGTCGTAAATCTCACAAGGTAGTTGGCTCCAGCACATTCCCTCCATCCTTGTTTCCCTAGCACAATGCTGACGGCGTGGGTCCGCTTGACCTGCGCCGTCAGGGCTATCGCCGGCCCGTTTCGCGTGACCCTCACCCCCCGCCGGGCCGGCCGACACCTCGCTTGGGAGGCGTACGCAC
The DNA here is from genome assembly GCF_004348315.1 of Streptomyces sp. 8K308. Taxonomy (GTDB): domain Bacteria; phylum Actinomycetota; class Actinomycetes; order Streptomycetales; family Streptomycetaceae; genus Streptomyces. Next base: position 1,570 of record NZ_SMKC01000370.1, on the reverse strand, counting down.
ACATGGGCATGAGCGTGTTGATCGACGCGGCGAACGACCAGGACGCCGAGCAGATCCTCAAACTTCAGTACCTCTGTTTCCAGGGCGAAGCCGAGCTGTCCGGGGACTACGGCATCGCCCCGCTGACCGAGACGCTGGCCGAGGTGCGCGCCGAGGTGCGGGACACCTGCGTACTCGTGGCGCGGCTCGGCCAGGAGGTCGTCGGGTCCGTCCGCGGCACCGTCGACCCCGACGGGACCGCGCACATCGGCCGCCTCATCGTGCACCCCAGGATGCAGCGGCACGGACTCGGCGGCCGGCTGCTGGCCGCCGTCGAGGAGCGGCTCGCCGCCGAGCGCGACGCCGCCAGGTACCGGCTGTTCGCCGGCCAGCGGGTGCCGGGCAACCTGCGCCTCTACCGCAGGCTCGGCTACGCCCCGGTGGCCACCGAGGAGGTCTCGCGCCACCTCAGCATGATCACGCTGGAGAAGGAGGCCCCCGGCCCTCTGGCCGCCACGGCCTGAGCGGACACGGCCTGAGCGGACATCGAGCACGGCGGAGGGCGGCGAGCGACCTGGGCCGCCCTCCTCGCTACGGCGCGCCCGGCGCCGCCCGCCGCAGCCACAGCAGCCCGGTGACCGGCAGGATCAGCGGCAGCAGCAGGTAGCCGAGGCCGTAGTCCGACCACACCGTGGCGTCGGGGAAGGCCGCCGAGTCGACCAGCGTCCAGGTGCCCACCACCAGCACGCCCGTGAGCTCTGCCGCGCAGCACACCAGCGCCACCCGCCTGGCCGCCTCCCCGCCCCGCACCAGCGCGACCGTGATGAACGCGTACACCAGGGCCGCCACCGCCGACAGCAGATAGGCCAGGGGCGCCTCGTCGAAGCGCGTCGACAGCTGGTACAGCGACCGCGAGGCCGCCGCCACCGTGAACACCCCGTAGAGCGTCACCAGCAGCCGACCGGGACCACGCGTCAGGTCCGGCCGCCCGGCCACGCCCGCGCCACGCTCAGCCACCGCCGACGCCTCCCGCCCACACGTCCGCGAGCCGCAGCTCGAGCACCGCGAGCACGAGCGCCCCGGCCGCCACCGTCGCGGAACCCCACCGGCTGCGCTCGCTGAGCGAGACGATCGCCACCACCGGCAGGCACAGCACCACCATCACCAGGTACGAGACGAACACCGCCGTGCCGTCGCCGGCCGGCCGCTCGCCGCCCCCGAGCGCCACCAGACCCACCACGAGCTGGGCCAGCGTGAGCAGCAGCACCACGGCCATGCCCGCGTAGTGCCAGTCCTTCACGGGCTGGTCGCGGAACGCGGCGTACCCGCTCCACGCGGCCTGCAGCAGCGCGGCCACGGCGACCGCGACCGTCAGCGGGGTAAGCATGCCGCCGACTCTACGGGGCGCCCCCCGGCCCACCGTCGTCGGGTCACCACCCCGCTGACCAGGGCTCTCCGGCCCCGACGGCGAACGTGGCGTTGACCACAGCGCCCGGACCTCGCCGGTAACGCGGACAGAACGTCTGATTTACTGGAGCACATGACCGCGACGAGCGACCGCACCCAGACCACCGAGGCAGTGTCCATGCCC
>NZ_SMKC01000036.1 GCF_004348315.1 Streptomyces sp. 8K308 | reverse complement strand
CGACCACCCCTTCGCACGCGAACGCCACGTCTGGCTCTCCCTCCACACCGCCGCCACCCGCAGCCTCGCCCAGGGCGCCATGATCGTCTTCAGCTAGGCCCTGTCCGGCCGATCTTTCCGAGGCCTTGACTCCCCCAGACGAAGTCTGGGGGAGCACCGCGTCCGACGCCGCGGCCTGATCCGAAAAGATCGACCGGACAGCACGCCTAGTCGCACGTGGCCGTGCGCGGCCGACCACGTGGGCGGTCGCCGCCCGCCCGGGGCTCCGCCCCGGTCGCCGGTGGTGTGACCGGGCGGCCCGGACCGGCCCGGTCGTCGCCTCGCCCTGGTGGGGGGCGACCGTGAGCTGGGCTCCGGTCTCCGCCCGGGGCAGATGGACGTCGCGGGTGATTCGTCGACCCAGTCCTGTGGCGGGCGGAGAGGTGGGGCCCGCTGCTCGTCCCGCCCGGCGGCGCCCCGGCCGTGCCCGGCCAAGCACGGGGCGCCTGTCCCGCCTGCGGCGGGCTCGGCCGCCACCTCCGGCGGCGTTCCCGGGGCTCCGCCGCGGGCCGCTCCGCCGCGGGCCGCTCCGCCGCGGGCCGCTCCGCCGCGGGCCGCTCCGCCGCGGGCCGCTCCGCCGCGGGCCGCTCCGCCGCGGGCCGCACACGGTGTCGCGGCCGTCGGGGAAGGGCCGGCCGTGGCCGAGGTCCCTTCGAGGCGTTCGCTCCGCCAGGAGCAGGTGTCACTCGAAAGGGTGAAAGTCGGGGCACGGCGCCCGCGCCGTTAGGCTGCCTGGCGTGAGGATCCTTGTCATCGGCGGCGGCGCCCGCGAACACGCCCTGTGCCACGCTCTCTCCCGCGACCCGGCCGTTACCGAGCTGCACTGCGCGCCCGGCAACGCCGGCATCGCGGAGGTGGCCACCACCCACCCGGTCGACGCGCTGGACGGCGCGGCCGTGGCCGCGCTCGCCGGCCGGCTCGGCGCCGAGCTGGTCGTCGTCGGTCCCGAGGCCCCGCTCGTGGCGGGCGTCGCGGACGCCGTGCGGGCCGCCGGCGTCCCCGTCTTCGGCCCCTCGGCCGAGGCGGCACGCCTGGAGGGCAGCAAGGCGTTCGCCAAGGAGATCATGGCAGCCGCCGGCGTGCCGACCGCCAGGTCGTACGTCTGCCTCACCGCCGACGAGGCCGCCAAGGCGCTCGACGCGTTCGGCCCGCCCTACGTCGTCAAGGACGACGGCCTCGCCGCGGGCAAGGGCGTCGTCGTCACCGAGGACCTGGCCCGCGCCAGGGAGCATGCGGCGTCCTGCGAGCGCGTCGTCATCGAGGAGTACCTGGACGGCCCCGAGGTGTCCCTGTTCGCCGTCACCGACGGCGAGACGGTCGTCCCGCTCCAGCCCGCGCAGGACTTCAAGCGCGCCCACGACGGCGACCAGGGCCCCAACACCGGTGGCATGGGCGCCTACTCGCCCCTGCCCTGGGCCGAGCCCGACCTCGTCGACGAGGTGCTCGCCACCGTCCTCCAGCCCACCGTGGACGAGCTGCGGCGCCGCGGTACGCCGTTTGTCGGCCTGCTGTACGCGGGGCTCGCGCTGACCTCGCGCGGGGTGCGGGTCGTGGAGTTCAACGCCAGGTTCGGCGACCCGGAGACCCAGGTGGTGCTGGCCAGGCTCCGTACCCCGCTGGCCGCGCTGCTGCTGGCCGCCGCCACCGGCGAGCTCGCCGGCTTCCCGCCGCTGCGCTGGAGCGAGGGCGCGGCCGTCACCGTGGTGGTGGCGGCCGAGGGCTACCCGGAGGCGCCGCGCTCCGGCGACCCGATCGAGGGGCTCGACGAGGTGGCCGCCACCGACGCGCCCGACGCCTACGTGCTGCACGCCGGCACCCGCAGGGACGACGCCGGCCGGATCGTCAGCGCCGGCGGCCGGGTGCTGTCCGTCACCGCCACCGGGCCCGACCTGGCGGCCGCCAGGGAGCTGGCGTACCGCGCCGTCGGCCGGATCCGGCTCGCCGGCTCGCACCACCGCACCGACATCGCCGCCCGGGCGGCCGGCTGACCGAGCGCCGACAGCATCGGCCCCGCCTTAGTGCCCTCCTTTACCCAAAGCCCCACCATCGAGTGACCGATCCGCTGACCGGCTGACGCGCCAGTCGCGCCCAACTAGGGTGCGGCGCAATGTGATTCGCCCCTCCGCCCGGCCCCTCCCTACGGCGATCGGATCACCGTGCGTTGCGTTGTCAGTGCTCGGTGCGACAGTGGGAGAACGGTCAGGGCGGTCGGCGGCGTCGGAAGAGCGGAGGGCAGGCCATGGTGCAGCGTGGGGCGCGTAAAGCCGGCGGCGCCGAACACTCCGCGCGGGATCACGCGCTGGCCGTGCTGCGGGTGCGCGACGGCGCGCTGGCGCTGGCGCTGCTGCCGGCCGCCGTCGCCGTGGTGCTGTTCGCCACCGGCACCGGGCGGGCCGTCCGCTGGCCGGTGGCCGAGTTCGCCCTCGCCGTGCTGGTCGTCGCCGCGGCCGCCGGCCTGGTGATCGCCCGCGCGCGGCCCGTCGTCACGCCCACGGTCGAGGTGCCCGAGCGGGCCGCGCCCGCGCTGCACGGGCTGATACGCGACCTCGCCGAGCGCCTCGACGTGCCGGCACCCGCCGGCATCGCCCTCACCCCCGACTGCGACAGCTGGCTCGAGGAGCCGCCGCGCGCCGGCCGGGCGCGGCCGGGCGCGCCGGTGCTCGTCATCGGCTCGCCGTTCCTGTGGTGGCTGCGGGTGGGCGAGCTGCGCGCGCTGCTCGCGCCCGTCGTCGCCGGCACCGGGCCCTCGGCTCACCCCGACATCGCGGCCGCCCGCCGCTGCGTCCGCGCCTGGGACGCCACGGCGGGGCTCGCCGCCGGCGGCTCCGCGTCGCGCCGGCCGCTGCTCGCGTTCGCCGGCCTGGCGGCCCGGCTGCTGCTGCGGGCCGCCGCCCGGCACACCGCCGACATGGAGCGCGGCGTGGCGCTGGCCGCCGCCGGCCGTGCCCAGGGCGTCGATCCGGCGCTGCGCACCTCGGCCCAGGAGCAGGTCGGCCTGGCCTACGCCGGCTGGGACCGGCTGCTGACCAGGGTCGCGTCGCCGGCCTGGCGCATCGGCCGCTGGCCGCGCGGGCTCAACGCGGGCGTGGTCGCGGCGCTCACCGAGCTGTCCAGGAGGGACCGGCTCGCCGAGGGTTTCGCGGCCCGGCTCGGTGAGCGTCCCGCCTGCGATCTGCTGGACGAGCCGGGCGCGATGGACGACGAGATCTCGCTGCTCGCCGCCCGCCTGCTGCACGGGGTGCCGGGCGCCCCGCTGCCCGCCGGGTGGGCCCCGGTGGACTGGGCGGCCTATCCGGACGAGGTGGTGGACCGCATCTGGCGGGACCGGGCGGCCCGGCTGTTCGCCGCGCTCGAGGCGGCCGAGACGCCGACGCTGGCCTGGGTCCTGGAGCGCCTGGCGGACGCGGCGGCCACCGACCACGGCGTGGAGGCGCTGGCCGAGCGGCTGGCCGCTGGCGCGGGCCGCGGCGAGAAGCGGGAGTCGCTGGTCGAGCACGTCGCGGCCGCGGTCTGCTGCGCGGCGGCCGACACCTCGGCGGCGGTGCCCGGCCTCGACTGGCTCGACGGCCCGGTGCTGCTGGCGGACGGCAAGCGGCGGCAGGACGTGGTGGCGCCGGTGTGCAGCCTGGTGGACGACGGCGACCCGGGTCCGCTGCACGACTGGCTGGCCGGCGTCGGCGCGCGCGCCGACAAGCCGGTGCGCCTGGTGTGACACGAGGTGTGGCGCGTGATGTGACGCATGGTGCTGACGTGAGGCGCTGACGGGGAGTCGGTGGCGCGCCGGCGCAACTCGCCGAGGACTCTGGACAGTTTGCCCGGTTGGCGCCACTATCGGGCCACCATCTCCGGTCAACGCCGCGACGACTGGTGACCGAGCACTCGCGGGATGTGATGTGCTGGGGGGTCCCACAGGCGACGGAGGTGTAGGGAGGGGAGATTGAGTAAGAGCACCGAGCGCATCGGGCGATGGGAGTCGGGCGCGCTCACCCAGGCCGTCTCCGACCCGTTCGGGCAGGGGCCGCTGCCCTGGTTCCGTGGGGACGAGAGCCAGTTCAGGCGCAGCGACCACGCGGTGCCGACGCGGCCGTCAGGGCCGACGAACGCGGACGACGTGGCCTGCCAGATCAAGGGCTTCGTGCCCGACGGCGCGGTGGCGCCCGGCCACCCGCTGGACTTCCGGGTCACGGTCAACCCGCCGCGCGAGTTCACCATCGACATCTACCGGATCGGCCACTTCGCCGGAGACGGCGCGCAACTCCTGACGCACAGCCCCAGGTTGATGGGCACCCGCCAGTCGGCGCCGCTGATCGCCGGCCGCACCGTCTCCTGTCACCACTGGTGGCTCTCCTGGCGGTTCCAGGTGCCCGCCGACTGGCAGCCGGGCGCCCACGTCGCCGTCCTCACCACGGCGGACGGCGCCCACCGCTCACACGTGCCGTTCACCGTCAGGGACGACAACCCGGCCGACCTGCTGCTCGTGCTGCCGGACGTCACCTGGCAGGCGTACAACCTCTTCCCCGAGGACGGGCGCAGCGGCGCCAGCCTCTACCACGCCTGGGACGCCGGCGGCCGGCTGCTCGGCGAGCACGACGCCGCCGTCACCGTCTCCTTCGACCGGCCCTACGCGGGCGCCGGGCTGCCGCTGCACGTGGGCCACGCCTACGACTTCATCCGCTGGGCCGAGCGGTACGGCTACGACCTCGCCTACGCGACCGCGCGCGACCTGCACGCCGGCCGCGTCGACCCGTCCCGGTACCGGGGGTTGATCTTCTCCGGCCACGACGAGTACTGGTCGCGCGAGATGCGCACCGCCGTCGAGCGCGCCCGCGACGGCGGCACCTCGCTGGTTTTCCTGTCGGCCAACACCATGTACTGGCAGGTCGCGCTCGGCCCGCTGCCCTCCGGCGACCCGGACCGGCTGCTGAGCTGCCGCAAGCGCCAGGGCCCGGGCCGCGCGGTGCTGTGGCGGGAGCAGGGCCAGCCGGAGCAGCTGCTGCTCGGCATCCAGTACGCGGGCCGGGTGCCGCGCCCGCACCCGCTGGTGGTGCGCAACGCCGACCACTGGCTGTGGGAGGCCACCGGGGTCACGGAGGGCGCAGAACTGCCGGGCCTGGTGGCCGGCGAGGCCGACCGGTACTTCCCCCGCACCGCCCTGCCGGACTCGGTGAGCCGGGTGCTGCTCGCCCACTCCCCTTACGAGGACGACGGGGGCGCCCGCCGCCACCAGGAGACCTCGCTCTACCGGGCGCCGAGCGGCGCCTGGGTCTTCGCGTCCGGCACTTTCGCCTGGTCGCCGGCGCTCGGCCGCCCCGGCTACCTCGACCCCAGGATCCAGAAGGCGACGGCCAATCTGCTGGACCGTATCTGCAAGCGCGACTAGCCACGACCGGCGGCGGGGGCGCGGTGGGACGCGGTGTACCGGCGCCCCGTGGCGGGGGTGCCACCTGACCTGCGGGACAATAGGGGCGCGAGATCAACCACCCCCGAAGCGGCCCATCAACCCCAGAGTTGCCAGGAGGCGCTGTGCCAGGATTCGTCGAGAAGCCCGAGCCCGTCGAGGTGCCCGGACTTGAGCACCTGCACACCGGGAAGGTACGCGATCTCTACCGGAACCGGGCCGGCGAACTGATCATGGTCGCCAGCGACCGGGTCTCCGCCTACGACTGGGTGCTGCCCACCCCGATCCCGGACAAGGGCCGGATCCTCACCAGGCTCTCCCTGTGGTGGTTCGACCAGCTGGCCGACCTGGTGCCCAACCACGTGATCTCCACCGAGCCGCCGGCCGGCGCGCCCGACGACTGGGCCGGCCGCGTCACCGTCTGCCAGTCGCTGGACATGATCCCCGTCGAGGCCGTGGCCCGCGGCTACCTCACGGGCTCCGGGCTCGAGGAGTACCAGCGCGACCGCACCGTCTGCGGGCTCGCCCTGCCGCCCGGCCTTGAGGACGGCTCCGAGCTGCCGGCGCCCATCTTCACCCCCGCGACCAAGGCCGTCGTGGGCGAGCATGACGAGAACGTGAGCTACGAGGAGATCGCCCGCAAGGTTGGCGCCGAGACCGCGGCCCAGCTGCGCCAGGCCACGCTCGCCGTCTACAACCGCGCCCGGGACGTCGCCAGGGACCGCGGGATCATCCTGGCCGACACCAAGTTCGAGTTCGGCCGGGCCGTCGGCGCCGAGGACGACGCCCCGCTGGTGCTGGCCGACGAGGTGCTGACCCCGGACTCCTCGCGGTTCTGGAGCGGGGACGAGTGGCAGCCTGGCCGGCCGCAGAAGCCCTACGACAAGCAGGTGTTGCGCGACTGGCTGTCCTCCCCGGAGTCCGGCTGGGACCGGGCGGGCGAGGCGCCGCCCCCTGACCTGCCGGCCGCGGTGGTCGAGCGCACCAGGGAGCGGTACGTCGAGGTCTACCGCAGGTTGACCGGCGTGCCCTGGGACCGCGCCGCCGACTGACCCGCCGTCTCCCGCGCCGACGTCATGGCTCGGCGACGAATGTCACCGAGCCGGCACGGTCCACTTCCGGACGAACCACAGCCCACGCCGCTCGCCGAATCGGGTGATAGCAAAGACGGCGAAAGCGGTTGCGTCAGAGGTGGGTCATGGGGGAGAGCGCGTTGTCGTTCCTCGGCGTGTCCGGTGAGGACGAGAGGGTGTACCGGCACTGTCTCCGGAGGCCGCGCACCACGTTGGCCGAGCTGTGCGCGACCCTGGGGCTCGACCCGGTGGACGCCCTGCCGAGACTGCGCAGACTGCGCGGTCTCGGCCTGGTCAGGCTGGTCCCAGGCGGCCGCATAGCGCCCGCGCGCCCGGAGACCGCGATGGCCAGGCTGGCCGGCGCCGCCCGCACCGGCGGGGAGACCGGCCACGAGTCCGGCCGCTTCATGGCGTCGCTCGCCTCGCTGCGCGCCGAGGCGGCGACCGCGCGGGGGCCGGCGGCCGGCCGCCCGGGCGTCGAACGCGTCACCGACCTCGCGGACATCCGCGACCGGGTCACCGACTGGGCCTTCCAGGCGTGCGACGAGGTGCTCTCGATGACGCCCTGGCGTGCGATCACCCCCGAGTACCTGGCGTTCGCCAGGCCCATCGCGCTGCGCTGCCTGCGGCGCGGGGTGCGGTTCCGCAGCATCATGGTGGCCGCGAGCCTCGACCATCCGCCGACCGCCGCCTACCTCGCCGAACTCGCCCGCCACGGGGCGGGGGTCAGGCTGGTGCCGGAGGCCACCGAGCGGCTGCTGATGAGCGACCGCCTGGTCGCCCTGCTCCCGGCCCGCGGTGACGTCCTCGACGACGGCGCCCTGGTCGTCACCGAGCCGGGCATCATCGCCAGCGTCGCCGGCCTCTTCGAGCGGGCCTGGGCGCAGGCCGAGCCCTACCCGCGCCCGGCGGGGCTCCCCGAGACCGAGCGGCGGGTGCTGGCCGCCATGTGTTCGGGCAGCCTGGACGAGACCGGCGCCCGCGCCGTCGGCGTCTCCGTCCGCACCTATCGGCGCCGGGTCGCCGACCTGATGCGGCAGCTGGGCGCCGGCAGCCGCGCCCAGGCGGCCCTGCTGGCCCGCGAACGCGGCTGGATCTGACGGCCTCAGGGCTCCTCAGGGCTCTTCAGGGCTTGGGCGCGAGCGAGGGCGGCGTCCGCACCCCGAAGCGGTGCCGCAGCACCGAGCGGGCCGCGAGAAGACCGCACATCCCGTGCACGCTCGGGCCCGGCGGGGTGGCGGCAGAGCACAGGAACACGCCGGGCAGCGGCGTGCGGTACGGGTCGAACCTGGGCACCGGGCGGGCCACGCTCTGGTAGAGCGTCATCGCGCCGGAGGAGATGTCGCCGCCGACGTAGTTGGGGTTGTGGGACGCGTAGTCGGCGGCGGCGATGGCGCGCTCGTGCAGCACGGTCTCCCCGAAGCCGGGCGCGAACCGCTCGATCTGGGCCCGCACCAGCGGCAGCGGATCCCGGTCGTCCCCGCCCGGCACGTGCGCGTACGCCCACACCGGCCTGGCGCCCGGCCGGGCACGCCCGGGGTCGGTGACGGCCGGGTCGACGAGCAGCACGAACGGCTCGTCCGTCGGCACCCCGCGGGCGGCGAGCGTCTCCTGCCGGACGATCTCGGCCCGGGTGCCGCCGAGGTGCACGGTGCCGGCCCGGCCGACCAGCGGATCTGCCCAGGGGATGGGCTCGGACACCAGGAAGTCCACCTTGGCGGCGGCCGGCCCGTGCCGGAAGCGGGCGAGGCGCCGCGCGTACCCGGCGGGCAGCCGGTCGCCGGCGATGGCCAGCAGCTCGCGGACGCCGGTGTCCAGCAGCACCGCGCGGGCCCCGGCGAACTCCCGCAGGTCGGTGACCCGGTGGCCGGTGTGCAGCACGCCGCCGTGCGCCCGGATGTCGTCGGCGAGGGCCGCCGCGATCCGCCCGCTGCCGCCGCGCGGCAGCGGCCAGCCGCCGGCGTGGCCCAGGTGCCCGAGCAGCAGCGCGACCGCGGCCGCCGGCACGCTGGGCAGCCGGCCAAGGGCGTGGGCCGCCACCCCGGCGAGCAGCGCCGCCGCCTCCTCGCCGGCGAAGACACCGGCCGAGAGCCGGGTGGCCTGCCGGGGCAGGCGGCCGGCGAGCAGGAAGGGCGCCAGGGGGTCGCGCGGCAGGGCACGCTGCCCGGACAGCAGGAGCTCGGTGACGCCCGCGCTGTGCTCGACCAGCGGCCGCATCAGCCGCCGCCAGCGCCTCCCGTCAGGACCGAGCCGGTCGGCGGTGCGCTCCAGGTCGTGGAAGGCCACGGCCGCCCGCCCGCCGTCCAGCGGGTGCGCGTAGGAGATCTCGGGGCGCAGCAGCTCGACGCCGCGCGCGGCCAGGTCGAACTCCCGGAAGAACGGCGAGGCCGCCGCCATCGGGTGCACGGCCGAGCAGAGGTCGTGCGTGATCCGCTCGTCGAACAGGCTCTCGCTCCGCAGCCCGCCGCCGATCGACGCCGCGGCCTCGTACACCGCGACCTCGAGCCCCGCCCGGGCCAGCACCACCCCGGCCGCCAGCCCGTTCGGCCCCGACCCCACGATCACCACGTCCGCCACCACGCCACGCTACCGCTCCCCCGTGGAGCGGCCTGCCGGGAGGGCTACACCCAGCCGCGCTCGCGGGCGAGGCGGACCGCCGTGTGGCGGTTCTCGGCGCCGAGCTTGGTGGCCGCGGACGACAGGTAGTTCCGCACGGTGCCGGGCGCCAGGTTGGCGCGCTGCGCGATCTCCACGATCGGCGCCCCGTCCGCCGCCAGCTCGAGCAGCTCCGCCTCCCGCTCGGTCAGCGGCGAGTCGCCCGCGCTGATCGCGTCCGCCGCGAGCGCGGGGTCCACATAGCGGTGGCCCGCGTGCACCGTGCGGATGATCTCGGCCAGCCGGGACGCCGACACCGTCTTCGGCAGGAAGCCCCGCACCCCGGCGGAGAGCGCCCGCTTCAGATGCCCGGGCCGCGCGTGGCCCGTGACGATCAGCACCGCGCACCCGGGGACCTCGGACCGCAGCGCGGTGGCCACGGCCACCCCGTCGGCTCCGGGCATCGCCAGGTCGAGCACCGCCACGTCGGGGCGGTGGGCCTGGGCCATCGCCCGGGCCTCGGGGCCGGTGGCCGCCTCGGCCACCACCGTCAGGTCGTCCTCGAGGCCGAGCAGCGCCGCGAGCGCCCCCCGGATCAGGTGCTCGTCGTCCGCGAGCAGCACCCGGATCACGCGTCGCTCCCGAGCCGGACCTCGGCGGTCAGCCGGAACACGTCGTCCTCGCCGCCGACGGTGAGCGAGCCGTCGAGCTTCGCCAGCCGCTCCCGCAGGCCGGCGAGGCCGGAGCCGCGCTCGCCGCCGGACATCCCGTGCACCCCGTCGTTCTCCATGTCGAGCACCACCCGGTCCGGCTCTGGCCGCCGCCGCAGCCGCACCACGCAGCGCGCCGCGTCCGCGTGCCGCAGCACGTTGGTCGTGCCCTCGCGCACGACCCAGCCGAGCGCCGACTGCACGGCCGGCGGCAGCTCGGCCGCCGCCCCGTCCTCTATTCGGCAGCTGATGCCCGCCGCCTCGAGCACCCCCCGCGCGCCGGCGAGCTCGGCGTGCAGGTCGGCCACGCGGTAGCCGCGCACGACCTCGCGCAACTCGGCCTGCGACTCCCTGGCGATCCGCTGTACCTCCGTCATCTGGACCACCGCAGCCTCCGTCCCCGCTCCGTCGCGCCGGGCCAGCGCCACGGCGAGCTCGCTCTTGAGCGCGATCACCGACAGGTTGCGCCCCAGCACGTCGTGCAGGTCGCGGCCGAACCGCAGCCGCTCCTCGGCCACCGCGAGCCGCGCCTCCGTCTCCCGCGCCGCGTCCAGCCGGTCCATCACCCGCAGCGTCCACGCCGAGGCCCGGGGCAGGACACCCAACCCCGCGCCCGCCACCCCCGTGACGGCCACCATGACCGCCAGCGCGACGGCGGTGGAACCCACCGCGGCGAGACCGGCCACCGCCGCGGCCAGCGGCAGCAGCAGCAGCGCCAGCGCCCGCCGGACCGGCAGGGCCAGCGACACGGGGGCGGCGAAGTACATGGTGACGTAGACGACGAACGCGGAGGCCGCGGCCAACGGCAGCGCGTCGGCCGCGACCGCGCCGACCGGCACGGCGATCGCGGCGAGCGTCAGCCCCGTGTAGCCGGCGAGCAACCGGTCGGGGCGCGGCCGGCCGCCCAGGTAGTGGCGCAGCCCTTCCCTGGTCAGCAGCGTCTGCCCCACGACGTGGGCGGCGCCCACCGCGCCGGTGGCCAGCAGCGCCCAGGCCGAGCTCTCGTCCCGGTACCGCGGGAGCACGAAGGCGATCAGGGCCGCCTCCATCACGCAGAACAGGTACAGCGAGGACCGCGTGAACTGGTGGACCCGCGTCAGCTGGCTGCCGCGCCGCGCGGATTCCAGCCAGCCGAACCCCCACATCATGACCTCCGTGACCGCCGCTGATTCCCACGGACCAGACTGGCCGGCGCCGCGCCCGCCCGGTACTGCCGAAAGTCAGGACTTCCACCTGACAAATGTCAGCCCCGCCCACGCGAACACGACGAAGGGCCCGGTCCAGAAGACCGGGCCCTTCACACTGAGCGGACGACGAGATTCGAACTCGCGACCCTCACCTTGGCAAGGTGATGCTCTACCAACTGAGCCACGTCCGCGTGTGCCCCCACTGTACCTCATCCTGAGGACTGGTCCAGTGGCCAGAGCGGGTGACAGGAATCGCACACTGCGCCTCCCCCTTGGAAAGGGGGTGTTCTGCTACTGAACTACACCCGCGCGGCCTGGGGTTGGGGCCTTCCGGCTCCGCTCCCTGCGGCGCGCTCCAGACTCTAGCCGATCACCCCGGGTTCATGGCAAGTCGGCTCAATGGCCGGAGGTGTGGGCCTCGTTGAAGGCGTCGTAGACCTTCCTGGGGATGCGGCCGCGGGCCGGCACCCCGAAGCCGTTGGACTCGGCCCAGGCGCGCACCGTCTTGGGATCGGGGGCCACGGCGGTGTGGTGGAAGGCCTTGCCGGACTTCGCCCGCTTGCGCCCGGCCTCCACGTAGGGCGCGAGCGTGGTCCGCAGCTTCGCCGCGTTGTCGGAGCTGAGGTCGATCTCGTAGCTCTTCCCGTCGAGGCCGAAGACAATCGTTTCGGACGCTTCGCCACCGTCGATGTCGTCGGCGAGAGTGACGACTACACGCTGTGCCACGAATATCGGTCCTTTCGGGAGGGGGAGCCGCGGCCCTACGTCGCGCGCTCTCCCATAGATCGTGAGCGAGGGTTCTTTAATTTGTACTGGATCCGCGGGCTAATGCGAAGAGGACGAATTCGACATCGCGTCATGCTCGCATGGTCGCGCCGCACCGGGACACTACTTTTTCCTCCACGTTTCTTGGAGGGGTTTCCTGGCTCGATACCTTAACGTGACCGAAGCCCACCTATCTACCCGGGTAGATTTCCTCGCCCGGTAGGCTGAGCGGTGCGTCATGCACACCATCACCGCACCATCACCGGGAGTACCAGTGGCTCGCGTCGTAGTCGACGTCATGCTCAAGCCGGAGATCCTCGACCCCCAGGGCCAAGCGGTCCAGCGCGCCCTGCCCCGCCTCGGATTCGAGGGCGTGGCCGACGTCCGCCAGGGCAAGCGCTTCGAACTCGAGCTGGCCGGACCCGTGGACGAGGCGGCCCTGGAGCGGGTCCGCGAGATCGCCCGCACGTTTCTCGCCAACACCGTCATCGAGGACTTCCACGTCCGCGTCGAAGAGGGAGTCGAGGAAGTGGGTGCCGTCCGGTGACAACTCGTGTAGGAGTCGTCACATTTCCCGGCTCCCTCGACGACCGTGACGCGGCGCGTGCGGTAAAGCTCGTCGGAGCCGAGCCGGTGGCCCTCTGGCACGGCGACAAAGACCTGCGTCAGGTTGACGCCGTGATCCTGCCCGGCGGTTTCTCCTATGGCGACTATCTCCGCTGCGGCGCGATCGCCCGATTCTCACCCGTGATGGAAACGATCATCGACCAGGCCGGGGTCGGGCTGCCGGTACTGGGCATCTGCAACGGTTTCCAGGTGCTGTGCGAATCGCATCTGCTGCCCGGCGCGCTGACCCGCAATGATCACCTGCACTTCATCTGCCGCGACCAGCGGCTGCGCGTGGAGAACACCGCCACCGCCTGGACCGGCGACTACGCGGCCGGCCAGGAGATCACCATCCCGCTGAAGAACGGCGAGGGTGGCTACGTCGCCGACGAGCGCACCCTGGACGAGCTGGAGGCCGAGGGCCGGGTGGTCTTCCGCTACCTCGACGTCAACCCCAACGGCTCCCGCCGCGACATCGCCGGGATCACCAACGCGGCCGGCAACGTCGTCGGCCTGATGCCCCACCCCGAGCACGCCGTCGAGGCCCTCACCGGCCCGACCACGGACGGCCTGGGGTTCTTCACCTCGGTCCTGAAGAAGCTGGTCGCCTGATGTCTCCGACCCACCCCACCTCGCACCCCACCTCGCACCCCACCTCGACCAACCTCGACACGGTCAAGCACGCCGCCGAGACCCCGGACACCCCGCTGCCCTGGGCCGAACTCGGCCTCAAGCAGGACGAGTACGACCGGATCGTGGAGATCCTCGGCCGCCGCCCGACCGGCGCCGAGCTCGCCATGTACTCGGTGATGTGGTCCGAGCACTGCTCCTACAAGTCGAGCAAGGTCCACCTGCGGCAGTTCGGCGAGAAGGCGCCGGCCAACGACGCGCTGCTGGTCGGCATCGGCGAGAACGCCGGCGTCGTCGACGTCGGCCAGGGCTACGCCGTCACCTTCAAGGTCGAGTCGCACAACCACCCGTCGTACATCGAGCCCTACCAGGGCGCGGCCACCGGCGTCGGCGGCATCGTCCGCGACATCCTCGCGATGGGCGCCCGCCCGGTCGCCGTGATGGACCCGCTGCGCTTCGGCGCCGCCGACCACCCGGACACCCACCGGGTGCTGCCCGGCGTGGTCGCCGGCATCGGCGGCTACGGCAACTGCCTGGGCCTGCCCAACATCGGCGGCGAGGTCGTCTTCGACCCCTGCTACCAGGGCAACCCGCTGGTCAACGCCCTGTGCGTGGGCGTGATGCGGCACGAGGACATCCACCTCGCCAAGGCCACGGGACCCGGCAACAGGGTCATCCTCTACGGCGCCCGCACCGGCGGCGACGGCATCGGCGGCGTCTCCGTGCTCGCCTCCGAGACCTTCGACGGCGGGGGCAAGCCCGCCAAGCGCCCGGCCGTC
This sequence comes from Streptomyces sp. 8K308, assembly GCF_004348315.1. Lineage (GTDB taxonomy): Bacteria > Actinomycetota > Actinomycetes > Streptomycetales > Streptomycetaceae > Streptomyces. The sequence continues at coordinate 22,405 of NZ_SMKC01000036.1, read as the reverse complement.
CAGGTCGGCGACCCGTTCCAGGAGAAGCTGCTCATCGAGTGCACCCTGGAGATCTTCGCCGAGGGCCTGGTCACCGGCATCCAGGACCTCGGCGGCGCCGGGCTCTCCTGCGCCACCTCCGAGCTGGCCTCGGCCGGCTCCGGCGGCATGCGGATCGACCTCGACGCGGTGCCGCTGCGCGACGCCTCGCTCTCCCCCGAGGAGATCCTGATGAGCGAGTCGCAGGAGCGGATGTGCGCGGTCGTCGCGCCCGAGCACGAGGCCCGCTTCCTGGAGATCTGCGCCAAGTGGGACGTGATCGCCACCGTCATCGGCGAGGTCACCGACGGCGACCGGCTGGAGATCTACTGGCGCGGCGAGCAGATCGTGGACGTACCGCCGCGCACCGTCGCGCACGAGGGCCCGGTCTACGAGCGGCCTTTTGCCCGCCCCGAGTGGCAGGACGCGCTCCAGGCCGACGACGCCGGCGCCCTGCCGCGCCCCGTCGACGCCGCCGAGCTGCGCGCCCAGGTCCTGGCGTTGGTGTCCTCCCCGAACCAGGCCGACAAGTCCTGGATCACCGACCAGTACGACCGGTACGTGCTGGGCAACACGGTGCTCGCGCAGCCCGAGGACGGCGGAATGATCCGCGTCGACGAGGAGACCGACCTCGGCGTCGCCATCGCCACCGACGGCAACGGGCGCTACGCCAAGCTCGACCCGTACGCCGGCGCCCAGCTCGCCCTCGTCGAGGCCTACCGCAACGTCGCCGCCACCGGCGCCCGGCCGCTGGCCGTCACCGACTGCCTCAACTTCGGCTCGCCCGAGGACCCGGCGGTCATGTGGCAGTTCGCCGAGGCGACGCGTGGGCTGGCCGACGCCTGCCAGGTCCTCGGCACCCCGGTCACCGGCGGCAACGTCTCGCTCTACAACCAGACCGGCGAGACCGCCATCCACCCCACCCCGGTGGTCGGCGTGCTCGGCGTGATCGACGACGTGACCCGCCGTACCCCGATGGCCTTCCGCGAGGCCGGCCAGCTGATCTATCTCCTCGGCGACACGGCCGAGGAGTTCGGCGGCTCGGCCTGGTCCCAGGTGGTCCACGACCACCTGGGCGGCCTGCCGCCGCGCGTCGACCTGGAGCGGGAGCGGCTGCTCGCGGAGATCCTGATCGCCGCCTCCCGCGACGGCATGATCGATGCCGCCCACGACCTCTCGGACGGCGGTCTGATCCAGGCCGTCGTGGAGTCCTGCCTGCGCGGCGGCCGTGGCGCCCGGCTCGTCGTGCCGGACGGTGTCGACCCGTTCACGCTCCTGTTCTCCGAGTCCACGGCCCGCGCCATCGTGGCGGTGCCGCGCAGCGAGGAGGTTCGCTTCACCGACATGTGCGTGGCCCGCTCCCAGCCGGCCACCCGCATCGGCGTGATCGACGGCGACGCGATCGAGCTCCAGGACCAGTTCAGCATCCCACTGGCCGAGCTCCGCGAGGCCCACGGGCGCGCGCTGCGGGCGCTCTTCGCCTGAGGCCAGGCGTCACCTGACGAGCGGCGGCGGACTGCGCCGCCGCTCGTTTTGGTGAACTCCCCATGATCGGCTAGTGTTTGGGGCACGCGGTCGGAAGCGGCGCCGGAAGGGGCCAACTCCCCGCCGCGCGGGTGTAGTTCAGTAGCAGAACACCCCCTTTCCAAGGGGGAGGCGCAGTGTGCGATTCCTGTCACCCGCTCCAGAGTTCCCTCCGGTCAGGCCAGCACCTCGCTCAACACCTCGTCGAGCGGGGTCGTCTTCACGCCCAGCGTCTCCTCGACCCTCGACGCGTCGATGACGAACGGCCGGTGCGACATGTACGCCGTCTCCTCGAGTTCGCCCCAGATCGGGTCCGTGTAGCCGAGCAGCGCCAGCTCCCGGTCGGTCATCGTCGCCAGCCGTGGCTCCGGCGCCCCCGCCAGCTCGGCGAGCCGGCCGGCCACCTCCCGCAGTGCGACGTTGATCGCCGGCGCGTGCCACGGCCGCCCGAAGGAGCGGTCGTCCCGCGCCACCGCCACCAGCGCCCTGGCCACGTCGCCGATCGCGGCGTAACCGTGCGGCGTGTCCGGTTCCTGCGGAGTGAGGGCCAGCCGCCCGGCGAGCACCTGCGGCTGCACGGTGAGCGAGAACATCGACAGCACGCCGGCGCCGAGGAACTGGCCGGCCCGCACCTCCGTCGCCCGCACCCGGCCCGCCGCGTGCGCCTCGGCCGCCTCCTCCCACATCCGTGCGCGCACCCGCCCCTTGGGGCCGGTGGCGGCCAGCGGGTGCTCCTCGGTGACGGGCCCGTTCACCGGGCCGTAGCCGTACAAGTTGCCGAGCATCACGTAGTCAGCGCCGCTCCGCTCGGCCGCCGCGAGGATCGCCCGGAAGAGCGGCGGCACCGTGGTCGGCCAGGTGTGATACGGCGGCATGGCGCAGTTGAGGACGGTGGCGGCGCCCTCGGCGAGCGCCGCGAGCCGGTCCGCGTTGGCCGGGTCACCCGCGTCGAGCGCGATCCGCTCGATCAGCGGGTGCTCGGGGCCGCCGCCGCTCCTGGTGACGATCCGCACCCGATCCCCGTCGTCCGCGAACAGCCGCGCCGCGATGCCGGCGCCGGCGCCGGCCCCCACGATGACCCGTAGCGACATGGTTTCTCCCCATCATCAGGCGCCCCACCCCGGGAACATCGGGTTCCCGGCGGGCGCTGTCCCACTGTGCGGGCCGCGCCATCGCGTCGGCAGGGCCCCGATCGCCAAGCCTCCGGAGGATCCGGCCATGCGACGTATCGCCTTCCTCGTCGTGCCACCCGTCTTCGCGTACGACCTGTCCATCACCCAGATGCTGCTCGGCGCGGCCGAGGTGGACGGCCGCCCGGCGTACCGCGTCACGACGCACACCGCCCGGCCGGGCCGGGTCGAGGCCGTCGGCGGCCCCGACGTGCTCATCCCGGACGACCTGGCGGGTCTTGACGGGCTGACCGCCGCCGACACGGTCATCGTCGTCGGCGGCGGGGCCCGCGAGGACGTCGACCCGGCCGTGCTCGACGCGGTGCGGCGGTCCGCCGACGCCGGGCGGCGCACCGCCGGGATCTGCACCGGCGCCTTCGTGCTCGGCCACGCCGGGCTGCTCGACGGGCGGCGCGCGACCACCCACTGGGGGCTCACCGACCAGCTCGCGCGCCGATTTCCCGCGGTGACCGTCGAGCCCCACGCGCTCCACGTCGCGGACGGCCCGATCCTGACCTCGGCCGGCGCGGCCGCCGCCATCGAGCTGTGTCTGCACATCATCCGCACCGACCACGGCTCGGCGGTGGCCGCCGCGGCCGGCCAGCTCGCCGTCGTCGGCCCGCCGCGCCCCGGCGACCAGCCGCAGATCGTCGAGACGCCGCTGCCGCCCGTCTCCGTCGAGAAACGCTCGCTGGCCGACACCCGTGCCTGGGCGCTGCGCCGCCTCGACCGCCCGCTCACCCTGGCCGACCTGGCCGCCCACGCGGGCGTGAGCACCCGCACCCTCACCCGCCGCTTCCACGCCGAGACCGGCCTCAGCCCGCTGCGCTGGCTGCTCCACCAACGCGTTGACCGCGCCCGGCAGTTGCTGGAGACCACCGACCTGCCGATGGACCGCGTCGCCCACCACAGCGGCCTCGGCTCCGCCGACTCGCTGCGGCAGCACCTGGTGCGGGCGCTCGGCGTCACCCCCAGCGCGTATCGCGCCGCCGCGCGCGAAACCCGGGTGACGGTGGGTCGTTGAGGCCTCTAGCCTGTCGCTCCATGACTGATCTGACCCGTCCGACCGACCACGTGGAACGTAACCGTCGCTACTGGGACGAGACGGCGGCCGGCTACCACGGCCCGCTGGCCCGCGATCACTGGGCGCAGCCGGAGCCCTGCTGGGGCCTGTGGGCCACCCCCGAGTCCGAGGTGAACGTGCTGCCGCCCGACCTCGCCGGCGCCCACGTCATCGAGCTCGGCTGCGGCACGGCGTACGTCTCCGCCTGGCTGGCCCGCGCCGGCGCGCACCCCGTCGGCGTCGACGTCTCCGAGGCCCAGCTGGCCACCGCCCGCGCCATGCAGGCCGAGTTCGGCCTCGACTTCCCGCTGGTCCTCGGCAGCGCCGAAAAAGTCCCCTACCCCGACGGCTCGTTCGACCTGGCCATCAGCGAGTTCGGCGCCTCGCTCTGGTGCGACCCGCACCGCTGGATACCCGAGGCCGCCCGCCTGCTGCGCCCCGGTGGCCGGCTCGTCTTCTCGCGGTACGCGCCGCTCTACGCCCTGACCGTCTCCCCGGCCGGCAGCGCCACGACCACCCTGCACCGCCCGCACTTCGGCGGCCTCGGCCGCGTCGACTGGGGCGACCGCGTCGAGTTCATCTCCTCCCACGGCGAGGTGCTGCGGACGCTGCGCGCCAGCGGCTTCACGGTCGACGACCTGATCGAGATCCAGGCCCCGGCGCCGTCCCACCGCGAGTTCGACGAGGTGTCGTCGGAGTGGGCGCACCGCTGGCCGAGCGAGGAGATCTGGAAGGCGACGCTGACGGGCTGAGTCGGCGCGTCACACGGTGATCAGGCGAACGCGCCGACCGCACAGTCGAGCCATGTCGTCACCATCCGAGGTGAGCAGCGAGACGGGCGGCGACTGCCGAAGCGCCATCTCGGCCACCATGGCGTCGATGGCGTATTTGTGGCCGTGCAGACCGGCTTCCTGAAGGAGGGCCGCCGCAGCGCGTGCCGAGTCCTTGGTGACATCGTGCACGCGCATGCGCGAGAGCACCCAGCTCATGCGTGGCCGGGAGACGCCCTTGTGTTGGACCTCGATGATCGTCGCGGCGGAGATGGCGAGGCCACGATCGTCGGCCAGCGCGGCGTCGACGAGGAGCATGGTCTTGCGGTCCCCGGTGAGGTAGCCGGAAAGCCCGGCCGAATCGAGGACGAGAGTCCCCGTCACGCGGCGGTAGCGCCGGAGGCGTCGGCTTCTCCGGTGAGCGCCGCCCGCGCCCACGCGCGCTCCTCGTCGGTGAACCGACCGTGCTCTCGCTGGTACGCCTCGAGATCCTGGGCGATCAGCTCGCTCCGCAGCCGGTGCTCGACCGCCTCGGCGATGTACGCGGAGAACTCACGCCGCCCCGTGATGTCCCGGATGGCCGCGGCTGTTCCCTCGGGAAGCGAGAGGCTGACCCGCACCGACGGGCCCTCGCCCACGGCCGGCTGGTCCTTACTCAACATGCGGCATAGTTTATCAAAGCAAGTGTGAATCTGCCTCTCGGTCTCGCTCACCGCAACGTGATCACGTTGCCCGTGACGAGCCACGCGTCGTCCGACACCAGGAACGCGATGGTCCTGGCCACCTCGGCCGGTTCCGCGACGTGGAAGTGGGTGGTGCTGGACGCGACGAACGCGCGGACCTCGTCGGTGATCCAGCCGGTGTCGGTCACCGGTGGGTGCACCACGTTGGCGGTGATGCCGAGTTCGGCCAGTTCGGCGGCGGCCGACATCGTGTAGTCGGTCTGGGCGGCCTTGGCCGCGCCGTACGAGACCTCGCGCGGGAAGCCGAGATCGCCACCGGACGTCAGCCCCACGATCCGGCCCCAGCGCGCGCCGCGTGCCCGGTGCCGCCTGGCTAGCTCGCCGATCAGGAGCGCGGGGGCACGCGCGTCCACCGCGAACTGCCGGGCCCAGGTCTCGGCCGAGACCGGCCGCAACGCACGCCCGAACCGGTCGGTCTCCTCCGGCGTGAAGGTGTCCTGGACCCACCCCGAGGCGTTGTTGATCAAGATGTCGACCGGCCCGAGCCGCTCCTCGGCGACGTCGAAGATCGCCGCCGGGACGTCCGGCTCGCCGAGGTCGGCCTCGAAGGCCGCCGCCCGCCCGCCGACCCGGCGGATCTCCTCGGCGACGGCCTCCCCGTCGCCGGTACCCGGCACCCGGAGGTAGGTGACGAGCACGGCCGCGCCACGTGCGGCCAACTCGCGGGCCGTCGCGGCCCCGATCCCGTGGTTGGCGCCCGTCACGATGGCGACGTGGCCCCGGAGCGATCCGTCTGGCATACCGAGTTCCTAGCAGGCCAGGGTGCTCAGCGCGCGCATGGCCTCGCGTTCCACGCGGGCGAGATCGTCGAGGACGTCGCCTGCCCGTTCGAGGCGCCGCGCGTCGCCCGTCTCGCCGGCCTCGGCGATCAGGGACGCGACCTCCGTCCACCGGGTGGCGGCCTCGCGGTAGAGCCGATGGCCGGTGCGCAGGTGGTCGTCGTCGAGCAGTTGGACGCACTCGGCGAGGAAGTCGCGGTAGAGGTTGCGGAACAGGGCGCCGCCGGTGCCGGCCCGCTCCATCAGGCGGGCGGCCTGCGGCAGGTCCCGCCCCGGGTCCTCCGCGCGTTGGAGCCAGGTGCGGACCAGCCGGCCGGCCTTCGCGACGCCCCGGTGGCCGAGGTTGGCGATGGGCGGGTTGAGGAAGGCGTCGGCGCAGGCGGTGATGGCGGGAACGATCCGGTCCCGCGGGGCGGGCAGGTCGCGCGGGGCGGTGAGCGTGAAGGACCGGTGCCTGGCGGTCATCGGGCCGCGCGCGGCCCTGGCCCGGGCCAGGCTGGTCAGGCTGGTGGCGACCGCTCCGCCCTGCTGGTCGGTGTCGACCAGGTGGGCGTCGCGCTCGTCGTAGCCGTACATGGCGACGACATGACCGCCGAAGTGCGCCTTCGACGTGAAGTAGTCCAGGTAGTGGCTGTCGAGCTGGAGTCCGACGGGGCGGCCGGCGTCGATCGGGGCCGCCACGTTCTCCCAGGCCCTGCGCGGCGAGGCGGTCTCCTTGACCAGGAGGTCGAGACCGAGCCTGGCGGCCAGGTTCCTGGTGAGCTCGAACGGCCTCACCCGTCCCCCGAGGAAGGGGAAGTCCATGTTCTTGCCGTCCCAGTAGACGAACGACAGGCCGGAGCCGAGGCCGAAGAGCATGGGCTCCGACAGGTCGAGCCCCTGGTGCCGCAGCAGCACCCCCAGGGCCGTCGTCTCGCAGTGCTGCCCGCCGCGGGCGTCGACGCCAGGCACCTCGGTCACGCGCCACGCTCCTTGACCGGGATGACCAGCCGGGTCATGAGCTCCTCCCGCGGCGCCTCCGCGGGGCCGACGAGACAGGCCTCGCGCGCGGGCGCCAGCGGGCGCAGCCCGCGCTCGTGGATGGCGGCGAAGAGCGCGTTGTAGGCCAGGGGAAGCTGGGCGTAGGGCCCGACGTGCACGGTCTCGGCGACGGGTCCGCCGGGCAGCACCTCGGACTTCAGGCCGATCGCCGCTCCGCCGTGCGGTGTCTCCGCCCCGACGGCGATCTCCATCCGCTCCTCCAGATCCAGCGGGTACAGCGCCCACAGCGGCGGCCGCCACGCGATCCTCGCCTCGCCGAGCGCGGGCAGCAGCCGGCCCACGCACTCCCCGAACCGCTGCCCGATCTCCGCGGGGGAGCAGACCGCTCGCACCACCGCGAGACGGCGCTCAGGCTCCCTGCCCATCGTCACCTCGTAGCCCGGCAGGCCGCCGTCCGCCAGCCGCTCCAGCATCGCGAGCCGTGCCCGGTCCCTGCTGATCCGTTCGGCCAGCCGGTCCCGCTCGGCACGCAGGACGCGGGCCCTGTGCTCGGGCTCGGCGGCCAGGGCCTCGGCGATGACGGCCAGAGGTAGGTCCATCTCGCGGAGCAGCGCGATGCTCAGGGCGTCACGCGCCTGCTCGGGCGCGTAGTAGCGGTAGCCGGAGCCGGGGTCCACGTGGACCGGGGCCAGCAGCCCCGTCTCGTCGTAGTGCCGCAGCTGCTTGACGCTGAGCCGGCACAGGCGGGCGAAGCGCCCGATGGTGAGCAGTTCGTCGTGCACGGCCTCATGGTGGACCCTCCCACGGTGGGAGAGTCCAGCGCTCCGCGAGAGGATGACGAGCCGGAGGTCGTCCTGACCACGACTCAGGTCACCAGGGGGGCGAACGCCGCCGCGTTCTCCTCCGCCCACTGGCGGAAGGTGCGGCCGGGGGTCCCGGTGATCTCGGGGACCGTGTCGCGGACGGCCAGCAGTTGCTCGTTCGCGTCGCCGCCCATCAGGTCGAGCACCGCGTCGGCGACCTCCGCGCCGAGGAACACGCGCATCTCCGCGTGCGCCGTCTCCCGATCGATCGCCTGCCAGGGGACGTCCCGACCCGTCACCGCCGCGATCGTCTCGACCTGCTCCCGGGCCGTGACGCGGGCCGGCCCGGTCAGGGCGTAGGTCCGGCCGAGATGGCCGGGCTCCGTCAGGGCCGCGCCGGCCACGGAGGCGATGTCGGCGGGGTGGATGGTCGGCAGGCCGACGTCCGGGTACGGCAGGCGGACCGTGCCGCCGGCGCGGATCGTGTCGGCCCACCACAGCGCGTTGGACGCGAACTGCGTCGGCCGCAGCACCGTCCACGCCATGCCGCTGTCCCGCAACGCCCGCTCAACCGCCGCGTTGGCGGCGGCCTGCGGCAGGTGGGGGTGGGTCACCACGGTGATGGACGAGACCAGCACCACGCGCTCAACGCCGGCCTCCCGCGCCGCCGCCAGCACCTCGGCGTCGGCGCCGAGACCCGACGGCAGGAACAGCGAACGCACGCCGTTCAGCGCGTACTTCAGGGAGTCGGCCGCCGCGAGGTCGCCCGCGACGGCCGCCACTCCGGCCGGGAGGGCGGCCCGCGCCGGGTCCCGGGTGAGGGCCCGCAGCGGGCTCACGCCCGCCGGGGCGAGTTGGCGCACGAGTGCGCTTCCGATGTTGCCGGTCGCGCCGGTCACGAGGATCATGCGGCCGACGCTAGAAACTCAACAGGCCTTGAGGTCAAATCGCCGGCGTGTGTCGTGCCCGGTCGAGGAGTACGAGGGGCACGGCGACCGCGGCGAGCCCGGCCCCGATCAGGGGGACCGAGGTGAGCGCATCCCCCTGGGTGAGGGAGACGGCCGCGAGGACGGGGGTGATGCTGATGCCCAGTTGGAACGCCGACACGGTGGTGGCGCCGGCGAGGGCGGGCGCATCGGCCGCGATCGCGAAGACGCGTCCATAGAGAGCGGGGTTCAGTACGAACGCCGCGATACCCGAGAGGAAGACCGTGGGCACCACCACCCACACCTCGTGGATCCCGGCGACCAGGACGACCGACAGGACCACGGTCGCTGACGCGCCGGTGAGAAGCGCGAGATGAGGACGCTGGTCGGAGACGCGGCCGCCGACGGACAGACCGACGAAGGCGCCGACCCCGAAGAGCGCGAGGACCGCCGGGATCCAGGCGGCGGGGATGGCGGTGATGTCTTCGAGCATGGCCGCCAGGTAGTTGAAGGTGATCATGTACGCCGCGGTGGTCAGGATCGTGACCGCGTAGATGCCCCACAGCGCCGGTTCCCGCATCGTGGCGAGCTCCCTCGACACGCTCGGCCTGGCCGTCGGGGTGGTGCTCGGATCGGCGGCGGGGAGCCCGAGGAGGCAACCGATCATCCCCGCTACCGTCAGCGCCGCGACGGCCCAGAAGCCGCCGCGCCAGTCGGTGAAGTGGCTGAGCAGCGTGCCCGCCGGGCCGCCCGCGACCATGGCCACGCTGAGACCACTGACCACGACGCCCGAAGCTCGGGCGTTGCGGTCCGGCGTCACCAGGCTGATCGCGGTCACCGACGCGACAGCGAAGAAGCCCGCGTAGGCGATGCCCAGGATCACCCTGGTGACCAGCAGGACCTGGTAGGTGCCCAGCAGCCCGACGACGATGCTGGCGGCGAAGACGCCCTGGGTCGCCACCAGCGCGGTGCGGCGAGGCCAGTGGAGACTGAGCACCGCGAACGGTGGCCCGCCGATCACGACACCCAGCGCGAACGCGGTGATCAGGAACCCGGCAGAGGAGAGGGTGACGTCCAGGTCGTCGGCCGCCGCCGGCAGCACGCCGGCCATCAGGAACTCGGCGCTTCCCATGGCGAACAGGCTGAAGCTCAACAGGTACACGCCAGCAGGCAGCCTGTCGAAGCGGCCGGCGCGGGATGTTTCCGTGGTGGCGCCGGCCATCAGAGCCCACCCTCGGCGTCGAGCCCTTCACGAGAGACGGCGGCGGTCAGCTCCCGTTCGAGCAGCCAGGCGGTCATGCTGAGGGCGGCCGTCGAGCCCGCGCCCGCGGCGGCGATGACCTGGGCGCGCGGATTGACCACGTTGCCGGCCGCCCAGAGCCCGGGGACGTTCGTGGCGCCCTGGAAATCGACGGCGACTAGTCCACTCACCGGGTCCCTGCCCGCGCCGAGCGCGCTCAGCACCGCGTCATGGGGTACTGGGCGAGGGGCCACGAAGACGACCTCACACGTGACCGTCTCGCCGTTTTCGAGCTCGATCGCGACCGGGTTCCCGCCCGCGGTGTCGGCACTCGTGGTGACCCGTGCGACGCGCCCGTCGACCAGGCGCACACCGTACGCGGTGAGACGCAGTCGTTCGGCGGCGCTGACGTCGACGCCGTTGACGCAGAACGTCACCGACGGGCTGTAACGGCGCGTCAGCGCGGCCAGATGGGTCGACACCGCCCCCATCGCGCTGCCGATCACGGCGATGGCGTGCCCTCGCACCTCGTAGCCGTGGCAGTGGGGGCAGTGGTGCACCTCGGATGCCCACCGCTCCGCCAGACCAGGAATGTCGGGTAGTTCGTCGGTCAGCCCGGTCGCGACCAGCACCGAGCGAGCGCGCACGGTTCGGGCGTCGTCGAGTCGCAGCTCGAACCTGCCGTCCGGGGTGCGTCGAGCGTCGGTCACCGACGTCCGCACCAGCGTCCCATCGTAACGGGTGAACTCCTCCTGCCCGGTCGCCACGAACTCCCTCGGGGCCATGCCGTCCCGGGTCAGGTACCCGTGCATGTGGTCGGCGGGCCCGTTCCGGGGCGCACCGCCGTCGACGACCAGCGTCGCGAACCGCGCCCTCGCCAGCACGACCCCGGCCGACAGGCCGGCGGCCCCGCCGCCGATGACGACGGCGTCCCACAGCACTTCCGACACCGACCCACTCGTGGACCGCGTTGTTGTGTCCATTTGGATCACCTCCACCGAGAGGATCGGGACACCCGAGCGGTATCGACAAACACCCTTGCCGGTTCCGGGACGCATTGGTTGACTGCGTCCCATGGACGAGCAACCGAGCGTCGGAGCCGTGATCGAGCAGATCGCCCCTCGGCTGCGGCGTGCCCGTGAGAAGAAGGGCGTCAGCCTGGCTGACCTCGCACGAGCCACCGGTATCTCGACCAGCACGCTGTCCCGGCTGGAATCCGCCCAGCGCAAGCCGAGCCTCGAACTCCTCCTGCCGATCACCGCGGCGCTGGGCATCCCCCTCGACGAGATCGTCGCCGCACCCCGGATACTCGACCCCCGGGTGCCACAGCACCCCACCAGAAAGGACGGCCGCGTGCTGATCCCGCTGTCGCGCCAGCAGGGGGAACCACGCGCCTACAAGATGACCATCCCGGCGCACGACGAACAGCCCCATCTGCGGACCCACGCGGGCTACGAATGGCTCTACGTGCTCCGTGGACAACTCCGCGTCCGCCTTGGCGAGCGCGACTTCGTCATGACGGCTGGCGAAGCGGCCGAGTTCGACTGCCATGTTCCGCACTGGTTCGGCGCCGCCGGCCGGGGCAGCGTCGACGTGCTCAGCCTCTTCGGGAAACAGGGCGAACGCATCCACCTCCGCACCCCGCGACGCTGATCCGGAATCCATACGTCGGTGGAGCAGCGGCGCGGGCGAGGACCGCCGGCAGCCCGCCGGCGGCCCACTCGCGGAGCAGGCCCGGCCTGCGCCCGACCAGCCGCGGCCCGCCCTACCGCCCGGCCGCCGCCAGGGCGTCCCGTACCTTCTCGGCCGGCGCCGTCGTGCCGGGGTCCGTCGCCAGGCCCGCGATGCCGACGCTCGGGTCGGCCATGTACGGCGCCCCGTACGCGGGCGTGCCCGGCTCGAAGCGCCAGCTGTCGGCCAGCGTGCCGGCGTCCACCGCGTCCCAGCCGAGCCGGTCGAGCAGGCGCGTCGCCTCCTCCCTCGCCGCCGGGTCGTCGCCGGCGATCGGCAGCGCGCTCCGGTCCGAGGCGCCCGACGGGCGGGCGTAGTTGAGGAGGTGCGCCCAGTAGATGTTGTTGAACGCCTTGACCAGCCGCGCGCCCGCCAGGTGCCGCTGCACCAGCTCGCTGCTGGTCGCCGCGCCCGAGTCGAGCTCGGGGAAGACTCCGTCGCGCTGCGGGTAGTAGTTCAGCGTCTCAAGCACCAGCTTCCCGGCCAGCGGCTCCACCGGCACGTCCGGGTACGCCCTGAGCGGGATGGCCACCACCACGATGTCCCCGTCCTGCGCCGCCTCGTCCGTCGTCCCGGCGCGCGCCCGGTCGCCGAGCTCCTGGACGAGCCCGACCAGCGTCTCAGGCCCGCGCGAGTTGCTGACCACCACGTCGAGGCCGGCCGCGATCGCGAGCCGCGCCACGGTGCCGCCGATGTTCCCACTACCGATGAGTCCGAGTGTCGTCATGCCGGTCACAACACCGAGCGGCCACCGCGCGTTCCCGAAACCGGCCGGCTTCAGCCGGACAGCGGCCCGCCGCGGGAAAACGGGGGGCGTCCGTGGCCGGCCGGGGCATAAACTCCCGCCGTGTCGGAGGCCAGCGCGCGGCAGCGCCCGTTGTGGCGTCACCGGAACTTCTCCATCTTCTGGGCGGCGCAGACGCTCTCCGTCGTCGGGGACTCGTTCGCGCTGATCGCGCTGCCGCTGCTGGTGCTGCACGCCACCGGATCCGTCGCGCAGATGGGCCTGTTGACGGCCGTCGCCGGCGCGGCCTCGCTGGTGGCCGGGGTCTTCGCGGGGGTGGTGGCCGACCGGTTCGACCGCCGCAAGCTGCTCATCGGCTGCGACCTCGCGCGCCTGGTGCTGTACGCGCTGATCCCGCTGGCTTGGGCGTTCGGCCCCGAGGTCTGGCTGCTCTATGTGGTGCTGCCGCTCGGCGAGGCCGTCGGCATGCTCTTCATGGTCACCTATGTGACCGTCGTCCGCGGCCTGGTCGGCACCGAGCGGCTGACGGAGGCCAACGGCCGGCTCAACGCGACGGCCGCCGCGGCCGGGGTGATCGGGCCGCTGTGCGCGGGCGTGGTGGCGGCGCGGTTCGGGCCGGCCGCGGCGGTCGGCGTGGACGCGGCGAGCTTCGGGGTGTCGGCGGTGTGCCTGAGCCTCGTGCGGTTCGGCGGCCCGGACACCGCCGGCGAACGGCGCGGGCTGTGGCGTGACCTGTTCGCCGGGGTCGCGTTCCTGCGCCGACACCCGGTGCTGCGCGCGCTGACCGTCCTGCTGACCCTCTTCAGCTTCCTCCAACTCGGCCTCAACGACCTGGTGATCTACCACCTCAAGCACGACCTCGGGCAGGGCGACGGCACCGTCGGCACGGTATTCGGGATCGGCGCCCTCGGCACCGTCACCGGCGCGCTGCTGGTGGCCGCGGTTCGCCGCAGGTTCGGCTTCGGCCCCACCTGGATCAGCACCGTCGTGATCGGCGGGGTGGCCGTGGCCGGCATGGGGCTGGCCGACTCGGTCGCCGGGGTCGCGGTCTGCGTCGCGCTGTTCCTCGGCTCGGTCAGCATGGCCGGCACCTGCTCGATGTCCCTGCGGCAGGAGGTGACCCCCGAGCACCTGCTGGGGCGCGTGACCTCCGCGTTCTGGACGCTGCACTACTCGGCCGCGCCGCTCGGCGCCGCCGTGCTCACCTGGGCCGCGCAGCACCGCGGCACCACGCCCGTGGCGCTGGCCGCGGGCATCGGCTTCGTGGGGATCGCCGCGCTGGCGCTCTGCACCCCGGTCAGGAACCCCCGCCCCGAGCGGCTGCCGTACCGCTACGCGGACTGAGGGGGCCGACCCCCATCCGTCCGCTACGTCGACTCGTAGCGGGTACCGAGGTCGGGGCGGTCGGCGCCCTTGAGCTCGGTGACCAGGTGGTGGGTGACCGCCAGGTCGTGCAGGAGGCCGCGGGTGCGGTCGACCGGGAGGTTGGCCGTGCGGGCGATCTCCGGGGCGTGGACGCCCTCGCCGCCGTGCCGGCGCTCGGCCTCCGTCAGGGCCTCGAAGACCCTGGCGTGGTCGGGGCCGTAGCCGGGGCGACCGCGGCCGCCGTAGGTGCGGCCCGGCGGCGGCAGCGGCGGCTGGGAGGCGCGGCGCTGCTCGGCGCGCTCCTCGGCCAGCTCGCGTTGCTTGCCCCGGTGGGGCAGCTGGGCCTCCTTGCCCACGCGCGGGCTGCCGCGCTGCTTGGAGGCTCCGGTCGTCGACTTGCGGGCACTGGGCAGGTCGCCGGCCAACTGGGCGTCGCGCGCCGCCCGCCGGCGCTGGACCTCGTTGCCCTCCATCTTCTTGCTCATGTCATCCGTCACCACCTACCGCTGGTAGAGGCCGGTCAGCGTGGATTCGGCGAGCCGCTCGTCGTCCAGCGCCCGGTGCACCTCGGAGGCCGAGGCGTGGTCCGGGATCGGGATGTGGAACGGCAGCGCGTACAGCCGGAACCGGTAGCGGTGCGCCGCGTCGCCGACCGGCGGGCGCGGGCCGTCCCAGCCGTGGTCGCCCATGGTGTTGGCGTGCGCCTTGCCGCCCGCCGGCAGCTCGCCCTCCGTGACCCCGCGGGTGCCCGGATCGATGTCCGTGACCAGCCAGTGCACGAACGTGCCCGAGGGCGCGTCCGGGTCCTCGCACAGCAGCGCCAGCTCCTGGGTGCCGGCCGGGGGCCTGCTCCAGCTCAGCGGCGGCGACACGTTGCCGCCGTCGGCCGAGAATCTGGGCGGAATGGTCTCCCGGTCGTCGAACGCGGGGCTCCGCAGGTGGAAGCCGTCCTGGGCGGGGTTCTCGTAGGTGTCCTCCATACCAGTCATGGGGCCGAGGTACCCGGGATCCACGGAGGCATTCAGCTCATAACAGTATGAATCGGCGCCGAGCGGGCTACCGCGGCAGCGGCACCAACCGGCGTCGGGCCCGGGACCGGCGACCGCCTCGTCGATCCGGCCTCGACATCCTGACCGCGCGTCGGAGGCGTTATGGGTGGGACGCCGCCCGTCCCACCGTCGTAAGCTCCCTGACATGTCTGGTGCAGTCCGACGCAAGCCCCGCGCCTACCATCCCGATCGGGTCCGCGACGCGCTGCTCGCGCAGGTCGAGTTCGTACGGTCGGCCGTGCGGGAGCTGCCGGCCGAGCGGCAGGCCGAGCTCGCCACGCTGCTCGGGCACCTCGCCCGGCAGATCGACGCGCTGCCCAAGCTGCTCGCCGAGCCCGCGCCCGCGGCCGCACGCGCCCAGGTCGACGTCACCGACTGGGTCGCCGCCACCGTGCACGAGGAGCGGGACACCGCGGACGCCGACGTGATCAGCGCGGCCGCCGAGGAGATGGAGGCCGTGGTGGACACGGGCGTCCGCGAGGACGTGCTGATCCCGCACCACCTGGGCGCCATGCGCGCCGTGGACTTCACCGTCACCCGCATCGTCGAGCTCACCCTGCACAGCGACGACCTGACCCGCGCCACGGCGCGCCCCGTGCGGCTCGACCGGGGCGCGCTCGCCATCACCACCCGGGTGCTCGCCGACGCGCTCGCGGCCAAGGCGCCGGGCGCCTCCACCGAGGTCAGGATCCCGCCGTTCGCCGCCGTCCAGTGCCTGGCCGGGCCCCGGCACACCCGCGGCACCCCGCCCAACGTGGTGGAGACCGACCCGGTGACCTGGCTGCGGCTCGCCACCGGGCGGGTCAGCTGGGACGCGGCCACCAACAGCGGCCGGCTGCGGGCCAGCGGCGAGCGGGCCGCGGCGCTCGCCAGGGAACTGCCCGTGCTCGGCTGATCGCAACCCGTTGTCCATCCCGTCCCACACGCGTTCCGTATGGGGCATGTCTCACAATCGCGGGGTTCTCGCGCCCCCGGGATCCTGGCCTAGACTCGACGTGTGCGTGGTGATGGACGACTCAGCCACGACCTTGACCCCGGAGAACGAGGCCCGAGGGACGCCTGCGGCGTCTTCGGCGTCTGGGCCCCGGGCGAGGAGGTCGCCAAGCTCACCTACTTCGGCCTTTACGCATTGCAGCACCGCGGGCAGGAGTCCGCGGGCATCGCGGTGAGCGACGGCTCCAAGATCCTGGTCTTCAAGGACATGGGCCTGGTCTCCCAGGTCTTCGACGAGACCTCCCTCTCTTCCCTCCCGGGCCATATCGCCGTGGGCCACACCCGGTACTCGACCACCGGGGCCCCGACCTGGGAGAACGCCCAGCCGACCTTCCGTGCCACCGGGCACGGCTCGATCGCGCTCGGCCACAACGGCAACCTGGTCAACACCGCGGAGCTCGCCGAGCTGGTGGCCGAGCTCCCCGACGACCGCGGGCCGCGCCACCGCGTGGCCGTCACCAACGACACCGACCTGGTCACGGCGCTGCTCGCCGGCCAGCGGGCCGAGGACGGCACGCCGCTGACCGTGGAGCAGGCGGCGCCGCTCGTCCTGCCCAGGGTCTCGGGCGCCTACAGCTTCGTCTTCATGGACGAGGGCACCCTCTACGCGGCCCGCGACCCGCAGGGCTTCCGGCCGCTGGTGCTCGGCCGCCTCGAGCGTGGCTGGGTGGTCGCCTCGGAGACCGCGGCGCTGGACATCGTGGGCGCCTCGGTGGTCCGGGAGATCGAGCCGGGCGAGCTGATCGCGATCGACGAGAGCGGGCTCCGCGCATCGCGATTCGCGGAAGCGAAGCCTCGCGGCTGTGTTTTCGAGTACGTGTACCTGGCGCGCCCCGACACGGACATCGCCGGGCGGAACGTCTACCTCTCCCGGGTCGAGATGGGCCGCCGGCTCGCCGCGGAGGCCCCGGTCGACGCCGACCTGGTGATATCGACGCCGGAGTCCGGCACCCCGGCGGCCATCGGGTACGCCGAGGCGAGCGGCATTCCCTACGGTTCGGGCCTGGTCAAGAACTCCTACGTCGGCCGCACCTTCATCCAGCCCAGCCAGACCATCAGACAGCTGGGCATCAGGCTGAAGCTGAACCCGCTGAAGGAGGTCATCCGCGGCAAGCGCCTGGTCGTCGTCGACGACTCCATCGTCCGCGGCAACACCCAGCGGGCCCTGGTCAGGATGCTCCGCGAGGCCGGCGCCGCCGAGGTCCACGTGCGGATCAGCTCGCCGCCGATCAAGTGGCCCTGCTTCTTCGGCATCGACTTCGCCACCCGCGCCGAGCTCATCGCCAACGGCCTGACGGTCGAGGAGATCGGCACCTCGCTCGGCGCCGACTCGCTGGCCTACATCTCGCTCGACGCGATGGTCGAGGCCACCACGATCGCCAAGCCCGACCTGTGCCGCGCCTGCTTCGACGGCGTCTACCCCATGGAGCTGCCCGACCCGGCGCTGCTCGGCAAGGACGTGCTCGAGCAGCCGGCCGACGCCGACCGGGAGCGTGCGGAGCGCGAGCGGCTCACGCTTCCGCTGCTGGCGACAGGGCCCGGCGCGAGCGACGCCCTGCGCCGCCCGTAAGCGGGGCGCACGCCCCACCACCCAGCAGTCAGAGAGATCCGATGACAGAGAACGCGTCCGGTGTCAGTGGTGTCAGCTACGCGGCGGCGGGAGTCGACATCGAGGCCGGCGAGACGGCCGTCGAGCTGATGCGCGCCTGGGTCGCCAAGGCCCAGCGGCCGGAGAGCGTGGGCGCCATCGGCGGTTTCGCCGGCCTCTTCGACGCCTCGGCGCTCAAGAGCTACCGGCGCCCGCTGCTCGCCTCGGCCACCGACGGCGTCGGCACCAAGGTGGCCGTCGCCCAGCGGATGGACGTGCATGACACGATCGGCCGCGACCTGGTCGCCATGGTGGTGGACGACCTGGTGGTCTGCGGCGCCGAGCCGCTGTTCATGACCGACTACGTCTGCGTCGGCAAGGTCTACCCGGAGCGGGTCGCCGCCATCGTCAAGGGCATCGCGGAGGGCTGCGCGCTGGCCGGCTGCGCGCTGGTCGGCGGCGAGACGGCCGAGCACCCGGGGCTGCTCGGGCCCGAGGAGTACGACCTGGCGGGCGCCGGCACCGGCGTCGTCGAGGCGGACGCGCTGTTGGGCGCGGAGCGTGTCAGGGCGGGCGACGTGATCGTCGCGCTCGCCTCCTCCGGCCTTCACTCCAACGGGTACTCGCTGGTGCGGCACGTCTTCTTCGACCTGGCGGGCTGGTCCATCGAGCGGCACGTACCCGAGTTCGGCAGGACGCTGGGCGAGGAGCTGCTCGAGCCGACCAGGATCTACTCGCTCGACTGCCTGGCGCTGGCCCGCGCCACCGAGGTGCACGCGTTCGCCCACATCACGGGCGGTGGCCTGGCGAGCAACGTGGCCCGGGTCATCCCTGACGGTCTGGCCGCCGTGATCGACCGGGGCAGCTGGGCGCCGGCGCCCGTGTTCGACGTGGTCGGCGCGGCCGGCGGGGTGGCGCGCGGCGAGCTGGAGCGCACGCTCAACATGGGCGTCGGGATGGTGGCCGTGGTGCCCCAGGCATCCGCCGACGAGGCGCTGGCCGCGCTCGCGGCGCGGGGCGTGCCGGCCTGGGTGGCCGGCGAGGTCGTGGCCCGGGAGGACGGCGCGGACGCCGCCACGCTCACCGGGGACTACGCGCGGTAACCATGTGCGGGGCCGCAGGCGGCACGACACAACTGAGCCCGGTCCGGCGAAACCGGACCGGGGCGGGGAGCTCGTTCTCCCGGGTGGCTCAGTTGGCTCGATCGCGGGTCGGCGACCGGCCGGCTGACCGGCGGTCGGAGGCGCTGGTCAGGCGCCGCGCCGTTTGGAGGAGGAGTGACCGTTGGTGGACGGCTCGTCGCCGTCCTCCTCGTCCTCCTCGTCGTTGTACATCTCCGCGTACCGTGCGTACAGGTCGTCGTCCAGCTCTTCGTCGTCCTCGACCTGCTCGCCGTTCGTCGGCGCCTGGTCAGGCTTTGATGCACCCAGCTCTTCGGCCAGACGGGAAAGGTCCGTCCGGCCGCTGTTGTACTTCAGCTGGCGGGCGACCTTCGTCTGCTTGGCCTTGGCCCGGCCGCGCCCCATTGGCTCGACCCCCTCAACGACGGGACCCTGCGGCCCCGGAGTGTTGACATCCGTTCATGATTGAGAGCGGGCCCTCGGACGAGCGCCCGATCCATCGGCCTTCAACCGTACCTGCTTCCGCGGGCCTACGGTACGTCGTCCGCAGGACCCGGGTCGCCCGATCGTCGCCCGATGACCCTCTCTTTGCTGGTCAGCGGCGATTTTACCTTCTTTCTCGACACGCCCCGCATGAGGGGGGTGACATGTCTTACGCAAATGGCCGATCAGCGGCCGGCGGCCTGGGCCATTCGGTGCTCGGCCAGCCGGTCGGCCGCCACAGCAGGGGGGACGCCCTCGGCGCTGGCCCGCTCGAAGATCTCCAGGGTGGTCTCGTGGATCAGCGCGGCCTTTGCCTTCGCACGAGCGAAGTCAAAGCCGTGGAGCTCGTCCGCGACCTGGATGACGCCGCCGGAGTTCACCACGTAGTCCGGCGCGTAGAGGATGCCGCGGTCGGCGAGGTCCTTCTCGACGCCCGGGTGGTCGAGTTGGTTGTTGGCCGCGCCGCAGACGATGCCGGCGGTCAGCACCCGCACGGTCCGGTCGTCGAGCGCGCCGCCGAGGGCGCAGGGGGCGTAGATGTCAAGCCCGGGGGTCCGGATCAGGGCATCGACGTCGGCCGCGGTGGTGACCCGCTCGGGGTGGGCGTCGAGGACGCGGCGCACGGCGGCCTGGTCGACGTCGGTGATCACCACCCGGGCGCCGGCCTCGAGCAGGTGGTCGACGAGCAGGTGGCCGACCTTGCCCACGCCGGCCACGCCGACCGTGCGGTCGGCCAGGTCAGGCGAGCCCCAGCGGTACTCGGCCGAGGCCCGCATGCCCTGGAAGACGCCGAACGCGGTGAGCACCGAGGAGTCGCCGGCGCCGCCCTGCTCGGGGGAGCGGCCCGTGGTCCAGCGGCACTCGCGGGCGATCACGTCCATGTCCTGGACGTAGGTGCCGACGTCGCAGGCGGTGACGTAGCGGCCTTCGAGCGAGGCGACGAAGCGGCCGTAGGCGAGCAGCAGTTCCTCGGTCTTCAGGCGGGCCGGATCGCCGATGATCACGGCCTTGCCGCCGCCGTGCGCGAGGCCGGCGAGCGCGTTCTTGTAGCTCATGCCGCGCGAGAGGTTGAGGGCGTCGCGGACGGCGGCCTCAGCGGGGCTCGGGGCACCCGGGTAGGCGTGGAAGCGGGTGCCGCCCAGGGCGGGCCCCAGCGCGGTGGAGTGGACGGCGATGACGGCCCGGAGGCCGGTGGGCCGGTCCTGGCAGAGCAGGACACGCTCGTGGCCGCCCTGCTCGGAGGCGAAGAGGAGTTCGAGGGCGCTGGTCGGCCCGGGCGCTGCGCTGCTGTCGACGCTGACAGCGGGACGTACGTCGGTCACGGTGGTGACTCCTGCGTATCGCGGTCTGGACGCCCTCCGCGGCGGATCTGGCCTGGAGGGCGGTGTTGTGTTCCCGATGAGATGAGACTACGGCCGGCACCGGATGCCGGGTACCGGGGTCTTCCGGTGACTGACACGATCGGGGGGACACGAGCGGGGGGACACGAGCGGGGGTCGACGATGGCTGAGGGCGGCCCCGAGGATGCGGGAGGCAGTGTGCCCAAGGTTCCCTACGCGGCGTATCTCCGGGTCTACGAGCCGCTGGCGGCCTTCCCGGAGCCCGAGCGTTCGCACTGGGCCGGGTACGCGCGGCGTGAGCGGCTGCCCACCGCGCAGGACGAGGTGCGGGCGGCGCTGGCAGCCCTGATCGCGCGGCCGGTCCGGGTGGCGCCGGCGGCGGAGAGCGCGGACGCCTTCGTGGCCACGGTGGACGGGGTCGTCTGCGTGTGCCCGTGGTGGACCAGGCTGCGCTCCTGGCAGGCGCTCGGCGACGTGGGGCACTGGCTGATGCCGCAGGCGGTGGTGGACCTCGCGCTGCCGCCCGGGGCGCGGCGGAGCGCGGCCGAGGAGTACGACCGTTGGCGGGAGCACAATCCGGACGCGCGGCCGTGGATCAGGTCGGCGCTGTGGCACGTCCCGGTCCGCTGGTTCGCGCTGTTCGCGGACGAGGAGCGGATCTTCCGCAAGGCGGGGGACGGCTCGGGGCCAGGCGCCGACGAGCCGGCGCTCGTGTACCGGACGCCGATGGTCCAGGCGCGGCGGCGGGTGGCGCGCGGTCTGCGCACGGTGCGGGAGGCGATGCCCGAGGGGCCGATGGTGGAGGCGCTGACCGATGTGGGACGGTGGCTCGAGGAGTTCCACCCCAGGTCACTTGTCGAACTGGACTACGGCGGATTGATCTATACGATCTCCGAAGACCAGTTGGCGGCTGACCACTCGGTGGCGGAGGTCACCGAGGGGCTGGCCGCGCTCGCCGCGGGGGACGTGGAGCGGGCGACCCGGCTTTACGAGGAGCTCACCGATCGTTGGCTGACGATCCGCGAGCGCCAGTTCGCCAGCTGATCCGCTCCTTAGGTGGGACTAAAGCCCCAAGCGTGATGGATGGCACTGTAAGGAACTCTTGCCTTCAAGTAGTCTCCTCGTGTCAAAATAGGACAACGAGCTCGGCGGGGCTCCTTCCTGGGTGGGCGCGATGGCCGGCCAACACGGGGTGACTGATCGTAGAGATTGGGTAACTGTCCGTTATGGCATGTTCCAGTCGGCTTCCACCAAGGTTGAACACCTGAGAGGGCAATTCCATCGGTTTGGCCGACCAGGCTGGACGGATGGTGTAGTTGTAGTGCCGAGGACAAGCCGTTCGTCCTATAACCGACTCGACCCGCGCCTGTCATTTCGGGCAACGCGGGTCAAGGTGCAGAATTTAGAGGAAAGAACCGTGATGGTTCGGTTCTCCCGAGGAGGCCGCTCATGGCCGCTCGCACCCCTGATGCCGAGCCGCTGCTGACCCCGGCTGAGGTTGCCTCGATGTTCCGCGTGGACCCGAAAACGGTCACACGCTGGGCAAAGGCGGGCAAGCTCACGTCTATCCGCACGCTCGGTGGGCACCGCCGCTACCGCGAAGCGGAGGTGCGCGCACTGCTGGCGGGCATCCCGCAGCAGCGCGGCGAGGCCTGAGCAACAGAGCACGACCCAGGCTTCGGGGCCCCCACCCCGCCTGCTTGGCTTCAGATCGCGCCGGACTCCGCCGAGTCCGGCGCGATTTTCATGCCCGCTCACCGGGGTCGCGAGGACCCCTCCGGATGCCTTCGCAAGGGCGTGCAATTGCACATATTAAATTGGTGGGTTTCTCTGCGGGGTCAGCCGAGCTCAGCGAGCGATCAAGATCCGTGACTCCCGTCACACTTGGGATCCCTTGCCGAGACCGCAGGTCCTGCGGTAGTGCGCCCCCGCCGCGCGGCGGCACCGCCGCGCCCGCGTAGCTCTCTCCTACCC
>NZ_SMKC01000369.1 GCF_004348315.1 Streptomyces sp. 8K308 | reverse complement strand
GGAGGCGGGTGGGGGGAGAACCCCCACCCGCCCAGTGGTTACGCGTCGCCGCCCGCCGAGCCCGGGTCCGCCGCCGAGACGTCCAGCAGCTGGTAGCGGTCGATCGCCTGCTTCAGGCTGCCGCGGTCGACCTTGCCCTGCTTGGCCAGCTCGGTCAGCACCGCCAGCACGATCGACTGCGCGTCGACGTGGAAGAAACGCCGCGCCGCGCCGCGCGTGTCGGCGAAGCCGAAGCCGTCGCCGCCGAGCGACTGGTACGTGCCGGGTACCCAGCGCGCGATCTGGTCGGGAACCGCCCGCATCCAGTCGGAGACGGCCACGAACGGACCCTCCGCACCCGAGAGCTTGCGCGTCACGTACGGCACGCGCTGCTCCTCCTCCGGACGCAGCAGGTTGTGCTCCTCGACCTCCACCGCGTCCCGCCGCAGCTCGTTCCACGAGGTCACGGACCACACGTCCGCCTTGACGCCCCACTCCTCGGCGAGGATCCGCTGGGCCTCGAGGGCCCACGGCACGGCCACGCCGGAGGCCATGATCTGCGCCGGGACGCTGCCGGCCTCGCCGCGCCGCAGCAGGTAGAGGCCGCGGAGGATGCCCTCCACGTCCACGTCCTCCGGCTCGGCCGGCTGCTGGATCGGCTCGTTGTAGACGGTCAGGTAGTAGAAGACGTCCTCCGCGCCCTCGCCGTACATCCGGCGCAGGCCGTCCTTGACGATGTGCGCGATCTCATACCCGTAGGCCGGGTCGTAGGCGACGCAGCCCGGGTTGGTCGAGGCCAGCAGATGGCTGTGGCCATCCGCGTGCTGGGTGCCCTCGCCGGTCAGCGTCGTGCGCCCGGCGGTCGCGCCCAGGACGAAACCGCGCGACATCTGGTCGGCCATCTGCCAGAACTGGTCGCCGGTCCGCTGGAAGCCGAACATCGAGTAGAAGACGTAGACCGGGATGAGCGGCTCGCCGTGCGTGGCGTACGCCGAGCCGGCCGCGATCAGCGAGGCCGTACAGCCCGCCTCGGTGATGCCGTCGTGCAGCATCTGACCGGTCGGCGACTCCTTGTACGACAGCAGCAGGTCGCGGTCGACCGACTCGTACGTCTGGCCGAGCGGGTTGTAGATCTTGGCGGACGGGAACATCGCGTCCATGCCGAACGTGCGGTACTCGTCCGGCGCGATCAGCACGAACCGCTTGCCGATCTCCTTGTCCCGCATCAGGTCCTTCAGCAGCCGCACGAACGCCATGGTGGTGGCGACCTGCTGCTGCCCGGAGCCCTTCTTGACCGCCGCGTACGTCTTGTCGTCCGGCAGCGCCAGCGGTTTGGCCCGCACGACACGGGTCGGCACGTAGCCGCCGAGCTCACGCCGGCGGTCGTGCATGTACTGGATCTCCTCGGAGTCCCGGCCCGGGTGGTAGTACGGCGGGGCGCCGGTCTCCAGCTCGCTGTCCGGGATCGGCAGGTGCAGCCGGTCCCTGAACCGCTTGAGGTCGTCGACCGTGAGCTTCTTCATCTGGTGCGTGGCGTTGCGGCCCTCGAAGCTCGGGCCGAGCATCCAGCCCTTGATCGTCTGCGCCAGGATCACCGTGGGCTGGCCCTGGTGCTCCTTGGCGGCCTTGAACGCCGCGTAGACCTTGCGGTGGTCGTGGCCGCCGCGCCCCAGGTGCAGGATCTGGTCGTCGGTCATGTTCTCGACCATGGCCCGCAGCCGGTGGTCGCCGCCGAAGAAGTTCTCCCGGATGTAGGCGCCGGTCTCGGTGGCGTAGGTCTGGAACTGACCGTCCGGGGTGGTGTTGAGCTTGTTGACCAGGACGCCGTCCCGGTCCTGCGCGAGCAGCGGGTCCCAGGAGCGGTCCCAGACCAGCTTGATCACGTTCCACCCGGCGCCGCGGAAGACGGACTCGAGCTCCTGGATGATCTTGCCGTTGCCGCGTACCGGGCCGTCGAGCCGCTGCAGGTTGCAGTTGACGACGAAGGTCAGGTTGTCCAGGCCCTCGCGCGCCGCGATCGACAGCTGGCCGAGCGACTCCGGCTCGTCCATCTCGCCGTCGCCGAGGAAGGCCCACACGTGCGAGTTCGACGTGTCGGCGATCCCGCGCGCGCGCATGTAGCGGTTCATCCGCGCCTGGTAGATCGCGGAGATCGGGCCGAGGCCCATGGACACCGTGGGGAACTCCCAGAAGTCCGGCATCATCCGCGGGTGCGGGTAGCTGGACAGGCCGTAGGGCGCCTTGGACCTCTCCTGGCGGAACGCGTCCAGATGGCGCTCGGTGAGCCGGTCGAGCAGGAAGGCGCGGGCGTAGATGCCGGGCGAGGCGTGACCCTGGAAGTACACCTGGTCACCACCGTCGCCGCCGTCCTTGCCGCGGAAGAAGTGGTTGAAGCCCACGTCGTACAGGGAGGCCGAGGAGCCGAAGGTGGCGATGTGGCCGCCCACCCCGATTCCCGGCCGCTGAGCGCGGGAGACCATCACGGCCGCGTTCCAGCGGGTCGCGTTCAGGATCTTGCGCTCGATCTCCTCGTTGCCGGGGAAGAACGGCTCGTCCTTGGTCGCGATGGTGTTCACATAGTCCGTGCTGCGCATCTCGGGCACGGCCACCCGCTTCTCACGGGCGCGCTCGATCAGGCGGAGCATGAGATAGCGGGCCCGCTCCCGGCCTCGCTCGTCGACGGCGGCGTCGAGCGAGTCGAGCCACTCCTGAGTCTCCTCAGGATCGAAATCCGGGACCTGGCTGGGAAGGCCGCCAATGATGATCGGGTTGCGATCTGATCCGGAAGCCACGCTGTTCCTTCACTGTGAGTTGTCTGCTCTGCTGTGTCGCGCCGCCTCCATCGTGTACCGCTGACGGCGAAACGTCATCTCTACTAGGCGGTAATCATCGTCGGCGATCTTCTTTCGATCCCTACAAAAGCGGCTCGACGACTGCGGTCGCCGACCGGCAACCCTACGCCTCCGCCCCACCCGTCCCGCGAACACCCGTTCGTGGGACTATGGCGCAGATCACGCCACGGTCCGTGGCGGCGGTCCCGCACCGCCCGCCCCCGGCGCCCGCGGGCAGGTCTGCGCGAACCGCCCAAGACGTCAACGTTTGGACAGGCGCGGCCGCCGGGTACTTGCGCGATCCGTCCCGCACGTGTGGACTACGGCCCAAGCCGCGCACACACGCGCGCGCCTACCCGTACTTTTCCGACACAGGACAGGAGCAATCCGTGAGCGCGACCGCGGACCACGCGGAGGAGCGGACCAACCCCGCCGCGAGGCTGGGTTTCCAGGCCGGACAGGTGGTCCAGGAGCTCGGTTATGACGACGACACCGATCAGGAGCTCCGCGAGGGGATCGAGGCCATCACGGGCGAGGAGCTCGTCGACGAGGACTTCGACGACGTGGCCGACGCGGTGGTGCTGTGGTTCCGTGACGAGGACGGCGATCTCACCGACGCGCTGGTGGACGCCACCACGATGATCGACCCGGGGGCGCCGGTCTGGCTGCTGACGCCCAAGACCGGACGACCCGGCTACGTCGAGCCGAGCGACATCGGCGACGCGTCCCAGACCGCGGGGCTCGCCCAGACCAGCACCTTCAGCGCCGGCCGCGACTGGACCGCCAGCCGGCTCGTGACCCCCAAGGCGGCTGGCAAGAAGTAGCCGAAGACCGGCGCTGGCGCGTCCGCTCCCCGGGGGTCCGAATGCCCGCGGGGGGCCTCGTCGTAGGCTGGGCGGCGTCACTTTACCCTCGCCAGAGGAACGGATTACCCGCCCATGGCCATCGAGCCCGCCCAGCCAGCTCCCGACTTCCGGCTGAAGAACCAGCACGGCCAGACGATCTCGCTCTCCGACTTCCGGGGCGAGAAGAACGTCGTGCTGCTCTTCTACCCGTTCGCGTTCACCGGCGTCTGCACCGGGGAGCTGTGCGCCCTGCGTGACGAGCTGCCCACCTTCGTCAACGACGACGTGCAGCTGCTCGCCGTCTCCAACGACTCGCCCTTCTCGCTGCGGGTCTTCGCCGAGCAGGAGGGCCTCGAGTACCCGCTGCTGTCGGACTTCTGGCCGCACGGGGAGGTTTCCCGGGCGTACGGCGTTTTCGATGAGGAGAAGGGCTGCGCGGTGCGCGGCACCTTCATCATCGACAAGGAGGGCGTCGTGCGCTGGACCGTGGTGAACGGCCTGCCCGACGCCCGCGATCTGAACGATTACGTCACGGCCCTCAAGGGACTGTGAGCCCACCGCCGGTCCTGGGTAACGGACCGGCTGGGACGCGTGTGCGGCGCGGGGCCCCCGGGTCCCGCGTGGAAGGAGTGAAGAACGGGTGACCAACGGGGGAGTCGACTCGGTCAGCGCGTTTCCCGTGCCCATCCATCAGGCGGAGGTCGGTCGGCGTCGCACCGCCCCGGTCTCCCACGTCTGTGTTCGCAACATCAAACAGGCCGACGGAAGGGAACCGGCCCGCCACGACCTGACAGGTCGGCGCGGGATCGCCCTGGACTACGGGGTCAATGTCTGACATGTTCGCCTGCATATCCGCGGCCCCGCGCGGGAGACTGGACTTCTTGTGCTACTGAAAACCTTTGGCTGGTCGTTCGGCGTCACCATCGCCGGTCTGCTCTTGGCCCTCTACTTCTGGGGCTGGGAGGGCTTCGCCGTGGTGGCGATACTCTCCATCCTCGAGATCTCGCTCTCCTTCGACAACGCCGTCGTCAACGCCGGCGTGCTGAAGCGGATGAATGCCTTCTGGCAGAAGATCTTCCTGACCATCGGCATCCTGATCGCCGTCTTCGGCATGCGGCTCCTCTTCCCGGTCGTCATCGTCTCGCTCACCGCCGGTGTCGGCCCGATAGAGGCCGTCGAACTCGCCCTCGACGACCGCGAGCAGTACTCCGCCATGGTCACCGACGCCCACCCGTCGATCGCGGCCTTCGGCGGCATGTTCCTGCTGATGATCTTCCTCAACTTCGTCTTCGAGGAGCGCGAGCACGTCTGGATCAGGTGGCTGGAGCGCCCGCTCGCCAAGCTGGGCAAGATCGACGCCTTCTCCGTCGGCGTGGCCATCGCCGCGCTGCTGCTCACCGCCACCACCGTCGCCCACCAGGCGTACCAGCACGGCGGCACGCACGTCGACAAGACCGAGACGGTGCTGCTCTCCGGCCTCGCCGGCCTGCTGACCTATCTGATCGTCGGCGGCCTCTCCGGCTACTTCGAGAACCGCCTCGAGGAGGATGAGGAGAAGGCCGACGAGGCCCTGGAGAAGGCCGAGGCGGAGGCCAAGCGCGCCGGCAAGGACCCGTCCGCCATCGGCCTCGCCGGCCGGGCCGCGTTCTTCCTCTTCCTCTACCTCGAGGTGCTCGACGCGTCCTTCTCCTTCGACGGCGTCATCGGTGCCTTCGCCATCACCAACCACATCTTCTGGATGGCGCTCGGCCTCGGCATCGGCGCGATGTACGTCCGGTCGCTCACCATCTACCTGGTGCGGCAGGGCACCCTGGACGACTACCGCTACCTGGAGCACGGCGCCCACTACGCCATCGGCGCCCTCGCCGTGATGCTGCTGATCAGCATCCGCTGGCACCTGCACGAGGTCGTCACAGGACTGGTCGGCGTCGGCCTGATCGCGGCGGCCTTCTGGTCCTCGGTCCGGGCCAACCGGCTGGACGGGGGCGAGTCCGGTAACGGCTCCGAACAGAAACCGGTCAGCACCGGGGTGTGAGCGGCCGGCACACGCGGAAACCATAAAGCGGGGCGGGATGGTCACGGCCCGGCGGACGCCGGCCCGACCGCCCGCCCCGCGGCGTACGGGATTCTTCTCAACGGGATTCTTCTCAAGGGGGCAGGCATGGCGTCGCTGTGGTCGTATCTGCGCAGGGGCGGCGCGTCCGAGCAGAAGTTCGACACGGTGGGTGGCATGTCGAGCTACGCCACCGAGCTGACCAGACGACGTCCCACGGCCCCGCTGACCGCGCCCGGCGCGGACACCGGCACCCTGCGGATCGACCTCTCCTGGCGGATGCGGAGCAGCACCGACCTCGGGGGCGGCGGCCGACGCTTCGCGTGGCGCCACCCGCTGGAGATCTTCAAGCCGGCCGAGATACTGGGCCACTCGCAGGGCGTGGCCACCATCGACTTCGACCTGGCCGTCATGTACGAGCTCACCGACGGCAGCAAGGGCGTCGTCCAGTCGGTGGGCGGCCTGCTCGGCGACTTCAACGACCCGCCGTACGTCAAACTCAGCGGCGACGACCGCTTCGGCACGGCCTCCGGCGAACAGATCTACGTCAACCTCGACCACAAGGACGAGTTCAAACGGCTGCTGGTCTTCGTCTACATCTACGACGGGTCCGAGGCGTTCGCGCGGGCCGACGTGGTGGTGACGCTCGTCGCGGCCGACGGCAAGAACATCGAGGTCGGCCTGACGGACGCGGTGCCGCAGGCGCGGGCGTGCGCGGTGGCGCTGATCGAGCACCACAAGGGGCAGCTGGTGGCGCGGCGGGAGGTCAAGTACGTGCTGGGCTTCCAGTCGGAGATCGACCGGCTGTACGGGTGGGGCATGTCGTGGGGCCGCGGCACGAAGCCGTCCCGCACGTGACCGCGCACCCGCTGCGCTTGGCTTGGGCGGCCGGCCCGGGCGCGCGGAGCCGCCACGGGCCGGCCCCGCGCGCAGCGCGGTGGCGGCGCGGCGGCCCCCCTCGCGCGAAGCGCGAGAAGGGGCGGG
>NZ_SMKC01000368.1 GCF_004348315.1 Streptomyces sp. 8K308 | reverse complement strand
ATGATGGCGGCTAGGCCGGCGATCGTGGCTAGGCCGGCGAGGCGGCCGGTCAGGTCGGCCATCTCGACGGTGGCCGTCAGGGTGCGTGTCTCGTGCCCTTCGCCGGGGTCCGGCGCGCCGATGGTGTGGCCCGTGTCGAAGGCGACCGTGGGCGCCGGCACGTCGGCCAGGCGAAAGGACGTCACCGGGCGGGCGCCGGCGGGGCGCGGTGGGGTGAGCGTCAGGCGCTGACCCGCGTCGGCGTACGGCACCTCGGCGAACAGCGAGCGCAGTTGGTCGAGGAAGCTCCGCGACTCGGGGGTCTCGGGGAGCAGGAACGATATCTCCGACAGGTGGTCCACGCGCCGGACCGTAGCCGGATTCGGCCGGCACGCGCCAGTGCGGGAAGGCAGGATGGGAGCCATGTCCAAATGTTCCACGGGTTCGTGTCTCTCCCTCTGGTCGCAGGACTCGGTGCTGTCCATCGGCTCGGTGGGGTCCGTGCTCTCCGTCGGGTCAGTCGGCTCGGCGCTCTCGGTCGGGTCGGTCGGCAGCACCCTGTCCGTGGGCTCGATCGGGTCCGCGCTCTCGGTGGTCTCGGCCGGCTCCTGGCTGAGCGTCGGGTCGCTGCTCTCGGCGCAGTCCCGCTGGTCGGTGCTGTCCTGGCGGTCCGTCGGCGGCTTCCTGAGCGCGGGCGCGGTGGCGGGCGCCGCGCTGGTGGTGCTCGCCAGGACGCGGCTGGGGGAGGCGAGGGAGCGATCAGTCCGGCCGTGAGTCGGCCGCCCCGCGACCGCCCCGGGCGCGGACGTGCATGCGCTCGCCCTGGGGACCGAAGATGCTGAGGAACTCCACGGGCTGCTCACCCGCGTTGTAGAAGCCGTGCGGGATGCGGGTGTCGAACTCGGCGGCCTCGCCCGCCGCGATGATCAGCTCGTGCTCGCCGAGCAGCAGCCGCAGCCGGCCGGAGAGGACGTAGAACCACTCGTAGCCCTCGTGCGTGCGCTGCTCGGTGCCGCACTCCTCGCCCTCCTTCCGCCCCGGCATGATCTGCTTGTACGCCTGGAGGCCGCCCAGGTTGCGGGTGAGCGGCACGAAGATCTGGCCGTGCCGCGTGAAGGGGCGGGGGCGGATGCGGGGATCGCCCGTCTCGGGGGCACCGACCAGCTCGTCGAGCGGCACCCGGTAGGCCCTGGCCAGCGGCAGCAGCAGCTCGAGCGTCGGCTTGCGCTGCCCGGACTCCAGGCGCGAGAGGGTGCTGACCGAGATCCCGGTGGTCTCGCTGAGCTGGGCGAGCGTGCCGCCGTGTGCCAGGCGCAGCGCCCGCAGCCGGCCGCCCACCCCGCTCAGCACCGTGGCCAGCTCGTCGTCGTCCGTCATGCTCTTCATTTGCCGGTACGGCAAACGATTTTGTCAAGCCGGCAGTGGCGGGCCGACCATTTCCAGTGTGCCGAGAAGGTGATGGAGGTACCGGAACATGGCAGAAGACAACGGCGCGCCGCGCTACGAGGTGGTCGTGGTCGGCGGCGGCGCCGCCGGACTGAGCGGGGCCCTGGTGCTGGCCAGGGCGCGGCGCTCGGTGCTGGTGATCGACGAGGGGCGGCCGCGGAACGCGCCGGCGGACGGCGTCCACGGCTACCTGGGCCTGGAGGGCACCCCGCCGGCCGAGCTGCTGGCGCGCGGGCGCGCCGAGGCGACCGGCTACGGCGCCCGCTTCACCGAGGGCCGGGTGGTGACCGCCGAGCGCGGCCAGGACGGCTTCCGGCTCGGCCTCGCGGACGGCTCCGCGGTCCTGGCCGACCGGCTGCTGGTGGCCACCGGCCTGGTGGACAAGCTGCCGGAGGTCGCCGGCCTGGCCGAGCGCTTCGGGCGCGACGTCCTGCACTGCCCCTACTGCCACGGCTGGGAGGTGCGCGACCAGCCCATCGGCGTGCTGGGCACCGGCGAGCACGCCGAGCACCTGGCGCTGCTGTGGCGCCAGTGGAGCGTGGACGTGACGCTGTTCACCCACACCGCGCCCGACCTCGGCGAGGAGCGGCGGGAGCGGCTCGCGGCCCGCGGCGTGACCGTGGTGACCGGCCGGGTGGCCGGGCTCCGGGTGGCTGACGACCGGCTCGCGGGCGTCGACCTCGCCGACGGCCGGACGGTGCCGGTCGCGGCCCTGGCGGTCGCGCCGTTCTTCGCCGCAAGGAGCGACCTGCTCGCCGCGCTTGGTCTGGCGCCGGTGGAGCAGGAGATGGGCGGCCAGGTGGTCGGCAGCCGGGTGCCGGCCGACCCGACCGGGGCGACCGAGGTGCCGGGGGTGTGGGTGGCTGGCAACGTCACCCAGCTCGCCGAGCAGGTCGTCGGCGCGGCGGCCGCCGGCGTCCGGGCGGCCGCGGCCATCAACGCCGACCTGATCGCCGAGGAGACCAGCCGGGCCGTCGCCGAGGCCCGCGCCGCGCGGGAAGGGAAGGTGACCGCGTGAACGAGGAACACGAGGCGATCTGGGAGGAGATGTACCGGTCGGCCGAGCGGAGGTTCAGCGGCAACCCCAACGCCGACCTGGTCGCCGAGGTCTCGGCGCTGACCCCCGGCCGCGTCCTCGACCTGGGCTGCGGCGAGGGCGGCGACGCACTCTGGCTGGCCGCGCGCGGCTGGCGGGTCACGGCCGTCGACATCTCGCGCACGGCGCTCGCACGCGGCGCCGAGGACGCCCGGCGGTCCGACCTCGACGACCGGATCGACTGGCAGCACCGCGATCTCACCGCCTCGCTGCCTGACGGCCCCTTCGACCTGGTGAGCGCCCACTACCTCTACCTGCCCGACGAGATGCCGATTCGGCAGGTGCTGCGCCCGGCGGCCGAGAAGGTCGCGCCCGGCGGGGTGCTGCTGATCGGCTGGCACGGCGCCCCGCCGTCCTGGGCACCCGACCACCACCACGAGATCGGCAACCCCACGCCCGAGGAGGTGCTCGACCGGCTCGACCTGCCGGCTAAGGAGTGGCGGCTGCTGCTGGCCGACACCCGGCGGCACGGCCTGGCCTCGCCCGAGGGTCGGCTCGCCATGCGCACCGACCATGTCATCAAGCTCGGCCGGGCGACCGCCGCGTAGGGGAAGGGGGAGCGAGGGGAGCGCGTGTGACGCACCGGATGGTTTCCCGGGCCTGACGCGTGCCCCCTCGGTGTCCGTCCGGCGGCCCGCCGCGCTTCCTCGGCCCCGCGAGGCCGGGGAGCCGACGAGCACCGGCCATGAGGGTCGGTCAACTCCCGGTTCTATCTCGGTGAGCCTGGTGGGCGGCCGGGGTGAGGCCGGTGCGGTGGTGGACGAAACGGCCGAAGTCGGCGGCATCGCTGAAGCCGAGGTGGTCCGCGACCGCGCGGGCGGGCCCCTGGGCGCGGCCCAGGAGGCGGCGCGCTTCTGGCAGCCGCCGCTCGGCGACGACGTCCCGTGCGGCCGGCCGGTGCCGACCTGGGCGGCGCGGCTGAGGGTGCGCACGGAGCAGCCGAGCATCCGGGCGTGGTCCTCGACCCGACGCAGGTCCCGGAAGTGGAGGTCCATGGCGTCCAGAAAGCGCTGGTAGGCGGTCTGGGGCCGGGAACCCTGGCCCGCGGCGATGCGGCCCGGGCTGACACGCCGGTGTCGCCGAACCCGCCGGGGCAGCATCCCTCGCCCGCACCAACCAGAAGAGTGACCACCATGAACGGGCCGGAACTGCAGAAGACCGCCGCTGACCGCGCCGAGGAGCTCCCCGGGGCCACTCTGGAGCATCCCTTCGGCCCGGACTGGGAGGTCTTCAAGGTCCGCGGCAAGGTCTTCATGCTGATGACCGAGGTCCCGGGGCGTCCGGTGGTGATCCTCAAGGCGGACCCTGGCGAATCCCAGTACCTGCGTGAACACAACAGCCACATCACCCCCGGCCACCACATGAACAAGAGGCACTGGATCACCCTGGAGGGCGGGGAGAGCATCGACAGGAACCTGGTCGAGGGCCTGGTGACCGACTCCTCCCTGCTCGTCGTCGCCGGGCTTCCCAGGGCCCAGCGGCCCGTCGACCCGCAGACCTTCGGCCGGCCACGAAGACGGCGCGGTGACCGCGGCGTCACTGGATCTCGGTGGGCCAGGCCGTGGCATCACCGCCCGCCTGATCAGCGCTCTGGTCCAGCCCTCCTACGACCCGGTGGTCGACTGACTGGCCAAGCGCGGGACCCGACGAGAGCACCGGCTCGGGAGGCGGCTGTCGGCCGGACGAGCGCTGACTACTTCGGTGCCGAGCCGGTGGCGGGGTCGAGCACCCGCCACCGGCCGACCTCGCGGTAGGCCGAGTCGTAGACGGCCGACACTTCGCCGGGTTCGAGCGCGTAGTGGCGGAGGTTGCCGCCCCAGTAGCGGAGGATCCGCTCGAGCTCGCGGACGGCCTCGCCCTCGGGCGTCGCGTCCGCCAGATCGACCTCGAGTAGGAACTTCATGTGACCGTCTCCTGTCCTGGTCCGAAGGCTTGCGGCATCAATTCTTTCATTGGACAGGAGTGGGGACTTCAGACGCTTTCTGTTCGTTGTCCTGGAGCATCGACGCGCGAGAAGTCTCAAGTGGGGTCCACGTCACCCCGGCCCGCGCGGCCATTGTGTGAGGAGCGCGTAATGACACTAATTAACCGTTACGGGTGAAGTGATGGGCCGATCAGCCGTGATGTGGGGATTGTCCTGGAGGAATGACCCACGAGCACGAAGCGAGGGCAGGATGGCCATGGACCTGGAGGAGCTGGTCTCCGGGGAGAAGATGATCGTGAGCGCCCACTCGGGGGGCGTGCTGATCCCCGATTCCTTCATCAACAAGAGGCAGCACCTCAAGGCGCTGCGGGCGGACTACCAGGAGCTCGAGGGCACGCACCGGTGGGCCTTCGCGAAGTCGGGCGATGACACGTTCGTCATCGGGCATGTCAGCAGCGGGCGTTACATGGAGCCGCTGCGCAAGAGCGAGACCAGCGCGGTCTACGAGAACGTCAGGTACCAGGGGCCGATCCTGCTGGAGATCGGGCCGCTCGCCGACGCCCGGGACCAGTGGGAGCTGCGGCGGAAGGGGGACTTCTACCAGATCGGCCTCAAGGACTCCCGCTTCGTGGTGGGCCTGACCCACCCGGACCACGGCGACAGCTGGGTCACCCTCCTCGACCCGTGGTGGAGCCTGGACCGGCTCTGGCTGATCCAGGACGTGCCGAGCTGAGCCGCGCCCCGCCCGTTCAGCCCCGCTCGACCGCGGCCCAGTGCCGGCGCAACTCCTCGGCGCCCTGCCTGGGCTGCTCGAGCGGCCACCAGTGGTCCGCGTCGAGGGCGACGAAGCGGGCGCCGGTGCGGGCGGCCAGCTTCACGCCGTGCTGGGGCGCCTGGTAGCGGTCGTGGTTGCCCCAGATGACGAGTCCCGGCGGGAGTTCGGCGTTCTCCTCCGGCCACCAGTCGCCGATGTAGACGGCCGAACGGTAGAAGGCCAGACCGGCGTTGAACATGGTGGCGTCGTAGTACTCGGCGGTGACCGGCGCGTGGAACTCGGGGACGCCCGCCTCGCCGAGGCCGATGATCTGCCACTCCCGCGGGTAGCCGAGGTACTCGTCCCTGGCGGCCTCGCCCAGCGTGGTGGTCTGCCAGACCCGGGCGTTGTGGTGCCACGGCCAGTCCGGGTCGCAGGTCGAGGTGAGCGCCCAACTCCGCAGCAGCTCGGGGTTGTTCTTCAGCACGCTGTGCAGCACCATGCCGCCGACGTCGTGCGCGACCGCGTGCACGGGTCGGCGGAATCTTCGGAGCTCGCCGGTGAGCCACTCGGCGAGCTCCCAGCGGGTGCCGGTGAGGCCGCTCGGCATGTCCCGGCCGTAGCCCGGCAGGTCGAGGGCCACCGTGTCATAGCCGCGCAGGTGCTCGCGCAGCGGATCCCAGAGCCGGTGCGTATCGGGATAACCATGGACGAATACGACCTTGGTGGACATGGCTTGCCTTCCATTCCTCGATGGGGGTCGCACGGTGAGCGGTCGGCGGGCGGCCGGTGTTCAGGAGAGCTCGGCCACGGAGGCCAGCGCCTGGTCCATCGGGACGCCGCCGCCGGAGAGGTCGAACAGCCGGTGGTGGGTGGTGGGTTGGTCGACGCAGGCGATGGCCACGGCCGCCAGGTCGCCCCGGGAGATCGAGCCGCCGTCGAGGTTCCTGGCGACCGTGACGTAGCCGGTGGGCCCGCCGTCGACCAGCCACGGCGGCCTGATCACCGTCCAGACCAGACCCGAGCGGACCAGGTACTCGTCCGCCTGGCCCTTGGCCGCGGCCACCCGCCACAGGAGGAACCGCAGGGAGAGGGGGATGCGCCTGGGGTTGTCGCTGCCCATCATGGAGACCTGCACCCATCGCCTGACGCCCGCCCG
The DNA here is from genome assembly GCF_004348315.1 of Streptomyces sp. 8K308. GTDB lineage: Bacteria > Actinomycetota > Actinomycetes > Streptomycetales > Streptomycetaceae > Streptomyces. The sequence goes on along the minus strand of NZ_SMKC01000368.1, from coordinate 371 downwards.
CTCGGCCGCGTCGATGGCCTTGATGACGCCGTCCCGGTCCACCTTCCGCGCCTGCCGGCCGGAGACGGTGCGCCCGGCCGCCGCGTTGATGACGACCTCGCAGCCGTCGAGCGCGGCCTCGATCTCGGCGGGCGGGGACGAGGTCAGGTCGAGCAGGACGGCCTCGGCGCCGGCCGAGCGCAGCCGCGCGGCGGCGTCCTGGCCGCGCGCGGTGGCGCGCACGTCGCGGCCGTCGGCCAGCAACTGCTGGACGACGACGCTGCCGGTGCCGCCGGTGGCGCCGAAGACGGCGATCTTCATCGAACCCCCAGGGTGGGTGCGGAGCCGCGAACCCGCGTCAGCGGGCGGCGGCCGGGCGGAAGCTTGCGGTC
>NZ_SMKC01000367.1 GCF_004348315.1 Streptomyces sp. 8K308 | reverse complement strand
GCCCACCCTCCCCTTCGAGCGGTACGGCTGCCGGCGCAGGCAGCGACGCCCGGCTGCTGTCGAACACCTCCACGTGCAGCCCGGCCGGCCGGATCACCGTGGTCAGCGCGATGAGCGGCGAGGCGGTGTGCTGGTGCGCGTTGGTCACCACCTCGGAGACGAGCAGCCGCGCGTTCTCTTCCTCAACGGGCGAGTTGGCGTGCCGCAGCAGCCATACGACGTGGTCGCGGGCCAACTTGGCGGCGTCGGGCGCGTTCTGCGTGACGAATCGGAATGTGCGGATCATGGGCGAGACCATAGAGCCGACCCGGGATGTCATGTATCACCTTCACCGGGGTTCTCACTCCGTGGAGTAAAGCTTGCGCGATCGTCTTGGGTACGTGACATCCCTTCGGTGAGTCTTTATCGCATGGGACTTTCGAACCAACCCGACCCAGCGGCAGCGCCGCCTCGGGCAGGAACTGCAACGGCTGCGCGAGTCCACCGGCCTCTCCGCCGCAGAGGCGGGCGAACACATCGGCGTCAGCCGGGCCTACATGAGCAACATCGAGGCCGGGCGCACCAACATCTCGGTCGACAAGGCGCGTTCACTGACCGAGCTCTACGGCTGCACCGGTCGGCGGCTCGTCGATGGTCTCGTCGCCATGGCGGAGTCGGACGGCCGAGGTTGGTGGTCGGAGTACCGGCGGTTCGCGAATCCCGGGCTGCTCGACCTCGTTGAGCTGGAGGATTCCGCGACCACGGTGCGCACGTTCCACTGGTTGTACGTGCCGGGGCTGCTGCAGACCCCGGAGTACACCCGAGAACTCTTCCACGGTTGGGCCGGTGATTACCCCGCCGAGTCCCTTGAACGCTACGCGGAGATCCGTCGCCGACGCCAGGCCATCCTGGTCCGAGACGATCCGGCCACGTGCCACGCGATCATCCGCGAGGGGGTGTTCCGCATGGGCTTCATTGACCCGAAGGTCATGGTGGACCAGCTTGAGTACCTGATCGAGGCGGCTCGTTCCCCGAACATCACGCTCCAGATCGTTCCGTACGGCGCGCCGACCAATCCCTCCGCACGAGGCGCCTTCACCATCTACGACGCCTGGTCACCAGAGCTGCGCACGGTCAACCTGGAGCAGCCGATCAGCATGATGTTCCTCACCGAGCAACGCCAACTCGAAGAGTTCACCGCGCACTTCGCCCGCTTGGCTAGGGTGGCCCTGGCGCCACTCGACCCTCGAAGCGCCCCGGGTGAGGGCAGCTTGGGACTGGCGCAGTACCTGCTGTACTCGTTGAAGGAGACGATCCATGGCCGGTTCTGAGTGGCAGAAGTCCAGCTTCAGCGACTCCCCTGACCAGGACTGCGTAGAACTGGCCACCGCCGCTGGATCACTCCTCCTCCGTGAGAGCGACGACCCGGCCGCCGTCCTCACGGCCCGCCCCGCCCGGGTGGCGGCCATGCTGGCCGCCATCAAGGGCGGCGGGTGGACCTCGCGCGGGTAGCGCTCCGTGCGCCGTTGTCGCCGATTGTGGTCGCGGCTAGCGTCGTTCCCGGACAGCACGCAATGGGGAGGGCACCGATGCGACCACCAGCGGAGAGGAAACACCGGAGCCCTGTCGGGGACGACGGCCACCAGCCGGACCGCCCGATCCCTCCGCCGTTGTCCGAGACCCAACGCCCCCCGAAACCCAAGGACGACGGCCAGGAAGGTGAGGGTGGAACCTCCGGCGGCGGCTCCCGTTGAGCGGCTGATCACCGGCACCGCCGCCCGGTTGGGGCACGCGCCCCCGGCCGAGTGGGCGCGGGCGCTGCGTGCCGTGCCACGGCACCTCTTCCTGCCGGATCGCGTCTGGCTGCGAGACGGCGAGGGCGCCTATGCCCGCTGCGATCGTGCCAACGAGCCCGTGCGTTGGTGGGACGCGGCCTACGGCGACGAGCCGGTGGTCACGCGGCTGAGCGACGACGTGCCCGAGTCGTCGGCCTCGGCGCCAAGCACGGTGGTGCGCATGCTGGAGGCCGCCGAACCAACCGACAGCATGCGGGCGTTGGAGATCGGTACCGGCACTGGATTCAACACGGGGCTGCTGTGTCACCGGCTCGGCGATGAGCACGTGGCCACGGTCGAGTTGGATCCAGGTCTCGCCGACCAGGCGCGCGCCAACCTCAAGCGCGCCGGCTACACGCCGCACGTGGTGTGCGGGGACGGCGCCCTCGGCTGGTCGGACGGCGCGCCCTACGACCTGCTCATCGCGGGCTGCTCGGTGCGATCCCTGCCGCCGGCCTGGCTCGAGCAGGTGCGGTCCGGCGGCCGGATCGTCGCGCCGTGGAGTAGCGCGTGGTGCCCGTTCGGCACCCTCATCGCGACCAGGAACGAGGACGGCACCGCCACCGGCCGGTTCGCGCCCTTCGGCTCCTACATGGAGATGAGGACGCGTGGCCAGCGCGCGGACGTGGAGCTGATGCGGGACGTGCTGCGCCCGGGCCAGCGGCCGGAGGTCTCGACCACCCGCGTCTCCCCCTGGGCGGTCGCCGGCCACGACCTCGCCGCCCAGTTCGCCATCGGCCTGGCGGTCCCTGACGTCTGGCACTCGTGGGACACGGAGACGGAAGAGGCCGCCGTCCGCCTCTGGCTCGCCGCCGATGACGCCACGTCCTGGGCCGCCGTCGACCACGACGGCCGGCAGTTCCGCGTCGCCCAGTTCGGCCCGCGCCGCCTCTGGGACGAGGTCGCGACCGCCTGGCAGCGCTGGGACACCCAGGCCCGACCGGCCGTCGACCGCTTCGGGCTCACCGCCACCCCTGACGGCTCGTCGTTCTGGCTCGACTCGCCCGGCTAGCCGGGCCAGACAGACGGGACTATGCGGGAACGTGCGTAGTCCTTGGCCCGGTTCGGCTGGCACCCCTGAGAACTCCCAACACAATGAGTGGATCTGCCGCAGGGGGATGGGGCATCAGACGAGGAGGGCTGGTGTTATGGGGCGTCGCCAAATGCTCGTCGGAGAGTTCGGCGGATCAGTTGGTCCGCCCCGTGTCGGGGTATGAGGCCATCGGAGACTGCTTGTAGGCCCGTGTAGACGGCGCTCCAGATCATCAGTTCGATCCATCTGGCCGGAACCGCCGCGTCGAGCGTGCCTTCGCGCTGGCCGCGGTCGATCTCGGCGAGGAGGATGTCGTCGACCTCCTTGGCGATGCCGGCGTCGGCTTCGGCGGGTGTTCCCTCGGTAGCGGTGAATAGGAAGCGCACTCGGTCACCGGCGTGCACCATGGCCGTGACGATCCTCTGGATCACTTCCAGCGCGGAGCCCGTGGCCGGGCCGGCGTCTTCGACCACCGCGCGCAGCGTTCGCCATGAATCCGACACGAGCGCGGCGTGGAGAACGTGACGGTCGGAGAAGTACCGGTGAATGGTCGCTCGCCCCACTCCTGCGACGGCGGCGATGTCGCCCAGGCTCGCGGTGGGATCACGGGACCACTGCGCTGCCGCGGCATCGAGGATTGCCTGACGGGTACGGGCGCGCTGTGGTGAAAGATCCATTGCGGCATGATACTTGGCGCCCTACATTGAGACGATGATGTATCAAAAGGAGTCTGGAGATCTCGTTGTCGTCACGGGCGCGACCGGAGTCGTTGGTCGGCTGGCCGTGGCGGGGCTACTGGAAGCGGGCCTGCCGGTTCGCGCGGTGTCACGGCATCCGCACCAGGTCTCGCTTCCCCAGGGGGCGGAGGTGGTCTTCGGCGACCTCGATGCGCCGTCGACGTTGGAGGCGGCGTTCGATGGCGCGAGGCAGCTCGTGCTGATCGTCGCTCCTGACACCGTCGAAGACATCGTCACCCGCGCGAGACTCGCCGGTATCGAGCATGTGGTAGTGGTCTCCTCAGCAGCGGTCACAGCGGGCTACGACACCACATACCACACGGTCGTCGAACAGGCCGTCAGAGCCTCGGGGTTGGAGTGGACGATCGTGCGGCCCGGCGAGTTCGCGACCAACGCGCTCCTCGTCTGGGGGCCGTCGATCAAGGCAGACCGTCGCGTCGTCGAGCCCTTTCCCGATCAGATCGGACATCCCATCCATGAGGCCGACATCGCCGACGTCGTCCTCGCCGATCTGCTCGACCCCCATCGCCGCAGGCGCGTCGACACGATTATCGGACCAGACGTGCTGACCAAGCGCGAGCAGGTGGCGACGATCGCAGACGCGATCGGGGAGCAGATCGCACTCGACGAAGTCTCCCCCCAGCAAGCCCGCTCCTTCTACCAGGCCCAAGGCGGCTTCGCCGCCGCGAACGCGGACTTCCTGTTCGGCTTCGAAAGCTACGACGGCATCGAAGGGGCCGTCGACGAGCCTCACGAGACCAGCGCCCCCCCGGACGACGCCGACTACCTCACACTCAAGCAGGTGACCGGAACCCCAGCCCGCACCTACCGCCAGTGGGCCCAGGACCACGTCGCCGACTTCACCTGAAGGCCGCTGCGCATCGCCTCCGTGCCGTTCTTCTCGATCGCCGGCGAGGGCCGCGAGGCGGGGGCCACCGGGGCGGAGCGGCCGGAGGTGCTGGCCGCTCGCCCGCGCCCACGGCGCCTCGCCCGCCCAGGTCAGGCTGGCCTGGACGCTGCACCAGGGCGAGCACGTGCTCCCCATCACCGGCACCGGCAACCCCGACCACCTGGCCGAGAACCTGGCGGCAGGCGCGCCGCGCCTCTCCGAGGCGGAGCTGGCGCTCCTCTCCGGCGGCCAGGCGACGTGACCGTCCGTGGCGTCCCCGGGTTCCGCGTTCGCATCCGCCTCAGCCCGGCACGTCCATCCGCTGCGTGCCCACCACCGACAGCAGGCGGAGCGCCTCGGCCGAGGGGGAGCCGGGGGCGGCGGTGTAGATCACCACGCGCTGGTCGCGGTCGGCGATGTCCAGGACGTCGCAGTTGACGGTGATCCGGCCGACGAGCGGGTGGTGGAAGGACTTGCACAGATCGGGCAGGGCGCACACGTCGTGGGAGGCCCACAGGCGGCCGAACTCCTCGCTGCCGGCCAGCAGGTCGCGGACCAGCTCGGCGACCTCCGGGTCGTCCGGGTAGCGGGCGGCGGTGGCGCGGAGGTGGGAGGCGGCGTTGCGGGCGAACTCGGCGGACTCCGCCAGGCCGTACGGGGGCGCGGCCCCCGACCAGCCGGTGAGGAACGCGCGGCGCAGCAGGTTGCGGTCCCGGCGGGGGAGGGCGGAGAAGTCCTCCATTAGGGCGGCCGCGAGGTCGTTCCAGGCGATGACCTCGTAGGTCGCGGACAGCACGACCGCGGCGGCCTGCGGCAGCCGGTCGAGCAGGTCGAGGATGCTCTGCCGCACCTCGCGCGGCGGCCCGGGGGGCGGTCCTGGCGGGGCGCCGGCCAGGTGGTGGAGGTGGTCGCGTTCCGCGTCGGACAGCCGCAGGGCGCGGGCGACCCCGGTCAGCACCTCGCGGGAGGGGCGCGGGGCGCGGGCCTGTTCGAGCCGGGTGTAGTACTCGGTCGAGATGAACGCCAGCTGCGCCACCTCCTCGCGCCGCAGCCCCGGCGTGCGGCGCCGGCCGCCGGCGGGCAGCCCGACGTCGGCCGGGGTGATCCGTTCCCGCCGGCTGCGCAGGAAGCCGGCCAGCTCGCGTCTGTCCATGGTGTCCAGTGTGTGGCGGGCGCGCGGGGCTCAGCCAGGTACCGCCAGTGCCTGGCTGAGCGGGCGGGCCACGCGCAGGCTCGTGGCCATGGACAACACGAGGAACACAGGGACGGTCGGGTTGCTGGACGGCAAGGTCGCGCTCATCACGGGCGCCGGGCGCGGCATCGGGGCCGCCGCGGCGCGGCTGTTCGCCCGCGAGGGCGCGCGGGTGGTGCTCGCGGCCCGCACGGAGGCGCAACTGAAGGCCGTGACCGAGGAGGTCAGAGCGGCGGGCGGCACCGCCGACCACGTGGTGTGCGACCTGGCCGACCCGGCCGGCGTCCGCGCCGCCGTCGACCGGGTCGTGGCGCTGCACGGCCGCCTCGACGTCGCCTTCAACAACGGCGCCGCCGGGGTGCCGCCCGGGCCGCTCGACCAGGTGCGGGAGGCCGACTTCGACCGGGTCTACGCCGTCAACCTCAGGGGCACCTGGGCGGCCATGGCGGCCGAGGTCGCGGCCATCAGGGCCACCGCCGGCGCGGGCGCCATCGTCAACACATCGAGCGTCGGCGGCCTCATGGCCAATCCGCAGCTGCCCGCGTACGGGGCCACCAAGCGCGCCGTCAACAGCCTCACCGAGTCGGCGGCCGCCACCTACGGCCGGGAGGGCATCCGCGTCAACGCCATCGCGCCAGGCACGACGCTGACCGAGATGCTGCGGGACTGGGAGGCGGAGTCCCCGGGGGTCATCGACCAGCTCAACCAGCGCACCCCGCTCGGCCGCGCCGCCGACCCGGAGGAGATCGCCGAGGCCGCCGCCTGGCTGCTGAGCGACCGCGCCTCCTATGTGACCGGCGTGGTCCTCCCGGTGGACGGCGGCATCGTCCTCTGACGGACGCGGGCGGCGATCCGGCGGGCGCACTCCAGGGCCTCGGTGCGGGTGGTGTCCACCTCCAGGTCGTAGACCACGCCGCGGTGCACGAGCTCAGCCTGGGTCCTGGCCATGCCGCCGACCCGGTCGCCCCTGGCGGCCTCGCGGGCCTCGGCGACCGCGGGGTCGCACCGGACGCCGACCCACAGCACGTCGAGCCCGCCGAGGGCGGTCGTCCAGCGCCGCTGGGATTCGGCGCCGCCGAGGAAGACCTCGTCGACGATGACCCGCCCGCCGGCCCCGGCCATGGCCGCCA